>NZ_JARACH010000055.1:0-60546 GCF_029087445.1 Amycolatopsis sp. La24
TACCTGGACTACAAGAACGTGAAGCCGGACTACGTCAACGCCCTGTGGAACATCTTCAACTGGGCCGAGATCAGCAAGCGCTTCGACAACGCCGTCGCCGGCGGCAACGGCCTCCTGCTCAGCTGAGGCCAGCGGCACCCCGGGGTCCGGCCTGGCGACAGGCCGGACCCCGTTTTTTCGCTTGACCTGGAGTGCACTGGAGGTGTGAGAGTGGAACCCATGGACGTCGACGCTTACCTCGCTCGCCTGGACCTGCCGGTGCCTCCGGCGGCTGACCTGGCCGCGCTGCGCCTGCTGCAGGAGCGGCACCTGATGCACGTCCCGTTCGAGAACCTCAGCGTGCACCTCGGGGAACCCATCGAACTCACCGAAGAAGCGCTCTTCGACAAGCTCGTGCGCCACCATCGCGGCGGATTCTGCTACGAGCTGAACGGTCTTTTCGCCGCCCTGCTGCGAGAGCTGGGCTTCGCCGCGACGCTGCACGCGGCTCGCGTTTTCAACGACGCCGGGGTGCCCGGACCGCCGCTCGACCACGCCGCCATCCTCGTCCAACTCGGCGAGGAGCAGTACCTGGTGGACGTCGGCTTCGGCAAGTTCAGCCGGCAGCCGCTCGCGCTGTCCGCGGTCGAGCCGCAGAGCGATCCAGAGGGCGAATACCTCCTCCTGGACGCCCCGTACGGCGACGTGGACGTCCTGCGCGACGGCAAGCCCGAGTACCGCTTGGAGCGCCGCCCACGGCAGCTGTCGGACTTCGCGCCGATGGCGTGGTGGCAGTCGACGTCGCCGCAGTCGCACTTCACGCAGACCCTCACGTGCTCGCGCCCGACCGCCCAGGGCCGCGTGACGCTGTCCGGCGACCGGCTGATCGAGACGGTCGACGGCGTGCGCCACGAGGTGCTGCTGCCGAACGACGATGCCGTTCGGGTGGCCTACCACGTGTACTTCGGCCTGCGGCTGCGCCGGCTCCCGATGCGGCCCGGCGAGCATCCGCTGGAGACCCCGACCCCGCACCCGTCCTGACGCTCACCCCGTGAACGGCCTTGCCCTCGCGGGGAAGAGCCCCGACCATGAACAGAGCCCCGCGTCCCGGGGTTCCCAGGTCGCGGGGCTCTGTCCGTTCCCGAACTGACTGCCGCTCCCACCACGAAGCGGACATGTATGAGGTTAGCCTAACCTCACCAACCGAGGCAAGCCCGTCCCAGCGGAGACCTCAGTCTCACCCTCACGAGTGACGACTTTCGGCGGTCTCCGCTGCCTTCGGACAGCCATTTCCGCAGGTCAGACCCGTTCCCGCGACAGGATTCGCAGGCCGTTGCCGAGCCGCCGGGGCATCCGGACGCCGCCGCGCCGGATCAGCACCACCGCGCACACCACCGCCGCGATCGCCGAAATCGCCCCGCCGATGTAGAACGGCGACCGGCCGCCGAACGCGTCGGCCATCCAGCCGGTCATCGGCCCGCCGATCGGGTTGCCGCCGATCAGCACCAGCACGTAGATGCCCATCACGCGGCCGCGCATCTCCGGCGACACCGACGTCTGCACCAGCGCGTTCGCCGTGTTCAGGAAGGTGATCGTGGCGAACCCGAGCGGGATCAGCCCGATCCCGAACGCCAGGTACGTCGGCATGAACGCGGTGACGAACTCGAACACCCCGAGCAGCGCCGCCGACACCAGCATCAGCCGCACCCGGGGACGGCTCTTCACCCCGCGCCGAGCCGACGCCAGCGCACCGGTGAAGGTGCCGACCGCGACGAGCGTCGACAGCAGGCCGTACCCGTCGGCTTGGGTGTGGAAGACGTTCGCGGCGACGATCGGCAGCGACGTGAAGTAGGTGATGCCAAACGTGCTGACGAAAAACATCAGCACCATGACCGTCACCAGGTCCGGCCGTCCGCGCACGTAGCGCAGGCCCTCCATGAGCTGACCCTTGGCGCGCGGGATCGCCGGACCGCGGAACAGCTTCGCCGGGTTCATCAGCGCGACCCCGGTGATCACCGCGAGCGTGCTCGCCGCGTTCGCGATGAACAGCCAGCCGGTGCCGACCCAGGTGATCGCGAACCCGGCGATGGCCGGTCCGACGATGCGGGCCATGTTGAAGATCGACGAGTTGAGCGCGACCGCGTTCGCCACCTGGTCCCGGCCGACCATCTCGGCGACGAACGACTGGCGCGTCGGCACCTCGATCGCCGAGGTCGTCCCGAGCATCACGCACAGCAGGTAGACGTGCCAGAGCTGGGCGACGCCGGTCAGGTCGAGCACGCCGAGCAGCACGGCCTGCAGGCAGTTCGCCGCCTGGATGAGCATCAGCAGCTTGCGCTTGTCGACCCGGTCGGCGAGCACGCCCGCCCACAGCGACAGCAGCACGGTCGGGATGAACTGCAGCGCGACCGCGACGCCGAGCGCCACCGGGTCGTTGCCCGACAGCGTGAACACCAGCCAGTCCTGGGCGATGCGCTGCATCCAGGTGCCGATGTTCGAGATGACCTGGCCGCTGAAGAAGAGCCGGTAGTTCCGCACGCGCAGCGACGAGAACATCGTGCGGCGGGTCTTGGTCTCCGGGGATTCCGCGGCGGAAGACGATTTCCCGGCCGGGACGGAAGAGGGGCCGGGTGGAGCGGAACTGGACGGCGGCGGTGCCGTGTCCCGGGTAGCAGTGGATTGGGCCGGACATCCTGTTTCGCTACCCGTGGTGGTCACCTGTGCTAGTTCCCCGCCATCCTGTCGATGATCTCCGCGGCTCGGGAGAGCACTTCGAGCTCTTCCTCGCCGAGTTCGGCCAGTTGCCGGTCCAGCCACGCCTCCCGCACCGAGATGGCCTTGCGCACGAACGTGAGCCCGTCGTCGGACAGCTCGACGATGGCCTGGCGGCCGTCAGTCGGGTGCGGCCTGCGCTCGACGAACCCCATCTCCTCGAGCGCGGCGATGACCCTCGTCATCGAGGGCGGCTGGACGCCTTCCTTCGCGGCGAGCTGACCGGGGGTCAGCGGGCCGCATTTGTGCAGGGTGGACAACGCCGCGATCTGCGTGAGCGACACGTCGTCAGCCACCCGCTGTGCCCGGAGACGGCGGTTGAGCCGCACCACCGCGAGACGCAAGCGGCTCGCCAGGGAACGCTCGTGCGGGTCGCCGGACATATAGTTAGCATACCTCACGACCTGCGCCCGGGTGCTTACTAGTCCGACCAAAAGCAGGCCGCCCCCACCCCGGCACGTAACCGTTGCTACAAAAGCCATGAGGCCGTGACTGTGGTCGGACTAGTAACGATCAGCACAGTCCGCCGGTCAGCTGAGTGCGGCCTGGATCGGCCCGACGGCGAAGTAGGCCACGAACGCCACCGCGATCACCCACATCAGCGGATGCACCTTGCGGGCCTTGCCGGTGACCGCCTGGATCACGACGTAGCTGACGAATCCGGCGCCGATGCCGTTGGCGATCGAGTACGTGAACGGCATGACGACGATGGTCAGGAACGCGGGCAGCGCGATCTTGAAATCGGTGAAGTCGATGTCGCGGACCTGCGCCATCATCAGCGCGCCGACCACGACCAGCGCCGGAGCCGCCGCCTCGACCGGCACGACCTGGTACAGCGGGGTCAGGAACATCGCGGCGATGAACAGCAGACCGGTCACGACGTTCGCCAGACCGGTCCGCGCGCCCTCCGCGATACCCGATGCGGATTCCACGAACACCGTGTTCGAGCTGGCCGAGCCGAACCCGCCGGCCGCGCCCGCGAGGCCCTCGACGAACAGCGCCTTGCCGACGTTCGGGAGCTGCCCGTCCTTGCCGACCAGACCGGCTTCCTTGCCGAGGCCAGTCATCGTGCCCATGGCGTCGAAGAAGTCCGCGAGCACGAGGGTGAAGACGAGCAGCACCACGGTGATGATCGGCAACCGGGTCCACGCGCCGAACGACACGTCGCCGACCAGCGACAGGTCCGGGAGGCCGATGACCTTGCTCGGCAGCGCCGGGTAGCCGAGGTTCCAGCCCTTCGGGTCGGTGCCGTTCGACGGTCCGGCCTTCACGATCGCCTCGACCACGATCGCGAGGACCGTCGAGCCGAGCACGCCGATCAGGATCGCGCCCTTGACCTTCTTGGCCACGAGCACCGCGGTGAGCAGCAGCCCGACGACGAACACCGCGGTCGGCCACGAGGCGATGGAACCGCCGATGCCGAGCCCGACCGGCACCGTGGTGTGCGCGTCGTCCGGCAGCCTGCGCACGAACCCGGCGTCGACCAGCCCGATCAGGCAGATGAACAGCCCGATGCCGACCGCGATCGCGGATTTGAGCGCGGGCGGCACGGCGCGGAACACCGCGGTGCGGAAGCCGGTGAGCACGAGCAGGACGATGATCACGCCCTCGATGACCACCAGGCCCATCGCCTCCGGCCAGCTCATCTGCGGCGCGATGGTGACCGCGAGCAGGCTGTTGATGCCGAGCCCGGTCGCGATGCCGAACGGGTAGTTCGCGACGAGCCCCATCAGGATCGTCAGCACGCCCGCGACGAGCGCGGTCACCGCCGCGACCTGCGGCACCGGGAGGATGTGGCCGAGCACGTCCTTGTGCGCGGACGGGGTGTCGGCCGCGAAACTGCCGATGATCAGCGGGTTGAGGACCACGATGTAGGCCATCGTCACGAACGTGACCACACCGCCGCGGATCTCCCGCCCGGTGCTCGACCCGCGTTCGCTGATCCGGAAGAAGCGGTCCAGTGTGGACCCCGCCCGCTCGCGCTGCTCCGCCATTTCCCCGCCTGTCTCGCTGTTTCCGTCCGGGTAAACTCTGGCCCGTGGAAGAACCGACCAGCGCCCCGGACACTCCGGCCGCCCTGCGGCACACGCCGGACCTGCCGAAGCGGCTCACCGACCTGACGCCGGTGGTGATCGTAGGTACTGCGCTCTGGCTTGTCGCGCTCGTGGTGCTTTTCTTCACCAGCGAGGGCGTGTGGGTGCAGACGTGCCTCGCCGGGATCGCGCTCGGGTTCATCGGGTTCGGGATTATTTTCTGGCAGCGCGCGGCCGCTCGGCGCGGGTCCAAATCGGCGCAGCGGCTTTAGGGCTCGTGCGTGTTTACGCCGGTTCTAACCGGCCTAGGCACTCACGACGTCAGTTCAGCAGCGTCCGCGGCGCCGGATCTTCCAGCAACGCCGTGATGCGATAACGCTCGCCCCACCGATCACTCGCCCACGCGAACGCGCGCGCCAGCCCCTCGGACGTGTCCGCCGCGTGCAGTCGGTCGTCTGACCACCACGGCACCTCCGCCGAAGCACCCTCGACCGTTACCGTGAGCGGGTCGTGCAGCAGCACCCCGCCGTCCGGCAGCGTGATGCCGAGTTGGTCCGCGGCGAGCGCGAGGGCGGGCAGGTCGGCCCACGCGACGTACTCGCCGGTGCTCTCGACCTCGGCTTTCAGGCTGCTCGCGACGGGGACGTCGAGGAGTTCCGCCAGTCGCTCCGGATCCGCGGGCGCGACGAGGATCTTCGCCGGGTCCAGGGCAGCCGCGACCCATGGCACGTCCAGCACCACGGCTTCCTCGACGACGCTCCCGTCCGCCGCGCGGACTCGGGCGGGGGCGTCGACGTCGGAGACGTCGATCGGTGCGGCCACCAACGCCGCGTGTGCGCGGGCGACCAAGCCCGGGGTCGGCGTCCGTTGCGGGTCGCCGAGTCGTTCGAGCAGGTCGGTGACGTCCTCCGCGGTCTCCAGGTCCAGTCCGGTCCGGACGCCGACGGCGCGGAGCAGATCGTCGCTCAACTCGAGGTCGGGGACCGGTTCGTACAGGCCCGCCAGCGCGGTCGCCGAAGCGAGCCGCCACGCGCCGGGGGCTTCGCCGGCCAGCAGGGCGTACCGCGCGAGCCACCAGCCCGCGTGGCCGTCCGGGCTGTGCAGTGCCTGCCACGTTTCCGGCCGGGACGCGATCAAGCGGAGCGCGTCCGGCCAGGCGTCGTCCGCGACGAGGTCGAGGTCGCGAATGGACACGACCGTCGTCGGCGGCTGCTCGAACGAATCCCACCACTGCTCTTCGTCCGGCAGGTGGTGGTCGGGTTCGTGCGGATCCTCGTCCAGCACGACCGCGAACGAGTCGAGCACCTTCGCCGCGACGAGGGTTCCCGTCGGCCAATCTTCGGCGAATTCCTCGTCCAGCACGGAAAGCGCGCCGCCGGGCTCGAACACCTCGGGGTCGATGACATCCAGCAACGGCGACGTCGGCAGCACCAGTTCGTCCGCGCGCCGCCAGCCGTCCTCCGCGGGCAGTGCCAGCGCGCCGATCCACTCCGGCGCCTGATCGCCGCAATCGGTGACCAGCCGGAGCACCGCGCCCGCGAGGTTCATTCCGTCCAAACCGGACTGAACGTCGGCGACACTGTGCTCGACCGCGTACTGCAGCTGTTCCGCTTCGAGCAGCTGCCGCGCGTCCGCGTGCTTGGCTCCCAACAGTTCCAGCAACTGATGCGCCGCGCCTGGGTGCACCAGCCGGAGGCCGGGAACGTCCACATCGGACAGAAGTTCGCGGAGTTCACTGCTGCCGTCGACGAGCAGCGCGCCCTTGACGCCCGGCAACGTCCGCCCGTCCGACAGCGGGACCGGCAGTCCGTCGAGCTGATTCGCGCTGAGCGCGTGACTCTCGACCGCGACCGCCAGCTCCGCGTACAGCTTCTGCCACCAGCCGGGTTCGCGATCGATCCCAGTCAGCACTTCGAGGACGTCGCCGATGCCGAGGATGTGCGCGGAGACCGGCTTGAGCAGCCGGGGATTCGCTTGCACCAAGCCCGGGATGACGTCGGCCAGCAGCGGAGCCAGCCCGTCGACGTCGAGCACCCGCGCCTGCTGTCCGGAGACTTCCTGACCGTCCACAGTGGCCAGCCAGGGTTCCTGCGCGAGCGAGGTGTAAACCAGGTCTTTCAGCTGTGAGTCCACAGTGGACAGCGGGAATCCCGCGGCGGGGACCAAGGTCGGCCGGTGTTCCGCTTTGACTGCCCGGACCAGTTCGACGTATTCACTCGCCGCCCTCTCCAGCGCGCGAGTGAGCTCCGCGCCGGGAAGCACCCGGCGGCGAGACGGCTCCAGGGGCACTTCGGCAATCAACCGGGCCGGGAGCGAAAGGCCTTCGTCGGTCGGCGTCGGCGCGTGCAGCACATCGTCTTCGAGTGACTGCGGGACGCCGTCGGCGTCGACCGGAACGGCCCAGACTCCGTGCTTCAGCCACCGTCGTTGCCCGGTCGGCGAAGTGATCTCGACGATCTCGTCGCCGCTTCGAGTCCACTTGCGACCGTCCACTTCGGCCTCGGCGAGCCACGGCAGGGCCAGCAGGAGGTCTTCGATCTCGTTCGCCAGACTGTCGAGCAGACCCTGCCCGGACTCCTTCAGCGGCAACCGCACTTCGGTGGCGAATCCGGCAGGCGGCTGTTCCGTGACGGGAAACGGCAGCCGTAGCACCGGAACGTCGCCGTCCCGGCCGGATTCCTCCCGGGTGCGCTGCGCGGAAAACGCGACCCCGCCCGAGGTCGAAACGACCCGGGGTTCGTCGGTGACGGTCAGCACGGCCGCGAATCCGACCCCGAACCGGCCGACGGTCCCTTCCTTGGCCGACGCCCGCAACGACGCCAGCGATTCGACCCCTCGGGTGTCCAGCGGCGCGCCGGTGTTGGCGAACCGCAGTTCACCGTCCACAACGGACACCCGGATCCGCCCCGGTTCGCCCGCGATTTGCGCGGCGTCGGCGGCGTTCTGCGCGAGTTCGACGAACAACCGGTCGCGGTACGCGCCGACGCGCAGGTCGCGTTCCGAGTTGGTGTCCTCGGTGAAGCGGGTGGGCGAATCGCGCCAGGCGCTCAGCGCCGCTTCCCGCAGCCGGACTGTCCCGAAAGGATCAGCCGCTCCCCCAGCGACTTCGTTCACCGGAGGACATCGCTCCCGTCGGAGTCGTCCTCGTCCGAAGTCGCATCAGAAGCGTCCGGAGCAACGGCCTCGACGACCACTTCGGCAGCAGTGCCCGCCGCCGAAGCCTCGACGACGTCCGGCTCCTTCGCCGCAGACTCCTCCGCCGCGTCCGAAGCCGGCTCGGCAGCCACCTCGACGGCAGTTTCCTCGACCGCCACCTCCGCGGCCGCCTCCGGCTCCACCGCCGCGACCTCAGCGGTCTCCTCGGCCGCCGCGGCCGCCGCCTCTTCCACCACCGCCGGGTCCGCGGCGACGCTCGGTTCCGGAGCCGGCTCCGGAGCGGGCGTGAAGTCGATCAGCGAATCGTCGTAAACCAGCTCCGCGACGGGAACCGAGGACGTCACCTCGACCCGCACCTCGGAGTGCGCGCCGCATCCGTAAGCCACGTCCACGACGTGCCCGTCCGCGGGCGCGATGTCGTTCGTGCACGCCCCGAAGGCGCCGCGCAGCGACCCAGCCAGCGGGACGAAGAACCCACAAGTCCCGCAGGTCGCGGGCGCGCTACGGGCCATGTCCGAACGCGGGCCGAACTCGCCGCCGTGCCAGCGGGCGGCCGCGTCGAGCCTGCCGTAGCGCGAAAGCACGTGCACCCGGCCGAGGCCGACCTCGTGCGCCGCTTCCTCGACGGCCGGGTCGTCCGACTGGAGATACGCGGGCGAGAGGCGCGGGTCGTCCTTGTCCGCGGGGAACAGGTCGCCGACGCCGAGGTCCCCGGCGCGCACCCGCTGCTCCCACGGCACCCACGCGGGCGCGACCAGGGCCTCCGGGCCCGGCTGCAGCACCAGTTCGCTCACCGTGACCGGCTCGTCCGGCCCGGCCACCGCGACGGTGACCGACCAGCGCCAGCCGCGGTATCCGGGCACCGAGGCTTCGAAGAGGTGGCTCGCGGAAACCGCGTCCTCGCGTTCCACTCCGACGTGCTCGCCGACCTGGTCAGCGGGTGCTTCCGCCAGCACGGCCTCCCGCGCGGCCTCGACAGCGTCCGCGAGCTTCCGGTGGAGAGAGCCGTCGTCCAGGGTCAACAGCAGCGTCATACCCCCAATTGTGCCGCACGCATCCGCGCCGCCCGTGCCAGGCTGTTCCTCGTGCGAACCCGGATCGTCTGGCCCCTGGTGGCCGCCGCCCTGCTCGGCGGATGCGCGGGCACCCAAGCCGCGCCCGCCCAGCCCGAACAGCTCACCGTCCAGGTGCTCGGAACGCTGCCGCACGACTCGACCGCCTTCACCGAAGGACTCGAGTACTCCGGCACGACGCTGTACGAGAGCCGCGGACTCGAAGGCAAGTCCGCGCTCACCGCGGGACCGGCAGGCGGAACACCAGCCAAACAGGTGACGGTGCCGTCGCCGTTGTTCGCCGAGGGCATCACCGTGCTCGGGCCGAAGCTGTGGCAGCTGACCTGGCGCGACGGGATCGCGATCGAACGCGACTCCCAGACGCTCGCCGAACTGCGGCGCGTGCACTACGACGGCGAGGGCTGGGGACTGTGCCATCAGCCCAGCGGGCGGCTGGTGATGAGCAACGGGTCGTCGATGCTCACCTTCCGCGACCCGCAAACGTTTGCGGTCACCGGTTCCGTCGACGTCGGCCAGGACCAGCTGAACGAACTGGAGTGCGTCGGCGACACCGTTTACGCGAACGTCTGGCAGACCGGAACCATTCTGCGCATCGACGCCGGCACCGGACGGATCACCGCGAAGATCGACGCCGGCAAGCTCCGCACGCCGTCCCGGCCCGGCGAGGACGTGCTGAACGGCATCGCCGCGATCCCGGGCACGGACGAATTCCTGCTGACCGGGAAGCTGTGGCCGACGTCGTTCCGCGTGAAGTTCGTCCCGGAAAATCAGCGAACCGGCACGTGAGCGGGCGGTACGTGACCTCGATGAGGCAGGATTGAACCGTGGCCCTCTTCAGCTCGCGCTCCGGTTCCGACAGCCCCCTCGGCGGGCAGTCGGGCAAAGGCCGTGGGAAGAAGAAGCGCCGCTGGACTCCCGAGCCCGGCGCGGCGCAGGCCCGCTCGTGGCGCGACACCCCGCCGACCCGGGTCGATCAGGCCGTTGACCAGCGCGTTCGCCAGGCGCCGCCGGAGTACGCGCCGGAACCGCCGCGGGCCCGGCCGGAGCGCATCCAGCCCGAACCTCCGCGCGGCCGCCCGGCCGAACCGCGGCCCGAGCACGTCGATCAGCGCCCTCCCCGCGGTTATCCCGGACGGCCGGAGCCGCGCAGCGCGTTCTACGACGACGCGCCGCCGTTCCCGCCGAACGCCGAGGAAGCGCCCACCGGCGCTGTCCCGATGGGACACCGTCCGCCGCCGCCCCCGCGCGGCGCCCGGCCATACCCGCCGCGCGACCACCGCACCGAGCCCGTCCACCCGCGGCCGTACGACGACCGTCCCGGCAGCGCCGGCTACGAGCACTACGACACCGGCGGCTACGCGGGCGAGCCACGCGTCGAAGACGAGCAGGACGAGGCCTTCAACACCACCGCCGTCCCCGGCGCCGGGTCGGTCCCGAAGCTGCCGAAGAAGCTCACCGTCACGCGGGTCGCCGCGCTGCGCAGCCGTCAGCTGAGCGGACAGGCGATCGGCGCGTTCCAGCGCGCCACCAAGGCAGACGGCGCGGACAAGTCCGGTCTCACCTCGCTGATGTACGCGGTGATGCTGAACTACGCCAGCGACGCGGCGATGGCGATCGCGCTGGCCAACACGCTGTTCTTCGCCGCGACCAGCGGCGAGAGCAAGGGCAAGGTCGCGCTGTACCTGCTGATCACAATCGCGCCGTTCGCGCTCGTCGCGCCGGTGATCGGCCCGGCGCTGGACCGGATCCAGCGCGGCCGCAGGCTCGCGATGTGCGTCTCGTCGATCGGCCAGGGCCTGATGGCCGTGGTGATGGCGCTGCACTTCGACGACTGGCTGCTGTACCCGGCGGCGCTCGGGATGATGGTGCTGTCGAAGTCGTTCACCGTGCTGAAGGCGGCGGTCACGCCGCGCGTGGTGCCGCCGGAGATCACGCTGTCGAAGACCAACGCGCGGATCACCGTCTTCGGCCTGATCGCGGGCGGCGTGTTCGGCGCGCTGGCCAGCGGGGTGAGCAGCCTCTCCAACTCCTCGGGCGCACTGTGGTTCACCGCGGTGATCTGCGTGGCCGCGGCCGTGCAGTCGATGCGGATCCCGTCGTGGGTCGAGGTGACCGAGGGCGAAGTCCCGACGTCGCTGTCCGCGCGGCCGGAGCCGAAGCAGAAGCGGCAGCGCCAGCCGATGGGACGCCACATCGTCGTTGCCTTGTGGGGCAACGGTTCCGTCCGCGTGCTGACCGGCTTCCTGATGATGTTCGCCGCCTTCGCGGTGAAGGCGCAGACCGAGCACGCCGGGCACAGCCCGTTCGTGCAGTTGCTGTTGCTGGGCATCATCGGCGCGGCCGCGGGCGTCGGCGGATTCGTCGGCAACGCACTGGGTTCGCGGCTGCACTTCGGTTCGGCGGACCAGGTGATCGTGGCCTGCGTGGCGGCGTGTGTCGTGACGACGCTGATCGCGACGCTGCTGCCGGGCCTCGCCACGGCGGCGATCGTCGGTCTCATCGGCGCGACCGCCAGCGCGCTGGCGAAGATCAGCCTCGACGCGGTGATCCAGGAGGACCTGCCGGAGCAGTCGCGCGCCTCGGCGTTCGGGCGTTCCGAGACGGTGCTGCAGCTGTCGTGGTGCATGGGCGGCGCGGTCGGGCTGCTGCTGCCGCCGACGTACTGGATCGGCTTCCTGGTCGTGACGCTCCTGCTCGCGGTCGGCCTCACGCAGACGTTCCTGGTGCAGCGCGGCGGTTCGCTGCTGCCCGGCCTCGGCGGAAATCGCCCATTGCGCCCGGAGCCGACCGGCAGCTTCCCCGCCCCGGGGCCCGCGCGGGGCCGCCGGTAATCTCGGGCCATGCGACGTTCCCGGGTGGTGGCCGTGCTCGCGGCCGGTGGTTTCGCGGTGGCCGGCTGTTCCGCGCCGGGCCCGGCCGAGGTGACTTTCTACGCCGACGGGCACACGATCAACGTCGCCCCGATCGGCAACTGCGACATCAAGTCCGGCGTCTGCGCGGCCAACCCCGGCGCGACCGGCAAGCTCAAGGTGCGGCCGGGCCGCTCGGTGCAGATCTCGGTGCCGAAGGAAATCGCCGAGACGCCGTGGAAGGTCACCGTGCAGTACGTGAACGGCAAGGGCGAGCCCCAGCCGCTCAAGGAGGACATCATCACCTCCCGCGACCGCTACGCCTACACCGCGACGCCGCCCGCGAAGGACGACCAGATCGTGGTGGTCGAAATCGCACAGGCGTCGGTTATCAGCCGCACCGGCGACCCGAACGACGCGGAAGCCGTCACGACGGCGCTGTGGTCGCTGCAGGTCCAGCCTGCCTGATCCGGCCAAAAGCCGTGAAGGGCTCCGCGCGGGGAGATTCCCGCACGGAGCCCTTCACTGTTTCAAGCGGTGGCGTGACTGATCACGGGTCGAGGTCGCGCGCGACCGCCCGCATGATCTCCGCGATCTGCTTGGTGTTCTTGCGATCCGGGTACCGGTTGCGCCGCAGGTCCGGCTGGACCTTCAGCTCCAGCAGCTTGATCATGTCCTCGACGAGGCCGTGCAGCTCCTCCGCGGGTCGGCGGCGCGCCTCGGCGACCGACGGCGGCGGGTCCAGCAACCGGACGGAGAGCGCCTGCGGTCCGCGCCTGCCGTCGGCCACGCCGAACTCGAGCCGCTGCCCGGCTTTCAGGCCCTCCACGCCGTGGGGCAGCGCGGCCTTGCGGATGTAGACGTCCGCACCGCCGTCTTGCGTGACGAAGCCGAACCCCTTCTCCGCGTCGTACCACTTGACCTTGCCGGTCGGCACTTCCCTCACCAGTCCTTCTGCTGTGCAGGTCACGACGAACGCGCCCCGAGCGATCTCGAGGCGCGCGTCCGATAAGCGTATCTCGCCACAGGCGCTGGGGAGAAGCGGATAGTCCCGTTACTCTCACCCCATGGAGAACGCAGCGAAACAGACCGGCAAACCGATCCTCATGCGGCTCGGCATCGGCCTGTTCGCCATCGGCATGCTCGCCGTGGCGACAGTGTTCGTGCTGTTCGCCGCCGGACTCGAGAACCTGCCGGTGTGGCTCAGCGCGGCCGCCGGCGTGATCACCCCGCTCGGCCTCCTGCTCGGGCTGATCGCGCTGATCCAGGAAGCCCGCGCCGGAAAGCACGGCTGACCAGCGGTTACACCGCGGTCTCCACGAACGTCCCGGCGAACCACCCGGGGAACTCGACCAGCGAGTCGAACACCACGTCCGCGCCCTCGGCGGCCAATTCCTCGCGGCTGCACGGCCCGGTCGCCACGGCCACGGCCATCGCGTTGGCCGCTCGCGCACCCCGTACGTCGCCGAGGTGATCGCCGACGTACGCCCGTGCCTCGTGTTCCAGCAGGGCCGCCGCCTTCTGCGTGGACCACAGCTCGCCCACCAGCGCGTCGACCTTCATGCCCAGCGCGTCGAGGTGCATCTGCGCGTTGGGCCCGTACTTCCCGGTGACCACGACCGTCCGCCCGCCTGCCGCCCGGACCGCCTCCAGCGCCTCGGCCGCGCCGGGGAGCGCGACCGTGCTCGGCACGACCGTCTCCGGGTACAGCTCGCGGAACTGCCAGATCAGCTCGGGAATCCGGTCCTCGGGCGCGCCGAAATCGCGCAGCGCCTGATCGAGCGGCGGCCCGAGGTTCGAGGCGAACGCTTCCCCGTCGAACGCCAGCCCGGACTTCTTGCCCAGCGCGTTCATCGCCGCGACCATGCCCGGCCGCGGATCGATCAATGTCATGTCGAGGTCGAACCCCACCGTGATGCCCACGTCCCACACGGTAGCTGTCCGGACCGACAGTTCCGGACCGTCCGCTGTACACGTGCACCATCCAGGTAAAGGTTCTTGACACAGATTCAGTCTGTGTCAAGCTGGCGGTGTGACCAGCTTCACCGAGCGGACCAAGGCGACACTTCGCGAAACGCTGCTCGACGCGGCCGCGGACCTGCTCCCCGATCGCGGCCATCAGGGTCTCCGGATGGCCGACGTGGCCGCGAAAGCCGGGGTCAGCAGGCAGACGGTCTACAACGAGTTCGGCAGCAAGGCGGCGCTCACGCAGGCCGTCGCGCTGCGCGTCGCGGCAGAGTTCCTCGACGGCATCCGCTGCCGGTTCGAGGACGCCGAGAGTTTGCTCACGGGCATCCGCGGCGCGGTCGTCTACACGATCG
Organism: Amycolatopsis sp. La24; assembly: GCF_029087445.1. NCBI lineage: Bacteria > Bacillati > Actinomycetota > Actinomycetes > Pseudonocardiales > Pseudonocardiaceae > Amycolatopsis > Amycolatopsis sp. La24. Next base: position 14,184 of record NZ_JARACH010000055.1, read on the forward strand.
AACACGCCAGGGAGAACCGGCTGATCGCGGCGGCGCTCGGCACCGAGGCGGGAGAGGACCTGCTCCCCCTGCTGACCTCGCGCGGCGAACCGATCCTCACCGCGTCGGCCGAACTCGCGGCGCAGCAGTACCTCGCGCTCGAACCCCGGCTCACCCAGGAGGCCGCCGCGCTGCTCGCCGAAACGGTGGTCCGGCTGTCGCTCAGCCACCTGGTGCTGCCGACGCATTCCGCGTCCGAGGCCGCCGAGTCGGTCCTCGCGGTGATCGCCCCCGCCATCGACCAATTCGTCCACAATGGAGTGAAACGAGAGGGCCAGTCATGACCGAGACGCTTCCGGAGCTGCGCAGCGGATTCTCGTCCCTGCGCAAGGGCGGGCTGAACTGGGACTCGTTCCCGTTGCGGCTGTTCGTCAAGGGCAACAAGAAGTTCTGGAACCCGGCGGACCTCGATTTCAGCAGGGAACGCGAGGGCTGGGAAAGCCTGACGCCCGAGCAGCAGCGCTCGACCACCTACCTCGTCGCGCAGTTCATCGCGGGCGAGGAGGCGGTGACCGAGGACATCCAGCCGTTCATGCGCGCGATGTCGTCGACCGGCCGGTTCGGCGACGAGATGTACCTGACGCAGTTCTGTTTCGAGGAAGCCAAGCACGTCGAGGTCTTCCGGCGCTGGATGGACGCCGTCGGACTGGACGACGACCTGCATTCCTACGTCGCGGAAAACCCGCACTACCGCAAGCTTTTCTACGAGGAACTGCCGCAGTCGCTGCGCACGCTGGAGGACGATCCCAGTCCGCTCAACCAGATCCGCGCGAGCGTGACGTACAACCACGTGATCGAAGGCAGCCTCGCGCTCACCGGGTACTACTCGTGGCAGCTGATCTGCACGCAGAACCAGATCCTGCCGGGAATGCAGGAACTGGTGCGCCGCATCGGCGACGACGAACGCCGCCACATGGCGTGGGGCACGTTCACCTGCCGCCGGCACGTCGCCGCGGACGACGCGATGTGGGACGCCGTGCAGGAACGCATGGGCGAACTGCTGCCGCACGCGCTCGGCATGATCCAGTGGGTGCAGGACCAATTCGAGGAAGTCCCGTTCGACAACGACCCCGAGGAATTGATCCAGTACGCCGCCGACCGCGCCCAGCGCCGCCTCGGTGCGATCGAATCCGCGCGGGGCACGCCGGTCGAGCAGATCGACCTCGACTACTCGCCCGAGCAGCTCGAGGACACCTTCGGCGAGGAGGACGAGAAAGCCCTCGCCGAAGCCGCCGCGGCCGCTTCCGCCTGACGCGAACCGGCGGCCGTCCACATCGGACGGCCGCCGGTGTCAGCTCACGCGTGCTTCTGCGACGCCGCCTGCTCCAACCCCAGCAAGGTCACCGACTGCTGGCGCATTTCTACCTTGCGCACCTTCCCGGTCACCGTCATCGGGAATTCCTCGACCACGTGGATGTAGCGCGGGATCTTGTAATGCGCCAGCTTGCCCTGGCAGAACTCGCGCACCGCTTCCGTGGTCAGCGGCTGCGCGCCTTCGCGCATCCGGATCCAGGCCATCAATTCCTCGCCGTACTTGACGTCCGGCACGCCGATCACCTGCGCGTCCAGCACGTCCGGATGCGTGTAGAGGAATTCCTCGATCTCGCGCGGATAGATGTTCTCGCCGCCGCGGATCACCATGTCCTTGATCCGGCCGGTGATGTTGATGTATCCCTCGTCGTCCATGATCGCGAGGTCGCCGGTGTGCATCCAGCGCGCGGCGTCGATCGCCTCGGCGGTCTTTTCCGGTTCCTCCCAATAGCCGAGCATCACCGAATAGCCGCGGGTGCACAATTCGCCAGGCGTGCCGCGGGGCACGGTCAGCCCGGTTTCCGGATCGACCACTTTGGACTCCAGATGCGGGCCGACCCGGCCGACCGTGGACACCCGGCGCTCCACCGAATCGTCCGCGCGGGTCTGCGTGGACACCGGCGACGTCTCGGTCATGCCGTAGCAAATGGACACCTCGGTCATCCCCATCCGGTCGATGACCTGCTTCATCACCTCGACCGGGCACGGCGATCCGGCCATGATGCCGGTGCGCAGCGAGCCGAGGTCGAACGTCTCGAACTCGGGGTGGTTCAGCTCGGCGATGAACATCGTCGGCACGCCGTACAGCGACGTGCAGCGTTCGGCGGCGACCGCGGCGAGCGTGGCCTTCGGGTCGAACGCCGGGGCCGGGATGACCATGCACGAACCGTGGCTGGTGCACGCGAGGTTGCCCATCACCATGCCGAAGCAGTGGTAGAAGGGCACCGGGATGCAGACCCGGTCCTCCTCGGTGTAATTGCACAGTTCGCCGACGAAATAGCCGTTGTTGAGGATGTTGTGGTGGCTGAGCGTCGCGCCCTTCGGGAAACCGGTGGTGCCGCTCGTGTACTGGATGTTGATCGGGTCGTCCGCGGACAGCCCGGCCTGCAATTGCGCGAGCCGTTCCGTGTCGCCGCCGCGGCCCGACTCCATCAGGTCGGTCCACGACGAGGTGCCGAGCAGCACGACCGCTTCCAGCCCGGGACAGTTCGGCCGCACCTCCTCGATCATCGCCCCGTAGTCGGACGTCTTGAACTTGTCCGCGGCAACGAGCATCCGGATGCCCGCCTGGCTGAGCACGTACTGCAGTTCGTGCGAGCGGTAGGCCGGGTTGATGTTGACCAGGATCGCGCCGATCTTCGCCGTCGCGTACTGGAGGAACGTCCATTCCGCCCGGTTCGGCGACCAGATGCCGACGCGGTCGCCCTTGCCGATGCCCGACGCCAGCAGCCCGTGCGCGAGGGTGTCGACCTCGGCGGCGAGTTCGCGGTAGGTCCAGCGGGCGCCTGCCTCGCGGTCGACGAGCGCGTCCCGGTCGCCGAACGCGGCCACCGTGCGGTCGAAATTGTCCCCGATCGTGTCGCCGAGCAGGGGGACGCTGGAGGTCCCGGAGGCGTAACTCGGCAGTGCAGGCGCGTCAGGCATCGGTGCCTCCCGTGGCGGTCTTCGTCGACGAGCCCGAGTCTAAGCTCGATTTCGGACCTTTCCGCCACCCTAGTTATGGGGTGCGCTCGCACGAGCGGCTGATGGTCGTGCGCGTTCCGCTACCCTCGGTGCGGGTTGTTTCGTGCACGAGGGGACTGGGACGTTGCCAGAGGAATTCTCCCTGGGCTGGACCGAGACCGACGTGGCGGTGCGGCGCACCGGGCTGCCCGCGTCGTGGCATCCGTTCGAGATCCGCAGCGCGGGCGCGACGATGACCGAGCACAACCGGCTGGCCGAGGAGGCGTGGACCGCGCTGCGCGGCCGGGGGCTGGCCGACGCGGAGAAACTCGACCGCGATGTCGAAGCGACCCTGCGCGCGTGGACGAGGCCGGACGTGCTGATCATCGTGCGCGCGGCCGAACTGCCGTCCGGGACCGTGCTGTACCGGGCGTGCATCGGCGAGGGCCTCGGCGTGTTCTCGGAGCAGGTCGACGACGGGCTTCGCTTCCAGCAGGTCCGGCCGGAGCGGCTGGTGGATCTGGTGCTGAGCATGTTCCCGCCCTATCCGGCGCTGCCCGTCTCCCCGGTCGCGATCACCCAGGGCCCGCCGCCGAAACGCAACGCCGCGGCGCCCGCGCCGTCGCGCCAGGATCGCGACGCGCTGGCCGGGTACTCGCAGTGGCCGCTGCACCGGCACGGAACCGTGGAACTTTCGCTGCGGCCAGGACAAGGCACGCTCCGCCCGGTCTCGACGGCGACGTTCGTGGACACCGACGGCGGGCGGTACCTGACGTTCTCGGAACCGTTGCCCGACGGCGGGTTCCGGCTGCATTTCACCCCGTCGACGGGCGCGCACCTGCGGACGTGGCTGCTGGAGACGATCGAAGAGGGCGTGCGCTGAGAATTCAGGGCTAATCCCCGATGCCCTGCCCCCGTGCGGCAGGGCAAGATCGGCTCCATGCAATTCCACCTAGTCGACGCCTTCACCGACCAGGCGTTCGCCGGCAATCCGGCGGGCGTCGTCGTGCTCGAGCAACCCGCGGACGCCGAGTGGATGCAACAGGTCGCGGCGGAGATGAAGCACTCCGAGACCGCGTTCGTGGTCGCCACCGGCGAGGGAGCGAAATCCCTGCGCTGGTTCACCCCGACCGACGAGGTCTCGCTCTGCGGGCACGCCACCATCGCGGTCACGCATGTCCTTGGCGGGCACCAGGTTTACGACACCCTCAGCGGCAGGCTCACCTGCACCAAGGCCGACGGCTGGATCGAGATGGACTTCCCCGCCGACCCGCCCGTCGAGACCGGCGAAGACCTCTCCCGCATCCTCGACCTGCCGGCGAAGTTCACCGGACGGGCGCGCGAGAACCTCTTCGTGGAGCTCGAAAGCGTCGAAGCGGTCCGCCAGGCACAGCCGGACCTCGACGCCCTGCGCGCCACCTGGACCGGTCGGCTGATCATCACCGCGGCGGGCGACGACTTCGTCAGCCGGTTCTTCGGCCCCGGGGTAGGCGTCGACGAGGACCCGGTCACCGGTTCCGCGCACTGCTCGCTGGCCCCGTACTGGACGCGGAAACTGGGCAAGAACGCCCTCGTCGGTCACCAGATCTCCGCCCGCGGCGGAACCGTGCGCACCGAAGTCCGCGACGACCGCGTGCTGCTGCGTGGCCAGGCCGTCACCGTAGTGAGCGGGGAGTTGTACGTCTGATGCGACTGATCCTCAACGTGATCTGGCTCGTCCTCGCCGGTTTCTGGATGGCGCTGGGCTACCTGTTCGCCGGAGTCATCTGCTGCGTCCTGATCGTCACGATCCCGTTCGGCATCGCGTCGTTCCGGATCGCGAACTACGCGCTGTGGCCCTTCGGCCGCACGGTCGTCGACCGCCGCGAAGCCGGGGTCGGCTCGTTCGTCGGCAACGTGATCTGGTTCCTGGTCGCCGGACTGTGGCTCAGCATCGGCCACCTGATCACCGGGGCCCTGCAGTGCCTGACGATCATCGGCATCCCGCTGGGCCTGGCGAACTTCAAGATGATCCCCATCTCGCTGATGCCGCTGGGCAAGGAGATCGTCGACTCCTGAGGTCCGTCCTCGGTTGACCTGCCGCGAGGCGAACCGGCCAGTTCGGTTCGCCTCGCGGCCTCTCCGCAGGTCCTACCGAAAAATAATTTTGTCTTGACAACTCAAACCATCGGCAGCAAGCTGTGCCGCATGACAAGTGCACGCAAGCTGATCCTCGGTTTCTACGTCTCACTCGACGGCAAGAGCGCCGACGCCGACAACGGCATCCGGGACGTCATGATGTCCATCGACGACCCCGAGCAGGAGAAATACTTCGTCGACCAGCTGTGGGAGGCCGGGGCTTTCCTGATGGGCCGCAACACTTACGAAGCCATGGCGGGCTTCTGGCCCACCTCGGACCATCCCTCGGCCGAGGCGATGAACGCGATCCCCAAGGTCGTCTTCTCCAGAACACTCACCACCGCGGACTGGGCCGAGACCCGGATCGCCAGCGGAGACCTCGCGGAGGAGATCGCCCAGCTCAAGGCCGAACCCGGCAAGGATCTCGTCGCCGCCGGCGGCACCGAATTCCTGCACTCGCTGATCAAGCTCGGCGTCGTGGACGAGTACCGGCTCTGGGTGCTCCCCGCCGTCACCGGCAAGGGCGCGGCGCTGTTCCCGGAACTCGGCGAAGCCCGGCGATTGCGGCTGGTGAAGAGCACCGCCTTCCCGTCCGGGATCCTCGAACTGCGGTACGCGGCCAGCTAGTCCTCAGGCTCGAAGGGCAGCTTCACCACGAGGCACGGACCGCCGACGAACAGGCCGCCGTCGATGCCCAGCGCTTTCCCTCCGGCGTAGAGGTACGGGCCTTCGATCTGCGTCGGGTGGATGCCGAGCTGGTCGGCGATCACGCTGTGCCCGTGCACGATCCGCGAGCCGCCCAGTGCGTTGAGCAGCCGATCGGCGTTCTCCTCGCCGTCCGGGCCGCGGAAGGCGTACCGGGTGGTCATCCGCCGCCACACGTCCCACCAGGCCTCGATGTTGCTGCCGGAGAGGATGTCGTGCGCGGTGGCGTTGATCGAGTCGAGGTCCTCGCCCCAGTCGAGGTACTCGAGGGTGTCCGAGTGCAGCAGCAGGTGATCCTCGTCGACCGCGACGAGCGGGCGTTCGGTGAGCCACTCGATGTGCTCGGGGGTGAGCCGGTCCTGGTCCGACAGCAGGCCGCCGTTGATCTCCCAGCTGCGCGCGAAACTGCGCGGCCCGAAGTCGGACGGCACCGGACGGTCGCCGAAGTGGTACATCCCGAGCAGCAGGATCTCGTGGTTGCCGAGCAGCATCTGCACCGAGCCGCCCGCCTCCGCCGCCTGCTCCTGCAGCTCGCGCACGAAGTCGATCACCCCGACGCCGTCCGGGCCGCGGTCGGTGAAGTCGCCGAGGAACCACAAGCGGTCGTCGACGCCGGCCCACTTGCCGTCGCTGTCGACCAGGCCCTCGGCGCGCAGTGCGTCAACCAGGGCGTCCCGGTGCCCGTGGACGTCGCCCACCACATAGACGCTCATCGTTCGACGATATGCCCTGATCCCGGGCGGTGGGCGGTCAGCCTTCGCCGAACGGGTCGAGCGTTCGCCCGATCAGGTCGGCGACCGAGCCGATCACCTTCGTCGGCCGGTACGGGTAGTTCTCCACCGATTCCTCGTTCGAGATGCCGGTGAGCACCAGAATGGTCTGCAGTCCGGCCTCGATCCCGGAGTGCACGTCGGTGTCCATCCGGTCGCCGATCATGAGCGTCGACTCCGAATGCGCGCCCAGCCGGCGCAGCGCGGACCGCATCATCAGCGGGTTCGGCTTGCCGACGTAGTACGGGGAGCGGCCGGTGGCCCGTTCGATCAGCGCGGCGACGGACCCGGTGGCAGGCATCGAGCCCTCGACGCTCGGGCCGGTCGCGTCCGGGTTCGTCGCGATGAATTTCGCGCCGCCCTCGATCAGCCGGATCGCGCGGGTGATCGCGCTGAAGCTGTACGTGCGGGTCTCGCCGAGCACGACGTAGTCCGGGTCGCGTTCGGTCAGCACGTAGCCGACCTCGTGCAGCGCCGTGGTGAGCCCGGCCTCGCCGATCACGAACGCCGAGCCGTTCGGCCGCTGCGACGCGAGGAACTTGGCGGTCGCCAGAGCCGAGGTCCAGATCGACTCCTCGGGGATGTCCAGACCAGTGCGCAGCAGCCGCGCCCGCAAGTCGCGCGGAGTGTAGATCGAGTTATTGGTGAGCACCAAGAAGTCGATATCGTTGTTCCGCAGTTCGGCAAGGAACTCGTCCGCCCCCGGGACGAGGTGTTCCTCCCTGACCAGCACACCGTCCATGTCGGAGAGATACGTCCACCGGCCTTCGCTCATGCGCGGAAACCTATCACGCGCGCGAGATGCCTGCGGCATACGACGAAAACGGCTACAGTGGAAATTGCCGGTAACGCGAGGGGAGTCGCGCCACCGGTTACCGAGGGGGTTCGGGGGAATCTTTTCCGTAAGCTCCGGCGTATTCGCCGTGGCGCAATTCTTCCTGCCCCTTGTCTCGAAGGGGGAACAACCTGATGACAGAAATTGTCGACCGGCCCGCCGCCGCGGCCCCGATCACCGGGCCGAACTGGGGGCTCACCAAGTTCCTTGACCCGCTGCCGGTTCCGCCGGTGCTGCGGCCGCCGTGGTGGGGACAGGACATGATCACCATTCCGATGGTGGCGAAGCGGCAACGGCTGCACTCGCAATTGCCGCCGAGTACATTGTGGACTTATGCCGGGCATTTCCCGGGACCGACAATCGAAGTGCGCAGCGGCAAACAACTGCGGATTTCGTGGTCGAACGAAATAGAAGGCGAGTTCCCGTTGGTCGCCGTGCAAGGACCGGTGGGCGACGCACCGACCACCCGCCCCGGCCGCGAGCTCGACCGGCCCGGCTACTCGATCGTCGACGGCGTCGCGGACCTGCCCGCCTGGACCGTGGTTCACCTGCACGGCGCGCGCACCAACGCGAGCAGCGACGGATGGGCGCACAACGCCGGCCTCCGGGGCACTTCGCAGCTCGCCGAGTACCAGAACCGGCAGCAGGCCATGCCGCTCTGGTACCACGACCACGCCATGGCGATCACCCGGTTCAACGTCCACACCGGTCTGGCGGGCCTGTACCTGATCCGCGACGACGAGGAGGACGAGCTCGACCTGCCCGGCGGCGATCGCGAACTGCCGCTGATCCTGACCGACCGCAACCTCGACACCGACCCGGCGACCGGAGCGCTCACCGGGCAATTGCTGTACAAGTTCCCGTACGTGCCGAACGGGCCGATGATCCCGTTCTCCGGTCCGTTCACGCTGGTCAACGGCGTGATCTGGCCGCACCTCGACGTCAGCGCACGGTGGTACCGCTTCCGGCTGCTCAACGCGGCCAACGAACGGTTCTTCACGCTGAACCTGGTCGACGAGAACAACGTGCCGCGGAACGACGCCGTCCGCCTGATCGGCACCGACGGCGGGTTGCTGCCCGCTCCCGCGCCGCTGCCGTCCGGCGGGCTGACCGTCGCGCCGGCCGAACGGTTCGACGTGCTGATCGACTTCAGCCGGTGCCAGGGGCAGAAAGTCAAGCTGCGCAACGCCGATCCGAACCTCGGCGGGGTCGAACCGGACGTCATGGAGTTCCGGGTGGAAAGCCGCGCGCGGCACGATTCGTTCGAGCTGCCCGAAAAGCTCTCGTCGTCGTACGTCCGGATCAAGCACGGTTCGACGCTGCCGGAGGACCACGACCACGTCTGGGTCGCGCTGCTGCTCAACGCGAGCGGCCATCCGGAGATGTGGGACCTCGAACAGGTCGACGCCGATCCGGGCGGCGAGGGCATCATCCAGATCAACGACCCGGCGGGCGGGCTGAAGACGTTCCGGATGATCGGGCGGCTCTTCGACGACACCACCGGCATCTTCATCGACCACGGCAAATGGGCGGTGTGGAACATCGTGCACGTCGCGAACGGCGGGCCCGCGCATCCGTTCCACATCCACCTGACCGAATTCCAGGCGCTCTTCCGCCGCAGCTTCGCCACGACCTTCGACCCGGCCGCCGAGCGCACTTCCCGGCCGATCGACGGGTTCGCGGAAGTCCCCCTGGAGAAGTACGAGGAGGGGTGGAAGGACACGATCATCGTGAACCCCGGGCAGTGGGTGAGCGTCGCCGGCCAGTTCAGCGGCGGCACCGGCGAGTTCATGTACCACTGCCACATCCTCGACCACGAGGACGAGGGCATGATGCGGCCGTTCGTCGTCCACCCGCCCGAGGTGGCGAAGTTCCACGTCCACCCCGGCGGCGGCCACCACCACGGCGGCTGAGCGGGATCGCTTGCGCCCCAATGCCGCATTGGGTGCATCTGACGCACCCAATGCGGCGTTCGGTGCGTCCTACGCACCCAATGTGGCATTCGGTGCATCCCACGCACCCAATGTGGCATTGGGGTTTCTCAATAGCGGGCACAGCGGCCGCGGTGCGCGAAGTCGCCCTTGGCCGATGGACGCGGTCCGCCGAGGCGAACGTCTGTGAGGGGAACCCTCACGGAATCAGATTCCGTCAGGGTTCCCCTCACAGACATCAGCGGCAGCGAAGAACCGCAACCGCACAGGGAAGCGAGGCTCAGGAAGCCGCAGCCGGGTGCACCGCCACGGTCGCGGCCTTCACCGACAGCGCCACCGCCGAACCGGGTTCCAGCGCGAGTTCGGCGACGGCCGCCGGGGTGAGGTCGGCGGTCAGGCCGTGTGCCCAGCCGCTGCCCTCGGTCCGGATTCGGATCACCGGTCCGTGCGGTTCCAGGGCCGCCACGACGGCGTCGGTCGTGTTGCGTGGGCTGCCGTGGTGGTCGCCGTCGTGCGGATAAACCGCGACCGCGTTCGGTGCGAACACCGCGACCGCCGCCTCGCCCACCACGGTGTCCGGCGTCAGCAAACCCGTCACCACTTCGCCGGACGGCGTGCGCAATCCGTCGTCCACCGCTGTTCCGGAGACCAGGTTCAGCCCGGCGATCCGCGCGGTGAACGGCGTCCGCGGCGCGGCCAGCACCTCGCGCGTCGGGCCGCGTTCCACGATCCGGCCGCCGTTCATCACCGCCACGTGGTCGGCAAGAGCCAACGCGTCCAGCGGGTCGTGCGTGACCAGGACGGTCGTCGGGCCGTCGCGCAGCACTCGGCGCAGCAAGCCGCGGATCGCCGGGGCCGAGTCCACGTCGAGCGCGGCGAACGGTTCGTCCAGCAACAGCAGGTCCGGCGCGGAAGCCAGCGCCCGCGCGATCGCCACCCGCTGCTGCTGCCCGCCGGACAGCTGGCTCGGCCGCCGGTTCGCGAACTCCGCCGCGTCCACTTCGGCCAGCCATCGCGAGGCGATCGCCCGTGCTTCCGCCCGGCTGGCACCGGTCGAGCGCGGCGAGAACGCGACGTTGTCCATTGCGGACAGATGCGGGAACAACAGCGCGTCTTGGGACAGGAGGCCGATCCGCCGTTCGTGCGGCGGCAAGTCGACGCCGTTCCCGGCCAGCCGCCGGTCGGCGAGCATGACGTCGGCCGAGGTCACCGGCAGCAGACCGGCGAGGCTGCCGAGCACAGTGGACTTCCCGGAGCCGTTGGGCCCGAGCAGCGCGAGCACGGAGCCGCCGGGCACGGTGAACTCGACGTCGAGCGAGAACTCGCCGCGGGTCAGCGCCAGCTTCGCCGACAGGGTCACCGCAGCCCGCCTTCCCACGACCGCGGCCGCGCGAGCGCGATGACCAGGATCGCGACCACGATGAGCAGCAACGCGAGCGCGACCGCGCTGTCGATGTCCACTTCGGCCTGCGTGTAGACCTCGAGCGGCAGCGTCCGGGTCACGCCTTCCAGGCTGCCCGCGAACGTGATGGTCGCGCCGAACTCGCCCAGCGCGCGAGCGAAGCTCAACACGACGCCGGAACCCAGCGCGGGCAGCAGCAACGGCAGCGTCACCCGGCGGAACACCGTCCACGGGCGCGCGCCGAGCGTCGAGGCGACCTGCTCGTAGCGGTCGCCGGAGCCGCGCAGCGCGCCTTCCAGGCTGACGACGAGGAACGGCATCGCCACGAACGTCTGCGCGATGACGACCGCGGCCGTCGTGAACGGCACCTGCTCGCCGGTCAGCCAGTTGATCAGGATGCCGAGGAAACCCTTGCGCCCCAGCAGGTACAGCAGGGCAAGGCCGCCGACCACTGGCGGCAGCACGAGCGGAAGCAGCACCACCGAACGCAGCATCCGCACGCCCGGCACCCGGGAGCGGGCCAGCACGATCGCCAGCGGAACGCCGAGCACCACACAGGCCACTGTGGACAGTGCGGCGGTCGTCAGCGACAGCCGGAGCGCGTTCAGCGACGACGACGTGACCAGCAGCGACGGCAGCCGGGTCAGATCGGACCGCACGAGCAGGCCGACGACCGGCAGCACCACGAGCGCGAGCGCGACGACGGCGGGGAACCAGAGGATCAGCGGAACCCGGGCGTGCGGCGGCCGGGTCTCGGCCGCCGCGCCCGCCTTACTTGCCAGGGCCAAAGCCGATCTTGGCCAGTTCGGCCTTGCCCTGCTCCCCGAGGACGAAGTCGGTGAACTGCTTCGCCAGCGCCGCCTGCGGAGCGTTCTTCACGGCCGCGATCGGGTACTGGTTCACCGCGCCCGAGGACTCCGGGAAGTCGACCTTGTCCACTTTGCCCGCCGCCGACGTCGCGTCGGTGACGTACACCAGCCCGGCGTCGGCGTCGCCCGACTGGACCTTGGCCAGCACCTGTTTGACGTTCGTCTCCTCGCTCACCGGCTTGAGCGTGGTCTTGGTGCTCTGTTCGACCTTCTGCGTGGCCGAACCGCACGGCACCTGCTGCGCGCACACGACCACGTTCAGGCCCGGCTTGGTCAGGTCGGCGAAGGTCTTGATGCCCTTCGGGTTGCCCTTGGCCACGGCGATCGCGAGCTTGTTGGTGGCGAAGACCGTCGGCTGGCCGTCGATCACGCCGTCCTGCACGGCCTTGTCCATGTTCTTCTGGTCGGCCGAGGCGAACACGTCGGCCTTGGCCCCGTTGTCCAGCTTCTGCACGAGCGCGGACGAACCCTCGTAGTCGAAGACGACCTTGACGCCCGGGTGCGCGGCCTCGAACTGCTTGCCGAGCACGTTGAAGGACTCGGTGAGCGAGGCCGCGGCGAACACCGTCAGCGTGCCGCCTCCCGGAGCGGGCGCGGACGCGGAGCCCGCACCCGGGTTCGAGCTGGGCTGGTCGCCGGAGCTGCAGGCACTGGCGAACAACGCGGTCGCCGCCGCGGCGACGAGGGCGAGCTTCTTCATCGGGATCCTTCCGGGGTTTCCACCACGACGGTGGTCGCCTTGACCACGGCGACCGCGAGCACGCCCGGGCGCAGCCCGAGTTCGCGGACCGCCTCGGTGCTCATCAGTGACACCACTCGGTGCGCCCCGCATTGCAGTTCGACCTGCGCCATCACCTTGTCGGCGACGACCTCGGTGACGAGTCCGACGAAGCGGTTGCGGGCGGAGCGGCCGACCGCCGACGGGTCGTCCGGTTCGCTGGCTTGGGCCCGGGCGAACCCGGCGAGCTGAGCGCCGTCGACGACCTTGCGGCCGGCGGCGTCGTCCGTCGCGGTCAACTGACCCGCCCGAACCCACCGGCGGACGGTGTCGTCGCTTACGCCGAGCAGCCGAGCGGCCTCGGACAACCGAAATTGCGGCATGGCCGGAACATTATCCCCGCAGATGCGGAAAAGCTATGCGGGATGCGCATTTTCGCGTAACGCTTCGAGCATTGCGAACTGATAACGCCCGAGGACTTTCCGTTCTGCGGAAGTGAACTCCGCGAGCACCCCGGCAAGACGCCGCGCGACCCGCGCGGAGATCGCGTCGAGGCGTTCGCGGCCCGCCTCGGTGATCGTCACGAGCACCTTCCGGCGGTCGGCCCGGTCGCGTTCGCGGAGTACCAGACCGGACTTCTCCAGCCGGTCGAGCACGCCGGTCACCGCACCCGTCGACAGGCCGGTGAGCTGCCCGATTCGGCCCGGGGTAAGGGAATCGGCGGTCTGCCCGGCGAGTTCGAGCGCCTGCAGTTCGGTCGCCGAGAGCCCTTCGAGGGCGGCGTCGCGGGCGTGCCGGAGGACGACGTGCGTGCGCAGCTGAGCCGCCAGCGCGGCGAAGTGAGTCAGCTCACTATTCGTCTCAGCGGTGCTCACCGAGTGCCTCCACATCGGAACCGAGGGTGGTTTTCCAGCTTTTCGCAAGCCTGCCTTTTCAGTCCGCGCAAGCTATCCTGAGCGTAATGACAGCAGTACATCTCGGGTTTCCTCGCGTCCCCGGCAACCGAGGCCCGTCCGGCACGCCCCGGCCCGAGCACCCCGGTCTCGTCGATTCCTTCGGCCGCGTCGCGACCGACCTGCGGGTCTCCCTCACCGACCGGTGCAATCTGCGCTGCACGTACTGCATGCCGGCCGAGGGCCTCGACTGGATGCCGAGCGAGCAGGTGCTCTCCGACGACGAGCTGGTCCGGCTCATGCGGATCGCGGTCGAGATGCTCGGCGTCACCGACATCCGGCTGACCGGCGGCGAACCGCTGCTGCGCCCGGGGCTGGAAGGAATCATCGAGCGGATCACCGCGCTCGAGCCCCGTCCCCGGGTGTCCATGACCACCAACGGGATCGGGCTGGCCAAGCGCGCGCCCGGCCTCGTCGCGGCCGGGCTCGACCGGATCAACGTGTCGCTGGACACCATCGACCGCGAGCGCTTCGCCGAACTGACCCGCCGCGACCGGCTGCCGCACGTGCTGGCCGGCCTCGCCGCCGCCCGCGACGCCGGGCTGTCGCCGGTCAAGATCAACTCCGTGCTGATGCGCGGGTACAACGAGCACGAGGCGGTCCCGCTGCTGCGGTTCGCCCTCGAAGAGGGCTACCACCTGCGGTTCATCGAGCAGATGCCGCTGGACGCGCAGCACGGCTGGAACCGCCGCGACATGATCACCGCCGAGGAGATCCTCGCGATGCTCGGCGAGGCCTTCACCCTGTCCCCGTTCCCGGCCCCGCGCGGCGGCGCGCCCGCCGAGCGCTGGCTGGTCGACGGCAGACCGGGCGACGTGGGCGTGATCGCGTCCGTGACCAGGCCGTTCTGCTCCGCCTGCGAGCGCACCCGGCTGACCGCCGACGGTGCCGTCCGCTCCTGCCTCTTCTCGAACGACGAGACGGACCTGCGCGCCCTCGTGCGCGCGGGCGCGCGCGATGAGGAGGTGGCGGACGCGTGGCGCGACACGATGTGGCGCAAGCTCGCGGGCCACGAGATCAACGAGGCCGGCTTCGCGCAGCCGATCCGGCCGATGAGCGCGATCGGCGGTTGAGCCCCATGACCTCTCCCTCGGTGCCTTCTTCCCCGGTGACGGTCGTCGTCCGGTACTTCGCCTCGGCGCGGGCCGCGGCGGGCACCGAGGAGGAGAAGGTGGAGCTGGCGGCGGGCGCGACGGTGGCGGACGCCGTCCAGGCGCTGCGCGAGCTGCACCCCGGGCAACTTTCCCGCGTTCTCGACGCGGCGAGCTTCCTGGTCAACGAGGTGGCGGTCCGCGATCGCGGCCGCGCGCTCGGTGACGGCTCCTACCTGGACGTCCTCCCGCCGTTCGCCGGCGGATGACCGACCGGAAAGCCCCCGTTCACGCGGCTGAGCGCCGCGTGTACGGCCGGAGCGGCGGTTTCCGGCCGATTGGTCCGGACCACGGCGAATGGCGGCACTGGCGCGCTGAGCGGTCGGCACGCTTTATCCCTACTCTCCGAAGCGTTTCGCTCACGGCGTATTTTCGCAGCTCAAAGAACCACTCGGCGGGCAGTGGCCGACCGTTGACGAGTGGTTTAGAGTGCCCTCCCTTATCTGCCGCGAATGGCCCCTTGACGCGTTATCGACGTGACCCAAGCCTCACGATCCGTGAAATATCTCGGCAAGAAAACGGGCAGATAACGACGCTCTGACCAGCGGAAACAGGCGGATCGAGACAGGTTGCGTGCCGTTACTGTGACGTAGGTCACACCCCGAATGATTTCCGATCACGCCGCGAATTACGTACCGTCGCTTTTCGGTTGGCCCCGACCGACCAAGCAACACCGGGAATCCGTAGCGCCCAGCTCTGTCCAACGGATCCCCGGACCCATACCCCGAGCGAAAGCATTTCCGGACAGAGACGAGGGGACGAAGACGGCGCGTCGTGCGACGTCCGCGTCAGCCGCCCGGCAACGGACGGACGGGCTCCCAACCCGACCCGCAGCATCGAGCTCGTAGGCGCAGGAATCGAGAAGTTTTCAGATGTCTTACCGAGGCAAGCACCGCAAGATGTCCGCCGCCACCCGCACCATTGCCCGTGTCGCAGTCGCGGGTATCGCGGTCGGCGCCCCCCTCGCGATCGCCGCGACCCCCGCGTCGGCGACCAACTGGGACGCCATCGCGCAGTGCGAGAGCGGCGGCAACTGGAGCACCAACACCGGAAACGGCTACTACGGTGGCCTCCAGTTCACCCAGAGCACCTGGAAGGCCTACGGCGGCACCGGCAGCCCGCAGGGCGCGTCGCGTGAGCAGCAGATCGCCGTCGCCGAGCGCGTCATGCAGGGCCAGGGCCCGGGCGCGTGGCCGGTGTGCAGCAAGAAGGCCGGCAGCTCGGCCTCCGCGCACAAGGCGACCCCGAAGAAGAGCACCGCCAAGAAGGCGACCCCGAAGAGCGTTGCCCCGAAGAAGGTCACCCAGCCGGTGGCCGCGCTGGTGGCGAACTCCAACCCGAACGGCGACTACACCGTCAAGGCTGGCGACACGCTCTCGAAGATCGCCAAGGAGCACAACATCCAGGGCGGCTACCAGAAGCTGCAGGACCTGAACAAGCAGTACGTGTCGAACGCGAACTTCATCGTGGTCGGCCAGAAGCTCGCCACCAAGTGAACCCTGGCCTCCTCGTGAGGCTGGTTCCGGCGCAGCATCTGCTGTGACAGAACGCCCGAAGGGCCCCACCGCGTCAATCCCCTGGCGGTGGGGCCCTTCGTCGTGTCCGGGCTCGTGAGTGGCGGTGCCGGTGAGAACCGGCATCGCCGCGCACGAGGTGGTCAGGGAGAGTTGACCCATTCGTCGGTGCCGTCGGTGAAGTGCTGGTGCTTCCACACCGGAAGCCGTGCCTTGACCTCATCGACCAGCTCCGCGCACGCCGTGAACGCCTGACCGCGGTGCTCGGCGGCGACCGCGCAGGCAAGCGCGACGTCGCCGATCGCCAACGCGCCGACCCGATGGCTCACCGCCACCGCCCGCACGCCCTTCCAGCGCGCCGCCAGGTCGTTGACCACCTCGGCGAGCACGTCGCGGGCCGTCGGGTGGCCTTCGTAAGTCAGATCGCGCACGCCCTTGCCGCCGTCGTGGTCGCGGACCACGCCGGAGAACGTGACCACGGCGCCTGCCGCGTCGTCCTCCACCAGTTGCGCGTGTTCCTCGACCGACAGCGGCTGGTCGCTCACGTCCGCGCGCAGAATCCGGACCGCCGGACCGGACGGCGCCGCCTCGCGCGGATGGTCGCCACCGGCGAGCTGGTCCACCGCGTGGTCGAGAATGTCCGTCAGGACCCGCAGACCGTCCTTCACGCCGCCGCTCGACCCCGGAAGGTTCACCACGAGGGTTCGGCCCGCGACTCCGGCCACGCCGCGCGAGAGCACCGCGGTGGGCACCTTCGGCAGCCCGGCCGCCCGGATCGCGTCCGCGACGCCGGGCAGCTCGTAATCCAGCACCGCGCGGGTGACGTCCGGGGTCCGGTCGGTCGGCGAGATGCCGGTGCCGCCGGTCGTGAGGATCACCTGGACGCCGTCGGACACCGCGGCCCGCAGCGCGCCGCCCACCGGGTCGCCGTCCTCGACGACGACCGGCGGCGGCACGTCGTAGCCCCGCTCGGCCAGCCAGGCGACGAGCACCGGGCCGGTCTTGTCCTCGTAGACGCCTCGCGCGGCGCGGTTCGACGCGACGATGACGCGCGCGGTCTTGGTCATGGCCGCTCCCAGGTCCCGGTCTTGCCGCCGTCCTTGCGGATCAGCCGCACGTTGTCGAGCGTCGCGGCCGGGTCGACAGCCTTGATCATGTCGTGCAGGGTCAGCCCGGCGACCGCGACGGCGGTGAGCGCCTCCATCTCGACCCCGGTGACGTCCTTGGTCTTGGCCGTCGCGCTGATGTGCACGGCGGTCTCGGCCAGTTCGAACTCCACCTTGACCCCGGACAGCGCGATCTGATGGCACAACGGGATCAGCTCGGGCACCCGTTTGGCGCCCATGATCCCGGCGATCCGCGCGGTCGCCAGCGCGTCGCCCTTGGGAAGGCCGTTGGCCGAAAGCAGGCCGACGACCTCCGCCGTGGTGTGGACGGTCCCGCCGGCCAGCGCGGTGCGCGCGGACGCGGTCTTGCCGGAGACGTCGACCATCCGGGCGGCCCCGGACTCGTCGACGTGGCTGAGTTCACTCACGCCCGCGAGGCTACTGCCCGCGTTCCGCCCGCACCGCGTTGCGCACCGCTTCCGCGACCGCGGGGGCGACCGCGCTGTCGAACACGCTCGGCACGATGAACGACGCGTTGAGCTTGCCGTTGTCCACCACGTCGGCGATCGCGTCGGAGGCGGCCAGCAGCATGTTGTCGTCGATGTTGTGCGCGGCGGCGTCGAGCAGGCCGCGGAAGACGCCGGGGAACGCCAGTACGTTGTTGATCTGGTTCGGGAAGTCGCTGCGGCCGGTGGCGACGACCGCGGCGTGCTTCTGCGCCTCCAGCGGGTCGATCTCCGGGTCCGGGTTGGCCAGCGCGAAGACGACGGCGTCGTCGTTCATCGTGGCGACCTGCTCCGCGCCGAAGAGGTTCGGGGCCGAGACGCCGATGAAGACGTCCGCGCCGACCAGCGCGTCGTGCAGGGTGCCGGACTTGCCGTCCTTGTTGGTGTGCTCGGCGATCCAGGTCAGGTTGTCGTCGAGGTTGCCGCGGTCGGGGTAGACGATGCCGTCGATGTCGGCGGCCACGATGTCGCCCGGGTTCTTGCGCAGCAGCAGGCGGATGATCGCGGAGCCGGCCGCGCCGACGCCGCTGACCACGATCTTGCAGTCCTCGATGTTCTTCCCGACCACGCGCAGCGCGTTGCGCAGCGCGGCGACCACGACGATCGCGGTGCCGTGCTGGTCGTCGTGGAAGACCGGGATGTCCAGCTGCTCGCGCAGCCGCTTCTCGATCTCGAAGCAGCGCGGCGCGGCGATGTCCTCGAGGTTGATGCCCGCGTACACCGGCGCGAGCGCCTTCGCGATCATGATGATCTCTTCGGTGTCCTGGGTGTCCAGGCAGACCGGCCACGCGTCGACGCCGGCGAACTTCTTGAACAGCGCCGCCTTGCCCTCCATCACCGGCAGCGCGGCGGCCGGGCCGATGTTGCCGAGGCCGAGCACGGCGGAGCCGTCGGTGAGCACCGCGACGGTGTTGCGCTTGATGGTCAGCCGGCGCGCGTCCTCGGGGTTCGCGGCGATCGCCTGGCACACGCGGGCGACGCCCGGGGTGTACGCGCGGGAGAGGTCGTCACGGTTGCGGAGCGCGACCTTGGGGCTGACCTCGATCTTGCCGCCGAGGTGGATCAGGAACGTCCGGTCCGAGACCTTGCGCACCTGGACGCCGGGCAGCGAGTCGAGCGCCTGCGTGATGTCCTGCGCGTGGTTTTCCGAGAGCGCGTTGGCGCTGATGTCGACGACGATCGAGTCCGCGTGCGATTCGACGACGTCGAACGCCGTCAGCACGCCGCCGACGCGGCCGACCGCGGTGGTGAGATCACCCGCGGCCGTTGACGAGGCCGGGGCCTCGACCCGGACGGTGATCGAATACCCGGGACCGGGAACCGGCATGACACGTACTCCCCGCAGGTGGTGTGGGTTCGGACGGCTCGAATCTAGTCCGGTGACCCGCGCCACCACACCCCAACCGGGTGACTGACCAGTAACTTCAGGTTCGGGGGCGCCACCAGCGCGGCGCTCCCGAACGCGGTCCGCAGGTCAGCGGTTGATCTCGGTCTCCGGGTGCACGTACGGCACCTGCTCGAGCGGGAAGGCCAGGTCGCCGAACGGCGAAAGCGCTCCCTGCCGGTCCGAGGACAGCTCGGTGACCGGGTGCTCGCCCGGTTCGCCCGGCCACGTCGGGTCGATGCCCTTGCTCTGCTTGTCGCCCTTCGCCACTGCTTCCTCCGAGGCCCTCGTCCGGCAAACTCGCACACAGTCTGCCCGAACACCGGTCGTGCGCGCGCACCCGCCCGGTATCCTGGGTGTCTATGCCCGCGACCTCTCTGGCGGACTGGCTGCGTGCGGAGTCCGACGACGCACTCGCCGAACTGCTGCGCACGCGTCGCGATCTGTCCACCCCTCCTCCGTCCGACACCACCGTGCTCGCCACCCGCGCGGGCACCCCGGGGTCGGTCGCCCGCGCCTGCGAAGACCTCGACACGTTCACTCTCGCGGTGATCGACGCGCTGCTGGTCGCCGGTGCCGACGTCGAGCCGACGCCGGTGTCCGCGGTGACGGCGCTGGTCGGCCGCGACGTGAGCGAACCGCTCGCCCGGCTGCGCGCGCGGGCGCTCGTCTGGGGCGCCGACGCGGAGTTGCGAGTGCCGCCCGCGGCCCGCGACGCTCTCGGGCCGTTCCCAGCCGGGCTCGGCGCGCCGTCGCCCGCGCTGGCCGCCACCGACATCGACGCGCGGCTCGCGGAGGTCGGCGACGACGAGCGGGCCGTGCTCACCGCGCTGGCCGCCGGGCCGCCGATCGGCCGCACCCGCGACGCGAGCTTCGACGTCGGGCTGTCCGACGCCGCCACGCCGGTGCAGAAGCTCCTCGCGCGCGGCCTGCTGCTGCGCCGGGACGACCAGACCGTCGAACTGCCCCGCGAACTCGGCCTGCTGCTGCGCGGCGGGCACGCGTTCGAACCGGACACGCTCGTCGAGCCGGAGCTGCCCGTCCATCCACATCGGACGGACACAGTGGACGAAACCGCCGCCGGTGAAGCGATGGAGTTGTTGCGGCAGACGGAGTCCTTGCTACGGATGTGGTCGGATTCGCCGCCGCCGGTGCTCAAGGCGGGCGGGCTCGGCGTACGCGAGCTGAAGAAGATCGCTAAAGATCTCGAGGTCGATGAGACTCGCGCGACGCTGCTCGTGGAGCTGGTCGTCGGCGCGGGACTCGTTGCGGACAGCGAAAACACCGCTCCTGAGTATGTGCCCACCATGCTCACCGACAGCTGGCTCGCGTCGCCTTCAGTGCAGCGGTGGATGACGCTCGCGCAGGCGTGGCTGGAACTTCCGCGGTTGCCGGGGCTCGCCGGTGGCCGCGACGCGAAGGACAAGCCGATCGCACCGCTGTCCGAAGAGCTGCGACGGCCGCTCGCGCCGGTTTCGCGGCACCGCGTGCTTACCGCGCTGGCTGAGCTGAATCCGGGCGCAGGCGTGAAAAGTGTCGACGAGCTAGTCGCGGTGCTGGCTTGGCGCGCACCTCGGCGAGGTGGTCGGCTGCGCGACGAAACCGTCCGCTGGACCATGGCCGAAGCGACCGCACTGGGCCTGGTCGGTCTCGGTGCCCTCACCACCGCTACCCGGCTACTGCTGGAGGACGACCGCTCCGGCGCGGTCGAGGCGATGCACGACGCGCTGCCCGCACCCGTCGACCACGTCTTGGTGCAGGCCGACCTGACGGTTGTCGCGCCGGGCCCGCTGGAACCGGAACTGGCGGCGGACATGGCCGCGGTCGCGGACGTCGAATCCGCTGGCCACGCAACGGTTTACCGCGTCACCGAGCCGTCGGTGCGGCGCGCGCTCGACACCGGACGGACCGCCGACGAACTGCACGCGATGTTCCGCAACAAGTCGGCGACCCCGGTGCCGCAAGGCCTCACCTACCTGATCGACGACGTCGCCCGCCGCCACGGCCGCTTGCGCGGCGGCACCGCAGGGTCGTTCCTGCGCTGCGACGACGAAGCGCTGCTCGCAGAAGTCCTCGCGAACCCGGTCGCCGCCGAGTACGACCTGCGACTGATCGCGCCGACGGTGCTGATCAGCTCCGCCCCGCTGGCCGAGGTACTGGAAGCCTTGCGCGGCGCGGGTTTCGCCCCCGCGGCGGAGGGCCCGGACGGCCGGGTGGTCGACCTGCGCCCCGCCGGACGCCGCCTGCCCGCCCGCGCCCGCGCGGCCCGCGCCCGGCCAGGCGAACAAGCGGTGCTGACTGACGAACAGGCGACGCGGATCGTGTCGAATCTCCGCGCAGGAGACCAAGCTTCGGCCCGCCGCCGCGGTTCGACGGTGCGCGCACCTGGCGGCGGCGGTGCGGACACGACGGCGACGCTCGACCTGCTTTCCCGCGCGACGCTCGAACAACGCGAAGTGTGGATCGGCTTCGTCGACTCCCGCGGCACGGCTAGCCAGCGCGTGGTGCGCCCGCTGCGGGTCGGCGGTGGGGTGTTGGAGGGTGCGAACCATGAGCGGTATCCGTTGCACCGCATCACTTCCGCTGCGCTGGTCGAGGACTGAGATCGCTCGACCGAAAGGTACGTGAGGGTTCCCCGCACGGACATCTCTATCTCGCGGCCCGGCAGCGCCGCACCCGCTGCGATGGCATTGGGTGCGTTGCGAGCCAGCGGGTTCCGTTGAGCCCGGCGGCAGGGGCACGGCCGAAGCAGCCAAAGCGGCGTTCGGTGCACCCCACGCACCCAATGTGGCATTGGGTGCATCCCGCGCACCCAATGTGGCATTGGGTGCATCCCGCGCACCCAATGTGGCATTGGGTGCATCCCGCGCACCCAATGTGGCGTTCGGTGCATCCCGCGCACCCAATGTGGCGTTCGGTGCATCCCGCGCACCCAATGTGGCGTTCGGTGCATCCCGCGCACCCAATGTGGCGTTCGGTGCATCCCACGCACCCAATGTGGCGTTCGGTGCGTCTGACGCACCCAATGCCACATTGGGGCGGTTTCGGCTGGGGCAGTCCGGACGTGAGCGAGCAGGGCAAGGCGGGGCAAGGCAAGGCAAGGCAGGGCAAGGCGGGGCCGGGTCAGGCGGGGCAGGATCAGGGGGGAGGGTGAGGCGGAGCGGAGGCAGCGCGGCGTTGGCGCGCCACCACAGCATGAGCGCGCCAGCACAGCATCAGCGGAGACAGTGCGGCATAAGCGCGGTCAGAGGTTTCGCAGCCCCTGCAGCACCCGCTCCATGAACTCCCTCGACGAACGGTCGCCCAGCACCAGGTCGGTCTGGTGCAGCATGACCAGCCCGATGTCCGCCATGTCCCCCACCAGGACCTTCACCACGCCGAGCGGCAGGTGCAGGTGCGCGGCGATCTCCGCGACCGACCGGGTGTCCAGGCACAGATCGCAGATCCGCCGATGCTCGATCGAGCGCACCCCGCGGTAGCGGCGGCCCTCGTCGCTGGTGGAGACCAGGGCCTCCAGCGCCAGGTTGTGGTCTGAGTGCGTACGGCCCCGGGTCCGCGCGTACGGCCGCACCCGCGACTTCGTCGGCTGTACGGGCGGCTCGGGTTGCGAGGGCTCCTCTTCGGACCAGAACCGGTCCAATTCGGACACTCCGGAAGCCGGTCCGGGGTCGGAGTACCGCTCCTCCGCCGGGGGCTCTTCGGCCAGCGCGTGCCTGCTGCGGGTGGCCTGCTCGACGTGCTGGCGCTGGTACGCCGAACCTTCCGGGACCACGCGGTCGTCCGGGCCGGGCGAACCGGCGTACTCGTCGAACGAGTACGGGTCGTGCGCCGCGGGACGGCTCGGCGGGGGCGGCGGCGGTTCTTCCCAGCGCTGCTGCTGGGGCTCTTCCCACCGGTGGTTCTGCCGCGGCTCTTCCCAGTAACCGGATTCGCCGTCCTCGACCCATTCGTAGCCGTCGTCCCAGCTCTCCTCCTGCACCGGAGCCGACACCGGAGCCGGTGCCGGAGCGGGCGGCGGGGCCACCGCCTGCTGCACCGGGCGCGGCGCGACCGGCGCGGGAGCCGGGCGAGGCGCGGGCTCCGGACGCCGGGCAGGCGGCTGGGCATGCCGCGAAGCAGGCGGCG
The DNA here is from genome assembly GCF_029087445.1 of Amycolatopsis sp. La24. Taxonomy (NCBI): domain Bacteria; kingdom Bacillati; phylum Actinomycetota; class Actinomycetes; order Pseudonocardiales; family Pseudonocardiaceae; genus Amycolatopsis; species Amycolatopsis sp. La24. The sequence continues at coordinate 37,283 of NZ_JARACH010000055.1, forward strand.
GAGGCGTGGCCCGAGGCTGCCGATGCGGCAGCCGGAGGCTCAGCGAACTCATGTCGTACCGGCTCGGCGAGTCGAACGACTCCCGTTCCGTGCCTTTGTGGAGGGCGTCCCAGGCGCCCGTGTCCTGGTCTCCGAAACCCGAGATCTTCATCGGCTACCCCAGCACCCCGCCGCCCTGCAGCTGCGCGCGCAGTTCCGGCGTGATCTGCTCGCCGACCCGCTCGACCAGCAGGGTCATCTCGTACGCGACTGTCCCGATGTCACACGTCGGCGCGGCCAGCACGGCCAGGCAGGACCCGTCCGAGACCGACATCAGGAACAGGTACCCGCGTTCCATCTCGACCACGGTCTGGTTCACGCCGCCCGCCTCGAAGCACCGCGCCGCGCCCTGGGTCAGGCTGATCAGCCCGGACGCCACCGCCGAGAGCTGCTCGGCGCGTTCCTGCGGCAAGCCCTCCGAAGGCGCGAGCATCAGTCCGTCCGCCGACACCAGCACCGCGTGCGCCGCACCCGGGACCCGGCGCACGAAATCCGAGATCAGCCAGCTGAACGTGCCCTGGTCCGCTGGCCGGTCGGAATCGGTCACTGCCCCTCCAAGCTCCTCGAACGCTGCCGGACGCCCGTTCGCCGCCCTCGGGCCATCCTCGCCCGGCCGCGGTGAAGTCGTCGTTCCAGCGTATTCACGCACCCGGTCGTGTCGAGCGTGTGCCCGGGCACGGTACGTGTCTGCCGGATGTAACGTCGCGCGAACGCATGCACAACCACGCATTCGCGGGTCACTCGGTGGTGGCGGCGGCCACCGTGCGCAGCGGGATGTCCGTGCAGGTCACCGCCGGTCCGACGCCCCGATCAGGGGCGGCCGGCCTCGGCCGCGAGCGGGACAGGACTACTCAGCTGCCCCGCTCGGAGGCACCACTCCCCGAAGCGGGTGAAGCCCGTGGAGTTCACTCCAACGGCCGCACCCGAGCCGGGGTGTAAAGGGAATCTGGGAGTCGGCGCAAGCCTCCTTCGCAGACGGCGGCGGGGACCGCGAACGGGACTAGCCCGCCCGTAAAGCCGTGTCGTGCGCGATCGCGTGCTGCACGACCGAGATCAGCACCTGCTTCGCCGAATCCCGCTCGCGCGCGTCGCACGCCATGATCGGGACCGACGGCGAGATGGTGAGCGCGTGCCGCACGTCCTCGATCTGGTGGTGCAGCAGCCGGTCGAAGCAGTTGATCGCCACGACGTAGGGCAGCTTCCGGTTCTCGAAGAAGTCGATCGACGGGAACGCGTCCGCGAGCCTGCGCGTGTCCACCAGCACGACCGCGCCGATCGCGCCGACGGCGAGGTCGTCCCACATGAACCAGAACCGGTGCTGGCCCGGCGTGCCGAACACGTACAGCACCAGGTCGGAGTCGAGCGAGATCCGGCCGAAGTCCATGGCCACCGTGGTGGTCGACTTGTTCGGCGTGGCCGACACGTCGTCGTGGCCCACGCTGGCCTCGGTCATCATGGCCTCGGTGGTCAGCGGGTCGATCTCGGAGATCGCCCCGACCAGAGTCGTCTTGCCCGAACCGAACCCACCCGCGACCACGATCTTGGCCGACGAGGTCGGACCCGTCTGCGGTGTGTTCGCGTCGGAGTCAAATTCTCCGAAGCCCACTGAGCACCCTTTCCATGAACTCGATACTGGGGCGGTCGCCCGAATTCGTGCTGCTGCTCGTGTGCACGAGCACCAGGCCGAGGCCCGCCACGTCACCAATCAGCACCCGCACCACGCCGAGCGGCAGCCGCAGGAGCGCGGCCACCTCGGCGACCGACCGGGTGTCGAGGCACAGGTCGCAGATCGACCGGTGCTCCGGCACGCGGACGCGGTCAAGCACCCTGCCCTGTTCGCTCGTCGACACCAGCGCCTCGATCGCGAGGTCGTAGGTGGGCTTCGTGCGTCCGCGGGTGCGGAAGTAAGGCCGGACCAGCCCGGAGGTCTCCACCTCGGCGGGCTCGTCCACGTATTCGCCCGCCGCCTGCATCGGCAGCGCGGCGGCCAATCCGTTCGACGGGAAGCTCGAGGGTCCCGGCGACCCGTCGCGTTCGGCGCTGAACGCGGCGAACTCGGCCGAGTCGTACAGCGGTCCGCTCGCCCCGCCGAACAGCTCCGAACCGGGTCCGCCGAGCAGCCGCTCGCGGTACCCGGGCACCGCGGTGATGCCCGGCTGCTGCCCGGCGTTGGAATCGGTCAGCCAGTTCGGCGGTTCGCGCACCGGTTCGGAATCCGCGGCTTGGACGTCCCTCGAACGCCATTCGCGGTCGACCCGGTCCCGGAAGGACTTCCAGTCCTCCCGGCTCTGGTCCCGATCGCCCCAGCCCCCGGTGTGCTCGTCACCGAGCCGGCCGTCGCCGCGCAAGCGCCCGTCGTCCACGGTTTACTCCTGTAGTCCTAGGTCCGCCTAGCGACGGACCGCAGCGCCCTGCAGTTGTGCCCGCATCTCCGGTGTCAGCTGCTGGCCGACCCGTTCGACCAGCAGAGTCATCTCGTACACCACCAAGCCGATGTCGCTTTCCGGCGAACCCAGCACCGCGAGGCACGAGCCGTCGGACACCGACATCAGAAAGAGAAATCCGTTCGCCATCTCGACCACGGTCTGCGCGACCGGGCCGCCCTCGAACACCTTCGCCGCACCGCGCGCGAGGCTGGTCAGCCCCGAGGCGACGGCCGCCAGCTGGTCCGCCCGGTCCTTCGGCAGCCCGCGCGAAGACGCGAGCAGCAGACCGTCGGCCGAGACGACCACCGCGTGCGCCGCACCGGGCACCCGGTGGACGAAGTCCGTGATCAGCCACGCGAAGCTGCTCGCCGCGCTGCCGCCGGCCTGCCTGCCGTTCGGCTGCACCGAGCCGCCTCCCGGCTGCACTCCCGCCCGTGTCACTCTCGCTCCTCACTGCTGTCGCTCACATACCCGGCCCCGGTGACGCGAACCCCGTCGTCGTCGAGCCGGGCGTCCGGCGGCCGCTCCTTCAGTGCGTGCCTTCCGGACTTGTACCCACGCTGGAAGCTTGCCATCCGGCTGCGGGCAGCCGTCGCCGAGCGGGTGATCGCACCCGTTCCGGGCATTCCGGTGGTCGCGTCCGTGAACGAGTTCTGCTGCGCCGGTTCCGGCGCGTTGCCGATCGAGCCGGGGACCAGGTACGCGTTGGGCACGCGTTTGGGCAGCCCGGCGGGCGTGATCTCCTCGTTCTTGGATTCGAGCAGCGACTGCGCCGCCTGCCATCCCTCGTCGGAGACGCTGTGCCAGCTGTCGTCCTCCGGCTCGTCGGAACCGGGGTAGAGCGGCGTGGACTCGAGCGGTTCGCTCGCCTGCTGCCGCACCGGCTCGGCCGGAGTCTCGTCCCGCTCCCGCGGCTCGGCGGCGGGAGTCTCGGCGGCTTCCGGCTCCGGCTCCGACGCGGCGGACTGCGCCGTTCCGGTTCCGGGCTCGCTGTCCTCGCCTTCGCTGAACCAGCGCGACAGCACCGACTGGTAGATCGGCAGCCGCCGGGTCGGCACGTCGTCCTCGAGCGCGGCGGAACCGTCCGGCTCGGCGGGCGGCTGGTCCTTCGGCGCTTCCGGAGCGACGTACTTCGGCTCCCGCTTCGGCAGCACCAGCGGCGGGAATTCGGTCTGCGCCAGGCTCGCGCCCTCGCCGTACGACTCGCGAGTGAGCGGCGCGAGGTCTTCCGCGGTCGGCCACGCCGGGGCTTCCGAGGCGGGCGTCGCCGGGCTGAGGAACGGACCGGCCGCGCGGTTGCCCGCGACGAGGTCGTCGAGGCTGATCGGCTGGTCGAGCGGGACCAGTCCGCCGTTGTCGGCCGCCGCGCCGGAGCCGGTCGAGCCCATCGCCTCGGTCAGCTCGGCGGCCGCGGGCGGCGGCGAGAGCGGAAGCGGGTTCGACGGTTCCGGCTCGCGGTTCAGCGGCGGGAGGCTCGGGTGCGAGACCTCGTTGCGGTTCGGCGGCGGCGGGGTGTTCCGCATCGTCGGCGAAACCGTCCGGACCTGGGTGAGCAGCTCGACCGGGACCACGACGCGGGCGATCACGCCGCCCTCGATGTCCTCGTTCTCGCGCAGCCGCACCTCGATGCCGTGCCGCTGGGCCAGCCGCGCGACCACGTACAGACCCATCCGCCTCGTCACCGACACGTCCAGGTCCGGCGGGTCGGCGAGGCGCTCGTTGACCTCGGCGAGGCGCTCCTCGCTCATCCCGACGCCGTGGTCGGTGACCTGGATCGCCAGCGCCTTCTTGCGCGTGATGACCGCGCGGACGGTGATCTTGGTTTCCGGTTCGGAGAAGTAGGTCGCGTTGTCGAGCAGTTCCGCGAGCACGTGCACGAGGTCGTGGATCGCGAGGCCCTGCACCGCGACCTCGGGCACGATCCCGATCTCGATGCGGGCGTACTGCTCGATCTCCGACACCGCCGCGCCGATCACGTCGGCCGCCGGCACCGGCTTCGGCACCGACTTCGCGAGGCCCGCGCCCGAAAGCACCAGCAGCGATTCGCCGTTCCGGCGCAACCGGGTCGCCAGGTGGTCGAGCTCGAACAGGCTCGCGAGATGGTCCGGGTCCTGCTCGTCGGCCTCGAGCCGGTCGATGACGCCGAGCTGGCGTTCCACCAGCCGCTGCGACCGCCGGGAGAGGTTCACGAAGATGCCGTTGACGTTCTCGCGCAGCAGCGCCTGTTCGGCGGCCATCTTGACCGCCTGCTCGTGCACCACGTCGAACGAGCGCGCCACTTCGCCGATCTCGTCGCGGGTGAGGACCGGGACCGGGTCAACCGCCTTCTTCGAGGCGTTGACCGGGTCCGGGTCGTCCAGGATCGCCTGCACGGTTTCCGGCAGCCGGGTGTAGGCGACGTCCAGCGCGGTCTTCCGCAGCACCCGCAGCGGGCGCAGCATCAGCCGGGCGATGACGAGCATCAGCATCAGCGCGGCGACCAGTGCGGCGAGGACGATGACCCCGCCGACCCACGCCGACCGCACCGCGTTGCTGGCCAGTTCGTCGGCCTGGGCGCGCAGCTGGGTCAGCAGGTTGACCTCGACCGCGCGCAGTTTGTCGGCGGCGACGGTGGAGTCCTGGCCGAGCTTGGTGCCGTCGAGGTTGAGCGGCTGGCTCTGCTGGGCGAAGGAGAACGCCTGTGTCTGCAAACGCCGACGCTCGTCGACCTCGGGTCCGGAGTAGGTGTCGTTGTAGAGCTGGACCTGGTCGCCGGTGGCGTTCGCGAGGAACGCGGTGATCGACGCGTCGCCGCTGGCCTCGGCGGCCCGGGTCTCGTCGATCAGGTTGCCGGGGAAGCCGTCGCGGAACGCGGCGATCTGCAGCGCGGAGTCGCCGCGGAGGATGAACTCCTTCGCCTCGCTGATCGACTGCGTGCTCGTGCCGAGGCGGAGCAGGTCGCGGTTGGTGGTCGCGGTGGAGACCTCGCGGCCGAGCTGGATCAGCGAGTCGAGCACCGAAGAGTAGGTGTCGAGGACCGCGCGGTCGGAGTACGCCGAGGTGGTCATCGCCGCGCGCAGCGGGCGCAGCGCGTCGAGGCGCTGGAGGCCGTGCGCGTAGCGGTCGCTGGCCGCCTGGTCGTCGTTGTCGAGGTTGACCGCGGCGTTGCGCAGGTCGTCGACGTCGCGGTCGACCTTCGCCATCTGCGCGTCGAGGCCGGTCTGGCGCAGCGGGTCCGCCGACGAGATCCGGACCACCGCCAGCGCGCGCTCGCGCTGCAGGTCGTGCACGACCGCGGTGACCTTCTCGGCGAAGGCGACCTGGTTGGCGGTGTGGTTGAGGTCGACCGCCGACCGCACGTCGTCGACCACGCGCAGCACGCCGAGCACCAGCGCGGTGATCGTGGGGATGAGGAGAATGAGCGCGAGCTTCGACCGCAATCGCCAGTTGCCGAGCGCGAGCCAGGACCGCTGCTGCGCGGTCCCCGCGTTCTCCTGAGCGGAGGCCTCCCCTGCCCCCGCGGTGTCTTCGTTCGGCACCGCCGCACCACCGTCCGGGCCCGAGGGGCCCGTTGATTCCGAACCTGCCGTGCTCGTGGCCACTACGCGCACGCTCCCGGCAGGTAATCCGCCACCTGAGTGGTCTGGACCGCGCCCCGGACTGTTACACCCTTTCGAGTGAAAAGATCGACTTCGCGGTGCGGCTGCCCGTCGCCTCGGGCGCGGAATCGGTTCAGGTCTGACATGACGTTCGGTCCCCGCACGTGGTCGATCTCTTAGTCCGTTCGGCCGAGGCCACCCCCCACCGGCTCGTCGCCGGAGTACGCGGAGAGCCCTTTTCCCAAGTCCGGGCTCTCACTACATCGGTGGTCCACACCTCACATTGCCGGAGCAGAGGGTAGCGAACGCCTGGCCCATTTGTAACCCTCCAGAAGTTGCCCGGAGAGCACCCAGGCAGCGGATCAAGGCCCATCGGGCACCCACGGGTCGTTCACATACCCCGACATACCAGCGGATTCGATCACCTGATCGAGTGACCAGCACCACTTCTGAATCGTATATGAACACCCATTGTGAGTGATCGTCCTGGTTCTCTACAGTAGCCGCGTGACTCCGGACAATGAGCCACCTTCCCCCCGCGTCCATGCCAGACGCGGGCCCATGTGCTAGGAGCGACCTTGTTTGATGAAGCGGTGAGCAGCCGGCGCGACTACGGCAGGCGCGGGTTCCTGTCGCTCGCTATGGCGGGCGGCGTTGCCTTGACTGCCAGCGGATGCGGCCTGCTGGGCGGATCGGACGATTCGGGCAGCGCGAAGGGCGGCTCCGGGGTCGAGAAGGCCAAGATCAAGGTCTCGATCATGCCGACGATCGACGTGGTGCCTTTCCACCTCGCGGTCCAGAACGGCTACTTCAAGAACGAGGGACTCGAGGTCGAAGCCGTCGACGCCGCCAGCGGTGACGCGTCGCTGCAGAAGCTGCAGGCGGGCGAGGTCGACATCGCCTACGCGAGCTACACGCCGTTCTTCATCGCCAAGAGCAAGGGCGCCGCGGACATCAAGCTCGTCGCCGACGCCTCCTCGGCGGGCCCGAAGAGCACCGAAGTCGTGGCGATGCCGAACAGCAACATCAAGAACGTGCACGACCTGGCGGGCAAGCGGATCGGGATCACCGCCACCAACACGATTTGCGACACGCTGACCAAGTCGGTCATGCGCGACAACGGCGTGAGCTTCACCGACGTGAAGTGGGTTTCGCTGCGGTTCCCGGACATCGGCCCCGCGGTCAAGCGCGGCGACATCGACGCGGGCTTCCTGACCGAGCCGTTCATCACGCAGTCGGCGAAGGTCAACGGGACGGTCGAGGTCATCGACACCGCTTCCGGCGGCACCAAGGACTTCCCGACCGCGGGCTACGGCTCGCTCGGCAAGTTCACCGACGCGAACCCGAAGACGGTCGCCGCGTTCCAGCGCGCGATGCTGCGCGCCACCAAGGAATCGGCCGACCGTTCCAAGATCGAGCCGCTGATGATCCAGTTCTCGAAGGTGGACGAGGCGACCGCGAAGATCACGAACCTGCTGACCTTCCAGTCCACTTTGGACGCCCGGCGCATTCAGCGGGTGCCGGACCTGCTGCAGCAGTTCGGTTCCATCCAGTCGAAGATCGACGTGCAGTCGATGATCGTCCCGCAGGCGAACGCGTCCTGACGTGCGCCTCGTCCGGAACCTGACCGGCCTGCTCGGCTTCCTCCTGATCTGGGAGGCCGTCGTGCGGGCCGGTCTGATCGACCAGAACGACCTTCCCCCGCCGACCGTGGTGTTCGCCCGGATCGGCGAACTGTTCGGCGACGTCGAATTCGTCCGCGACGTGGTCGCCTCCGTGCTCGCGTGGCTGATCGCGCTGCTCATCTCGATCGCCATCGCGGTCCCGGCAGGCCTGCTGCTCGGCAGCGTCCGCTGGCTGCGCGACGCGACCAAGGCGATCGTCGAATTCCTGCGGCCGATTCCTTCCGTGGCACTGATTCCGCTGGTGCTGATCGTCGTCGGCGGCGGCCCGGAAGCGAAGATCACCCTCGCCGTGTACGCGGCGGTGTGGCCGATTCTCTTCAACACCATTTACGCGCTGGCCGAGATCGACCCGCTGCTGCTGGAAACCGCGCGCACGTACGGAACTCCGCGTTCGCGGGTGCTGACCTCGGTCGCGCTGCCGCACGCCGCGCCGTTCGTGTTCACCGGGATCCGGTTGTCCGCGGCGATTTCGCTGATCCTGGTGATCAGCACGGAATTCCTGGCCGGGGCGAAACTCGGCATCGGGCAGTTCGTGCTCGAAGCCAGTTCCGGACCGGGCCGGATGGACCTGGTGCTCGCCGGGACGGTGGTCGCCGGGCTGCTCGGCTTCCTCGTGAACGAGGGCCTCGAACGACTGGGCAACCGGCTGTTCCGCTGGAGCAACGCTGTCGAAGGAGCCGCCGCGTGAGTGTGGTCGAAAAACCCTCCACCGTCACGCGCCGGATGAGCCGCGGGCTCAGCGGGTTCGCCCGCAAGTGGCTGCTGTTCGCGATTCTGGTGGTGCTGTGGGAGATCGCGGCGCAGCTGAGCGAAAACGTGTTCTTCCCGCCGCCGTCGAAGATCGCCGCCGCGGCCGCGAAACTGTGGTTCTCCGGCCCGGCCTCGCACCTGTTCCTCGGCGAGCCGGTGTTCGACCACATCCTGCCGAGCCTCGGCAGGCTGCTCGGCGGCTGGCTGCTGGCGGTGGTGATCGGCGTCGCGCTCGGCACCGCGCTGGGCCGCTCGCGCACCGGAATGGATTACGTGGGACCGCTTTTCGCGTTCTTCCGCGCCATTCCGCCGCCCGCGCTCGTGCCGGTGTTCATCATCCTGTTCGGCATCGGGCCGGGCATGCAGACCGCGACGATCATCTTCAGCTCGCTGTGGCCGGTGCTGATGAACACAGTGGACGGCGTCCGCTCGGTCGACAAGGTCAAGGTCGAGACGGCCCGCGCGTTCCGGACGCCGAAGCGGTACTGGATCGGGCTGGTCGTGCTGCCCTCGGCGCTGCCGAAGATCTTCGCCGGGCTCCGGGTGTCGCTTTCGATCGCGCTGATCCTGATGGCGATCTCCGAACTGGTGGGGGCGCTCAACGGCATCGGCTACGCGCTGCTCGCCGCCCAGCGTTCGTACGACTTCGACCAGATGTGGGCGTGGATCGTGCTGCTGGGCATCCTCGGGTACGGGTTCAACGCCGCGCTGCTCGGCATCGAACGCCGGGTGCTCGGCTGGCAGCCCGGCCGGAACTAGGAAGGTTTTCCCGTTATGTCGACCATGCTCGAGGTCTCCGGCCTCAGCCACCGCTACGGCAGCGGCGAGTCCGCGCACGTCGCGGTCAACGAACTGTCGTTCACGGTGGAGACCGGGCAGCTGGCGTGCATCGTCGGCCCGTCCGGCTGCGGCAAGTCCACCCTGCTGCGCGCGATCGCCGGCCTGATCCCGCCGAGCGCGGGCACGGTGAGCCTGCACGGCGACCGCGTCACCTCGGTGCCGGACGATCTCGCCGTGGTGTTCCAGGACTACAGCCGTTCCCTGTTCCCGTGGCTGTCGGTCGCGAAGAACGTGGAATTCCCGCTGCGCTGGAGCAAACTCGACAAGGCGACCCGGCGTGCCCGGGCCGCCGAAGCGCTCGAGGCGGTCGGACTTTCGGCCGCGGTGAACAAATACCCGTGGCAGCTTTCGGGCGGCATGCAGCAGCGGGTGTCGATCGCCCGCGCGCTGGCGAGCCGTCCGGCGCTGCTGCTGATGGACGAACCGTTCGCGTCGGTGGACGCGCAGACGCGGTTCGAGCTGGAAGACCTGCTGCGCCGGGTCCAGGTCGAACAGGGCACGACGGTGTTGCTGGTGACGCACGACATCGACGAGAGCGTGTACCTCGGCGACCGGGTGCTGGTGCTGTCGAAGTCGCCGGCGCGGATCGTGGCGGACCTGAAGGTGGACCTGCCCGCTCAGCGGGACCAGATCACGACGCGGGAATCGGCGGAATTCGTTTCGCTGCGCGGTGAAGTGGCCCGGCTGCTGCACGGTCCGGCCGTGCAGGCGGCGGCCGACCTGGCGGAACAGGAGGCGGCGGAGGCCGCTGCTTCCGAGGCCGCTGTCGTTCCGGAGAAGAAGTAGTCACAGCTTCGGGAACCACACCGAGACGTCGGCAAGCGCGTCGAGGGTGCCGGGATCTACGTGTCCGGCAACGGTTTCCGTCTCGGCGACCACCATCGCCCGACCGTCCACTCTGGACTTGAAGTGATGGCCGGAGAAGTGCACGCCGTCGAGGCCGAGCAGGGCAGCGCCAAGGGGTTTGACGTCCCCGCTGCCCTGCACCTCTTCGACCTGCTCGCAGCCTTCGGCGTCGCTCTTCTTCGGAAACCCCACGCGGGCAACGGAAATCACTGCTGCGTTGCCGTGACCGTCGCCGACGGCGAAGAGGTTGCGGTCCAATGAGGTGCAGCGGTGCTCCGCGAGGTAATCCCGGACGCGGTCGGTGGAGTTCAGCAGGCAGTCGATCTCGTGTTTCGCGGCTTGCTTGAGCTGTTTGAGCTTGAACCGGCTGAAGGTCTCGCCCTTGCGGCCGCGCTTCGCGGACTTCTTGCCCTCGGCTTTGCGCGTCTCGAGACTGCGGCCGGGCAGGGAATCCGCGACGTCCCCGGCGAGGTTTCCCGGCAGCGCCTCCGCGGCGGCCCCGGATCCCACGCTCGCGGAACCGCCGATCCCGGCCGCCGTGCCGCCTCCGACAGCGGCGACTACCGCCACTCCGGCCACGAAAACCTTCGCGCCGCCGCCCTCGTTGATCGGGACTACTCGCCCGTCCTTGAGCGTGCGGAATTTCTGCTTCGCCACTCGCTGTCCCTCCCCTGGACACCAAGACCGAAGCGCTCAAGATAGCCCCTGAGCAGCGAGAACTCACCCGGTTCCGGCCGGGTTCACCCGTTCAGCCCTTGGCGCGGGAATCCGGCCCGGTCTCGTCCGGGCCGATCTCCGGCAGCGTCCGCACGCCCAGCACGTTCGCCCCGACCAGTTTGCGGGTCGCCAGGTTGCCCATCGGCATGAACGTGCTCGCCTGCACGTCGCGCCACATGCGCTCGAACGGCAGCGCCTTCGTGTATGACATGCCGCCCAACGCGTCGACCAGCCGCTGCATCACCTGGACCGCGTTGTTCGCCGCCGTGTACTTCACGATCGCGCTGCGCGCCACGCCGTCCTGAATATCCCCGGTGAAGAGGCGGCGGCTCGTCACCTCGTCGGCCTGGCGGTAGATCAGCGCGCGGGAGCTTTCCAGCAGGATCTGGCATTCGCCGATCACGTCCTGCAGCACCGGGTCCTCGGCCTTGCCGCGCTGGACCAGCGTCCGCACGGTCCAGTCGAGCGCGCCGGCCGCGATTCCGGTGTAGACCGCCGAGAACGCGGGCATCGCCCACGCCCAGACGGTTTCCAGCACCCGCGAGTCGAGGTGTTTCACCGGCAGCGAGTGCACGACCGCGGCGTCCTCGACGAACACCTTGTCCAGTTCGACGTCGTTGCTCTGGGTGCCGCGCATGCCCATGGTGTTCCACGTCTGGTGGATCGTGACGCCCGGCGCGTCCAGCGCGATCTGGCACAGCAGCAGCCGCGGGCCGCCGTCGGCGTCCTCGTGGCGGGCGGTGGTGGAGCAGTGCGTGGCGACCGCCGAGTTGGTCGCGAAGCTCTTGCGGCCGGACAGTTCGAAGCCGCCTTCGACGCGGACCGCGCGGGTCTTCGCGTCCGTCATGTCGTTGCGCAGGCCCGTTTCGCTGGTGATCGACGCCCAGACCAGTTCGCCGTCCACCGCTTTGCGCAGCAGTTCCGCCAGCCGGGGCGCCTTCGTGCGCCGCCAGACGCTCGCCCACTGTCCCAGCGGCGACAGGTGCATCGTGAACGCCAGCGCGGTCGCACCGTCGCCCATCGCGAGCCGTTCCAGCACCGGCAGGATTTCCGGCAGCCCGGCGCCGGAGCCGCCGAGTTCCTCCGGGACCGACAGCCGGAGGAAGCCCGCTTCCCGCAGGTCGTCGTAATTCTGGTGCGGGAACGTGTTTTCCCGGTCGTGCTCGGCCGCGCGCTCGGCGAAAATGTCCGCGAGCTTGGCGGCACGGTCGACGAGGGCCTGCTGCTTCGGCGTCAGGAGAGGCTGCACCCGGCCATCAAAACAGCGTCCCGGATCTTGGTCAATCGGCCGAACGCACGGGAGCGCCTGTCCCGGGTGGACCCCAGGACAGGCGCTCCCGTGCGGTGCGCTCAGCCGATCAGTTTGGACAGTCCGGAGCCGTTGAACGAGCCCCAGCCGGTCGTCTGGTCATAGCCCGTGCCTGCGGAGAAGCCGGTGGTGCCGTTGAAGGTGTTGTTGCCGGTGGTCACGTCGTGGAAACCGGAACCGTAGGAGGAACCGTTGCCGATGCTGTAGAACTTCGCGTTCAGGTTGCCGAGGCCACCCTTGTGGACCTCGTTCTGCAGCGCCGCGAAGCCCGCCCACAGCGGAGCCGCGCCCGAGGTGCCCCACACGTTCCCGGTCTGTCCGCCGGAGATGATCGTGTACGCCGAACCCTGCGCGGCGTCCCCGGCGACGTCCGGGACCTTGCGCTTGGTCGTGCTCTGCTTGGACTGCCACGACGGCGCGGCGAAGATCGTCGAGATGCCGCCGCCGCCCGCTCCGCCGGAAGCACCGTCGTTCCACGTCGTCTCGCTGCTGTAGCCGTTCGACGAGTTGACCGTCAGCTGCGTGCCGCCGACGCCGGAGACGTTCGGGCTCGACGCCGGGAAGTCCACCGCCTGGGCCTTGCTGCCGGTCTGGCGGGCGCAGTCGGTGGTGCCGTCGTCGCCCGCGGCGGCGAAGTAGCTGATGCCCTCGGCGGTGCCGGTCGCGAGCGCCTTGTCGACGCTGTTGGCCGCGGCCGAGCCTTCCGCCGCCTCGCAGGAGCCCCACGAGATCGAGACGACGCTGACCTTCTTGTCCGACGCGATCTTCTGGTACATCGCCAGCTCGCCCGCGTTGGAGTTCGGGGCCTCGTACACGTAGTCGTTCGCCGGCGCGGCGAGCGCGTGCACGACCTCGATGTCCAGGTCGACCTCGGTCTGGCCGTCGCCGGGGCTCGAGTCGTAGTTGGCTCCGTTGACCGAAACCGTGCTGACCGAACCGCCCTTGAGGCCGTACTTGGTGTCGTACGCGGTGATGTCGGACTTCTTGTATCCGTCGAACTCCACGAAACCGACATTCACGCCCGCGCCGGTGGCGGACATGCCGCTGGTGCCGTACGCGGTTTTGAGGATGCTCGGCGTCACCGGCTTGACCGTGCGCGGCGCCTGCGTGGGCTTCGCGTGGTGCTTCACCGCGTGATTGTCGAGGCCGACGACCGAATCGACCACCGAGGACACCGAAGCGGGCAGTTCCGGCGCGGAGTCGTTGGCGTAGAACTTCCGGCCGGTGACGGTGTCGGTGTAATTGCCGATGCGCGTATGGAAGGCGGACTCCAGCTGTCCGGCAGTTGCCGAGAAGGTGATCGCCTGGCGGTTTCCGGAAACCTCAATACCCTGTGCACCGCTGCGCTTGAGGAAATTCACCGCCTGATCGGCTTCGGCTTGCGTTGGGCCGAATGCCGCAGTGAATTGCTCCGGAGAGAGGAATCGGTGGTACTGCGGCGAGGCCGGGTCCTGCACGTCGGCGAGGAAGCGGGCCAGCGCCTGCTGGTTGTGCAGTTTCAGGGACAGGGCGGCGGGAATCTGCTGCTCAGCGGCGACGTCACCGGACCGCGCGCTGGCGGCGAGCGGTGCGGCGTTGCCGGAAAGGGCGACCAGCGGATCGGCGTTCGCGACGCCGGCCACGGACAGGCACAGCAACGCCGGCAGCGGAACCGCGGCGGCGACGAGCTTGCGCAAGCGCATGAGAATTCCTCTCGAGAGGCAGGGACCGGGCCGGCTAAATCGCGGTACCGACCCGTATCCCCGACCCTAAAAAACCGCTCGAAACAAAGAAACCTACTTTTGGCTGACCTTAACGCGGTTGGTTTGTTTTCCACTTGCACGATTTATGACTGATTCCCGCCGCGATGTCCCGCCGCATCCGGAAACCATCGGCCGTCGGAATGCGGAACCCCCGGACAATCCGGACCCCTTGCGCACGCACGCGCGCTGTGCTCGTCAAGCAAAAAAGGGAACCTTGCCGGAATTGGAATTCCCGGCGAGGTTCCCTTCCGCAGTGGAGCGGAGCGTCAGCCTTTGACGAGTTCGGCCCACTCGCGCACGGCGGCCGCGTCCACCGGAGCGTCCCAACCGGACGGACGCACCGCGCCGCCGACGTGGAAGCCGCGCACGCCGCCAGCCCGCAGCAAATGCACCTGCTGCGCCCGCAAGCCGCCGCCGACCAACAGCGCGGGGCCGTCGGTCCGCCGCGCCAGTTGCTGCAGCACCGACAGTCCACTCGCGACACCGTTCGCGTGGCCCGCCGCCAGCACGGTGTCGCAGCCGAGCTCGGCCAGCACGTCGTACGCGGCGATCGGGTTGCGCGAGCGGTCGATGGCGCGGTGGAACGTCCACGGCCGCCCGTCGATCTCCTTCAGCAGCGCGCGGCACGCCTCGGCGTCGACCTCGCCCTCCTCGGTCAGGAACCCGAACACGAACTCCTGCGCACCCGCGGACACCAGCCGGGCCGCTGAAGCGCACAGCTCGTCGATGGCGCGCGCGTCGAAAGTGTTCTCCGCGCGCAGCATCACGCGCACCGGCAAATCAGTGGCCGCGAGCACCTCGCGCACCGTCGCCTCGCTCGGGGTGAGCCCGTCGCTGGCCATGTCGGAGACCAGTTCGAGCCGGTCCGCTCCGCCCTCCTGCGCCCGCTCCGCGTCCTGCGCGCCCAGCGCGATCACTTCCAGCAGGGCGGTGTTCGAACTCATGCCTCATCCGTTTCGATCCAGTGGCGGGGTGTCTTCCCCCCTGGCGTGCCTGCCGCGCCGGAAGCCGCCTTGCAGGCTCGTCATCCGGGCGCGCACCGCGTCGGGGGAAAGCGAGAGTATCGGCCGCGGCTCCGGCTCCGCGGCGGGGCCGCCCGCCACGTCGGCGACCCGCAGGAACGGCCAGGTGTCCTCGGCGCCGTCCTCTTGTTCCAGGTGCTCCGGCGACGGCCACTCCGGTTGTTCGGCGTGCGCGGGCGCCGGCCATTCGGGGGCCGCCTCGTCCGGGTCTTCCGTCGGGAACTCCGGCGGCTCCGCGTAGGCGTGCTCGGGTTCGAAGGCGGGGACCTCCGGCATCGGCGCGACCACCCGCGGCTCCGGCGCGACCGGTTCCTCCGGCGGCGCCGAGAGGTCGAACCAGCGCGACAGCACGTCGCGATAAGCAGGCATCCGGTCAGTCGGCGCGTCGATCTCCAGATGCGACCGCGACGCCGGGCCGGGCCACGACGGAGCCTCCTCGACGACCGGCGCGCGCCGCAGCGGACCGGCGTCGTCGAGCGTCGGCGCGACCAGTTCGGCGGGCTCCTCCGGCTCCTCAGCCGGGGCCAGCGGCGCGAGCGGGGCCAGCAGTTCCGGCTCGGGCGCGGGTTCCGGTTCGACCGGCGCGGGCGGCTGCGGCAGCGGCGGGGCCTCGGTGATCAACGCGGCCGGGACGACGACCGTCGCGGTGAGCCCGCGTCCCTCGGCCGGGCTCAGCCGCACCGCGATGGCGTGCCGTTCGGCCAGCGTCGCGACCACGAACAGGCCCATCCGGCGCGACACCTCGACGTCGACCTCCGGCGGATGCGCCAGCCGCGCGTTGGTGCGGTCGATCTCCGCCTGCGGCATGCCCGCGCCGCGGTCGGTGATCTCGATCCGCCATGCGCCGTCGGCCGTCCGCGCGCTCTCCACGGTGACCGCCGTCTGCGGCCCGGAGTACCGGGTGGCGTTCTCCAGCAGCTCGGACACCACGTGCACCAGGTCGTTGACCGCGTCGCCGCGCACCGCGAGCGCGGGGGCCGGGCCGATCTCGATCCGCTGGTAATCCTCCACTTCGGACAGTGCGGCCCCGATGATCTCGTCGGCCACCACCGGTCCGGTGTCCTCGCGCACCAGGTCGGTGCCGGACAGCACCAGGAGGTTCTCGCTGTTGCGCCGCATCCGGGTGGCGAGGTGGTCGAGTTCGAACAGCCCGCCGAGGGTCTCCGGGTCCTGTTCGCCCGCCTCCATCCGGTCGAGCACGGACAGCTGCCGCTCCACCAGGTCCTGGCTGCGCTGCGACAGGTTGACGAACATCGCGTTCACGTTCTCGCGCAGCATCGCCTGCTCGGCAGCCAGCCGGACCGCCTCGCCGTGCACCGCGTCGAACGCACGCGCGACCTGCCCGACTTCCTCGCGGGTGAAGATCGGCACCGGCGCGACCGCCGCTCGGTGCCGCAGGTTCTCCGGAGCCGGGTCGGGCTCGGTGAGGAGCCGCTGCACCGCCTCGGGCAGCCGATGGTCGGCGACCTCCAGCGCGGTGCGGCGCAGGATCCGCAACGGCCGCAGCAGCGAGCGCGCGATCACCACCGACAGGACACCGGCGACCAACAGGACGCCGATGACGATTCCGCCGTCCCAGATCGTCGAGGCGCGGGCGCTGGCGGCCCGCGCGTCCGTTTTCTCCTGAAGCTGGACGAGCAGCGCCTGCTGCACCTGGTGGGCGAGATTGACCGTGTACGTCGACGCGGTGTCCCACTGGTCCGCGTCCAGACCGGACAGCGGCTGGTTGTTCTCCGTGCGCGTGAGCGCCGACTCGACCATGTCGTTGCCGATGTCGACGACGATGCCGATCACCGTGTCCGAGTACATCCGCTGCTCGTCCGGAGTCGCGAAGGTGCGGTAGTCGCTGCGCGCGGCGGCCAGTTCGGCCTCCGCGCCGAGCAGCGCGCGCGTCCGGTCCCGGTTGAGCGTGCCCTGCGCGATCGCCTCGGACATGATCGCGCGCTTGACCGACATCTGGTCCTTGATCCGCGCGAGCGCGTTCCCGGCGAGCCGCAGCCGGGCCAGGTCGGGTTCGGTGACGTCGGCCGCGGCGGTGTCGCTGATGTCGAGCAGGCCGGAGATCAGCTCGCTGTAGGAACGGAGCACCGCGTCCGCCGGATACGCGGAGTGTTCAGCCGAATACCGAAGGCCGCCCAGCACTCGCAGCCGGTCGTCGCTCTGCTGCAGATCGCCCGCCGCGGATTCGTCGAGCCGCGATTTGCTGTCGGCGAGCGACCGCTCGAACGCGCCGATCGCCAGGTCGACCCGGGTGCGCTGGCCGACGAGGACGTCAGTGGCCCCCTTGCGGTCGCCCGCGACGAACCGCACCGTGACGTCGCGTTCGCGCTGCAACTGGTGCACGACCTCGGCGACCGTCGAGTCGATCCGGCAGCGGGCGGCGAACTCGGCGAGCTGGCGGGCGTCGCGCAGGTCGCTGTTGACCCGGAGACCGACCAGCACGACCACGGCGAGCGCCGGGATCAGCAGGACGACGAAGAGCTTGGTGCGCAGCCGCCAGTTCCGCAGCCGCCACCCGCCGCCGACCGGGCGCGAGGCAGCCGGATCCGTCGCGTCACCCGAACGGGGACGGTCGTCGCGACGGGTCACCTGTGCTTCCTTTTCCACCGCGGGGACCTCTGCCCACGGACGTCATCGGGCTCCAGCCGGAAACTACCGCTCGGTAGTTGCCGGCGAAAAGATCGGGAAGCCACCCTGGCGGGGGCACGGCCCTGCGGGCGATCGTATGGGCAGCGGCCCATACGATCCAGCACGAGGCAGAGATTCTCCCGGCAGGGGATGGCGAGTGAAAGCGACCGGTCTGAGGTTTGCGCTGGTGGCGACGTTGTTCGCACTCAGCGGCTGCTCCGTGTTCGGATCCAGTGACACCGGACAAGCGCAACCGCCGGAACGCGCGACGCTGCGGGTCGGCGTCGCGAGCCCGATCGACACCGCCCCGCTGCGGATCGCCGTCGCCGCGGGAAAGTTCCGCCAGGCCGGGCTGAACGTCCAGCTGGTGGAACTCGGCGACAGCGACGGCGTGGAGAAACTGAAGTCCGGACAGATAGATGTGACGTTCGGCAGCGACGTGTCGCTGTTCCGCGCCGCCGGGTCCGGCACCGCGCTGCAATTGCAGGGCGAGGCGTACACCTTCGGCCGCACGACTATCGCGCTCGTCACATTGCCCGGTTCCGACTACTCCGAACCGACCGCGAAGAAGTCGCCGAAGATCGCCGTCGACTCGCCCGACGACATCGGCGCGCTCACCGCGCGGGCGGTCCTCGGCACGGCAGGCGTCGACAAGTCGAAGATCGAGTTCGTGACCCGGCCGTTCGGGCAGATGCCCGCCGCGCTGCAGTCCGGCGACGCGGACGCGGCGCTGATGGTCGAGCCGTACATCACCCGCGCGGAGAAGGAACTGGGCGCGCAGGTCCTCGCCGACGGTTCGACCGGCGCGACGCTGGACTTCCCGGCGTCGGGCTACGCCGCGACCGGCCAGTTCGCCGCCGCGAACCCGCGCACGCTGACCGCGTTCCGCAACGTCCTCACCCAGGCCCAGCTCGCCGCGTCCGACTCGGCGAAGGTGCGCGACGCGCTGCCGTCGTTCTCCGACATCGACCAGACCACCGCCGCGCTGATCTCGCTCGGCAGCTACCCGACCACGCTGTCGGCGACCCGGCTGCAGCGCGTGGCCGATCTGATGCACAGCTCCGGGCAGCTCGCGAACCGGCTCGACGTGGCGGCGATGCTCCCGAACGCCTTGTGAGGCGCTAGATGCTCGCCCCGGTCGGCTGCAGGCAAATCGTCCGCACCGGCGGTCCCGCGTACACCAGCGACAAGTCCTTCTCGCCGCAGCTCGACGCCGACTTCGCGCCGTCGTGCACGACCGCCCGCGCTTCCGCCTTGGGGTCGTCGCAGGCGACCTTGCCGACCTTCGACTCGTCCGAAACGTCGCGGACGCACTCGCCGGACACGACGTTCAACGCGAGGCACAGCGTCTGGGTCGGCCTGCTGGTGGTGCTGCGCGCCGACGAGTACAGCTCGAACGGCACGTAGTCCTCGCCGCGACAGGAGGACCGGCCCTTCGAGACGGTGTCGACGCGGTAGGTGGCGGCCCGGTCGGAGCAGTCCGCTCCGGTGTAGGTCTGCGTCCTCGACCCCAGCGAAGTGAGGTAGAGGCAGCTGCCCGCGACCGGCGGTCCCGCCGAGCGCACGACCGCGGCGAACCCGAACGCGCCGAGCGTGCCGAGCCCGAGCGCCACGACGACGAGTGCGGCGAAGAGCCCCTTCTGCTTGCCCGACACCCGCTTCGGGCCGCCCTGGACCGGCTGCTGCGGGAGCGGCTGGTACGGGTTCGCGGCCGGCGGCATGCCGAACGGTGGTGTGGTCACTGGGTCCCCTCCCGCGGCTTCGTCCCGCCATCTTGGCATCCCCGGGCCGCGGTCCGGGAGGGAACGTATAAAGGAGAGGTGACTGATGGCCCCCTGATCGTCCAGTCCGACAAAACCGTGCTGCTCGAGGTCGACAATCCGCGTGCCGACGACGCGCGGATCGCGATCGCGCCGTTCGCCGAACTGGAACGAGCACCCGAACACGTGCACACCTACCGGATCACGCCGCTCGCGTTGTGGAACGCGCGCGCCGCCGGGCACGACGCGGAGCAGGTGGTGGACGCGCTCACCACGTACTCGCGGTTCCCGGTGCCGCAGCCGCTCTTGATCGACGTCGTGGACGTGATGGGCCGGTTCGGGCGGCTGCAGATCGCCAACCACCCGGCGCACGGCCTGGTCATGACGACGACCGACCGCGCGGTGCTGGAAGAGGTCTCGCGCCACAAGAAGATCAGCCCGATGCTGGGCTCGCGGATCGACGACGACACGGTGATCGTGCACCCGTCCGAACGCGGGCGGCTCAAGCAGGCGCTGCTGAAGGTCGGCTGGCCGGCCGAGGACCTCGCCGGGTACGTGGACGGCGAAGCGCACCCGATCGATCTCGCCGAGGACGACTGGCACCTGCGCGACTACCAGCGGAAGGCGGCGGAAGCGTTCTGGGCGGGCGGTTCCGGCGTCGTCGTGCTGCCGTGCGGCGCGGGCAAGACGCTGGTCGGCGCGGCCGCGATGGCGCATGCCAAGGCGACCACGCTGATCCTGGTCACCAACACCGTCGCCGGTCGGCAGTGGAAGCGCGAACTGGTCGCGCGCACGTCGCTCACCGAGGACGAGATCGGCGAGTACTCCGGGGAGAAAAAGGAGATCCGGCCGGTCACCATCGCGACGTACCAGGTGGTCACGCGCAAGACCAAGGGCGAGTACCGGCACCTGGAGCTGTTCGATTCGCGCGACTGGGGCCTGGTCGTCTACGACGAAGTGCACCTGCTGCCCGCGCCGGTGTTCCGGATGACCGCGGACCTGCAGTCGCGGCGGCGGCTCGGGCTCACCGCCACGCTGGTGCGCGAGGACGGCCGCGAGGGCGACGTGTTCTCGCTGATCGGCCCGAAGCGGTACGACGTGCCGTGGCGCGACATCGAGGCGCAGGGCTGGATCGCACCTGCGGAATGCACCGAGGTGCGGGTGACCCTGACCGAGTCCGAGCGTCTGCAGTACGCCACCGCGGACTCCGACGAGCGGTACAAGCTCGCGGCGACGGCGATGACGAAGATCCCGGTGATCCGGTCCATTGTGGACAAGCACGCCGGCGAGCCGACCTTGGTGATCGGCGCGTACCTCGACCAGCTGGAGATGCTGGGCGCGGAACTGGAGGCCCCGGTCATCCAGGGTGCGACGAAGAACAAGGAGCGGGAGGAACTGTTCGACAAGTTCCGCCGCGGCGAACTGCGCACGCTGGTGGTGTCGAAGGTCGCGAACTTCTCGATCGACCTGCCGGAAGCGTCGGTGGCGATCCAGGTTTCGGGCACTTTCGGTTCGCGGCAAGAGGAAGCGCAACGCCTCGGCCGACTCCTGCGTCCGAAGGGCGACGGACGGCAGGCGCACTTCTACTCGATCGTCTCGCGGGACACAGTGGACACCGAGTACGCCGCGCATCGGCAGCGTTTCCTGGCCGAGCAGGGCTACGCGTACCACATCGTCGATGCGGAGGACCTGCGCCGACCGCTGTGAATCACGAACCGAGGTAACGGAGAACGGCCAGCACGCGTCGGCTGTAACCCTTTGCCTGCGGCAGGTCGAGCTTGTCGAAGATCGCGTTCGCGTGCTTCTCCACGGCGCTCTGCGAGATGTACAGCAGCGTGGCGATGCTCGCGTTCGTGTGGCCCTGCGCCATCTTCTCCAGCACGTCGCGCTCGCGCGGAGTCAGCCGGGCGAGCGCGTCCTCGTGCGATGTGCGGGCGACCAGCCTGCGCACCACCTCCGGGTCGAAGGCCGCACCACCGGCCGCGACCCGGTCCAGCGCGTCGAGAAAGTCGCCGACCTGGGCGACCCTGTCCTTGAGCAGGTACCCGACGCGTCCGCCGTCGCCGCCGATCAGCTTGGCCGCGTAGCGTTTCTCGACGTACTGGGACAACACGAGCACACCGGTGTCCGGCCAGCGTTCACGGATTTCCAGCGCGGCACGCAATCCTTCGTCAGTGTGGGTCGGCGGCATGCGAACATCGGTGACGACGATGTCGGGTTGGTGCTCGGCGGTCGCTTCGAGGAGCTTTTCTCCATCGCCGACCGCAGCCACGACGTCGTGGCCTTCCTCCGCCAGCAGCCGTACGAGACCTTCCCTGAGCAAGGTCGCATCCTCGGCCAGAATCACTCGCACGGCAACGTCACCCGCACTGTG
Source organism: Amycolatopsis sp. La24 (assembly GCF_029087445.1). NCBI lineage: Bacteria > Bacillati > Actinomycetota > Actinomycetes > Pseudonocardiales > Pseudonocardiaceae > Amycolatopsis > Amycolatopsis sp. La24. The sequence goes on from NZ_JARACH010000055.1 coordinate 58,999, forward strand.
GTCGGCCCGTTTTCGGGGCTCTGTACGGAAAACTCGCCATCCATTGCTGCCACTCGTCTCGCCAGCCCAGACAACCCGCCACTCTCGCCTACCTGTGCGCCGCCGCAACCATCGTCCGTGATCTCTGCTTCCAGCCTGTTTTCCTGCCACCGGACGTCGATCGTGACCTTATTAGCGTTGGCATGCTTAGCCGCATTGGTGACCGACTCGGACGCCACGAAGTAGACCACCGTCGCCAATTCCGGCGATGGCTCGTCAATCGCGTAACGAAGGTCGACCGGGATCGTGGCCCGCTCAGCCAGAGACTCCAACGCAGCCTCAAGACCACTCTCGTCGAGCGCGATCGGGTACACGCGCCAGCTAACCTCTCGCAGCTCTCTCAACGCTTCCTGCGATTCCTCATGCGCCTGGCGGACCAGCTCCGCCGACCGCTGCGGGTCGTCCGCCCGCCGAGCCCGGCCGAGCAACACCCCCAAGGCGACCAGCCTTTGCTGCACCCCGTCATGCAAATCCCGCTCGATCCGGCGACGCTCCCCGTTGACCGCCTCGACCACTTCACTCCGCGTGGTCGCCAACTCAGACACCCTGCGCCGCAGCAATTCCTGGCTACTGGGCCCGAAAAACCGCCGCGCCAACCGCCGATCGAGCGCGGCTACGCCGATCAGCCCCTGTCCACAAAGGAATACCCCGATCGCGCCGAGGGCCACTACGGGGAGCCAGTCCAGAAGTTTCCCATCACCCGCACCGCCAGGAGCCCGCCCGGTGACGAGTTGGACGAAGTAGAACGCCCCCGCCGCGACCCCCGCGCCGACGCACACCCACACTCCCAGCGCGAGAAGCCCGGTCAAGCTGCGCGGGAGGAGGTATTGGAGAGCGCGGCGACCGTCGTAATCGTCGCCGTTGCTGGCGTCGAAGAACCGCTTCAGACGGGCGCGTTCTATTTCGGCGAGCCCGCGCGCGCCGCGGAAGACCCGCTGCCTTGCCGCGGGGATGACAAGGAGCGGTGCGGCGAGTACCAGGTACGGGAGCTCGATGAGCGCCGTCAGCGCACCTAGGCCGACACCTGCTGTACGGCGCAGTCTGTTCACGCCGCCCAGGCTAGCCAGCCTGCTGGGGGCGGGGCACTGCGGTTTTCCGCATTTCGCCTGGTCCTCGGTTCTCGGCCTGCCCTGTCGGAGCACATTCCCAGTCTTCCTGGGACTCGTTGCCCTTCCACCCCGACCCGCTGAGGTCTTCGAACCCCGCCTGCCCAGCCACATCCCGCCGACTCCCGCGGCCGAGCACGTTGCCCCGCCACCCGGCCCTACCGCGATCTTCCAACTCCGCCTGTTCAGCCACATTCCCCGCTCCCGCAGACGAAGTCGCCGTTCTTCGGCTCCGACCCCACCCCGGCCTCCGAACCCCGCCTGTCCCGCCTCCCGCGGCCGAACTCGCTGCTCTTCCACCCCGACCCCACCGCGGCCTCCGAACCCCGCTTGCCCCGCCACATCCCGCCGACTCCTGCGACCGAACTCGTCGGCCCTCCGCCCCACCCCCCTGCGGCCGTCC
>NZ_JARACH010000056.1:0-59800 GCF_029087445.1 Amycolatopsis sp. La24
CGGGGCGGGGCGGGGCGGGGCGGGGCGGGGACGAGCATCTGCCAACCAGCCCGGCTGCCAGCCTCGCGCGAAGCGGCATGCGCGCCTGGGCCACCGCGCACTCGCCGCGCGGCAATGCCTGCACTACCCCACGAGCCCGTGCAGCTTCCGCCATCGCACGACCCTCTGCGCCCTCACCATCGCATGATCTCGTGCAGCAAAGGCACTCCCGCGTCACACACCGCAGTGGGACAAGCACCAACTGCCATCCTTCCCCGAGATCTACCGATCTCCGGGCATTTCTGGCAAAGTCCCGTTCCGCCCGTGCGGACGTGTGGAGGTTGCCCGATGGCCGGTTCGACGACCGAAGGCATTGCCCGGCATCGGTTGCCGGTGCGGAAGTTGTTCGCTGCCAGTGCGGGCAATGCGCTCGAGTGGTTCGACTGGACGATCTACGCGACCTTCAGCATCTACTTCGCCGGCGCGTTCTTCCCTCCTGGCAACGAAACGCTCGCGCTGATCAACACGTTCGCCACTTACGCGCTCGCGTTCTTCTTCCGGCCGCTCGGCGGTGTGCTGCTCGGGCGGTTCGCCGACGTGCACGGGCGCAAGCCCGCCATGATTCTCACTATTTCGCTGATGGCGGGCGGGTCGGTCGCGATCGGGCTGCTGCCCACGTTCGCGCAGGTCGGGTGGCTGGCTCCGATTCTCCTCCTGCTCGCGCGGATCGCTCAGGGGCTTTCGCTCGGCGGCGAGGTTTCCAACGCTTCCGCGTACCTCGGCGAGGTCGCGCCCAAGGAACGCCGGGGGCGCTACTCCTCGTTCTTTTACATCTCCACCGGGTCCGCGGTCCTCATCGCCACCGTGCTCGGGTTCGTGCTCGCCCGCACGATGGACAAGGCGCACCTCAGCTCGTTCGGCTGGCGGATTCCGTTCCTGCTCGGCGGGGTGCTCGGGCTGGTCGGGCTGTGGTTGCGCCGCAGTCTCGCGGAAACCGAGCTGTACCACGAGAAAAAGGAGACCGCGCGACGCGTTGAGCGGCCGTTGCTCACCACGATCACTCAGCATCCGAAGGCGGTCGGGCAGCTCATCGGGTTCTCGATGCTCTCGACGCTGTGCTACTACACCTTCTTCAGCGCCCTCACGTCCTTCGCCGTCAAGGGGCGCGGCGCGAACGCCGTCGACACCTTCCTCGCGCTTTCCATCGCGACCGCGCTCTTCGTCGTCCTCCAGTATCCGATGGGAGCCCTCGCGGACCGGTACGGGCGGCGGCCTCAGCTGCTGGTCTGGTCCGGCGCGACGGCGCTCGTGATCGTCCCGCTCTCCTACCTCGTGCGGCCCGGGTTCGGGAATCTGCTCATCGTGTTCTGCGTCGGCCTCGGGCTCTACACCGCGATGACCTCGCTCGCCCCGGCGATCATGAGCGAGCTCTTCCCCACCGAACTCCGCGGGCTCGGCATCGGCGCCTGGTACAACCTGACCGTCGCCGTGTTCGGCGGGACCGCGCCGCTCGTGCTCAGCGCGCTGTCCGCGGCTGGTGCTGCCACTGCCTTCTTCTGGTACGTCGCTGTCGGGGCGGCGATCGCGTTCTTCGTGATCCTCCGGATGCCGGAAACGAAGGGCAGTGAACTGCGGTAAAACCCGCTCGCGCGCGGTCGGTAGGCTTCAACGATCGACTACGCGAAGGAGGGACACCGTGCGCAAGCCCGAGGTTAGTGAGGAACTGGCCCGACGCGTGGTGGCAGCGCTCCGCCGCGCGTTCGACGTCGACCTCGACCCGTCCGCGGCGCTCATCGCGGTGTCCACTCGCGACGGTGTCGACTACCAGTGCAACCTGGCGATGAGCCTCGGCAAACGGCTCGGCAAACCCCCGCGCGAGGTCGCGGCCGGGATCGTCGAGAACCTGGAGCTGGACGGGGTCGCCGACCGGCCGGAGATCGCCGGGCCGGGATTCCTGAACTTCGTGCTGCGCCGGGAATGGCTTGAGCAGCGCGTCGCCGAGCAGGCTCGCGACGACCGGCTCGGGGTGGCCGAAGCCGAGCAGCCGCGCCGGGTCGCGCTCGACTACAGCAGTCCCAACGTCGCCAAGGAAATGCACGTCGGGCATCTGCGTTCCACGGTGCTCGGCGACGCGATCAGCAGGCTGCTGCGCTTCGTCGGGCACGAGGTGCTGCCGCACAACCATCTCGGCGACTGGGGCACGCCGTTCGGCATGCTCATCGAGCATCATCTGGACGAACCGTCCGGCGACCGCAGCGACCTCAACGCGTTCTACCAGGCCGCGCGCCGGAAGTTCGACGCCGACGAGGCGTTCGCGACCCGCTCCCGCGAGCGGGTGGTGAAACTCCAGGGCGGCGACCCGGACACGCTCGCTTTCTGGCAGGAACTCGTCGACGAATCGACACGGCACTTCAACGCGGCCTACCGCAAGCTCGGCATCACGCTCACCGACGACGACATCTACGGCGAGAGCTTCTACAACCCGTACCTGGGCGAAGTCGTCGACGAACTCGAGGCCGACGGCCTCACCGAGATCAGCGACGGCGCGGTCTGCGTGTTCCCGGAAGGCTTCACCAACCGCGAGGGCGACCGTCTCCCGCTAATCGTCCGCAAGCGCGACGGCGGCTACGGCTACGCGGCCACCGACCTCGCCACCATCCGGTATTGGACCGCCGAACGCGGCGCGACCGACCTGCTGTACGTCGTCGGCACCCCGCAGGCGCAGCACTTCGCGATGATCTTCGCGGTGGCCCGTGCGGCCGGCTGGCTCGACGGCGTGCACGCCGAGCACATCGGGTTCGGCTCGATCCTCGGCGCGGACGGCAAGGTGATGCGCACCCGCGCCGGCGAGACGATCAAGCTCTCCAGCCTGCTCGACGAAGCGGTGGCGCAGGCCGCGGAAGTCGTTGCCGAGCGCAGTGAGCTCAGCAAGGAAGAGCAGCAGGAAGTCGCGCGCGCAGTCGGGATCGGCGCGGTGAAGTACGCCGACCTTTCCAGCGACCGCGAACGCGACTACGTGTTCGACTGGGACCGCATGCTCGCCAAGGACGGCAACACGTCCGTCTACCTGCAGTACGCGCACGCGCGGATCGAGTCGATCCTCGCGAAAGCCGGAGAGCCTGCCGAGGACGCGCCGATCCTGCTTCAGGAGCCTGCGGAACGCGCGCTCGCGCTGACGCTGCTGCGGTTCAGCGAAGCGATCAGCGCGGCGACGTCCGCGTACGCGCCGCACAAGCTGTGTACGTACCTGTACGACACGGCGGTCACCTTCTCGCGCTTCTACGAACAGTGCCCGGTGCTGATCGCGGAAACGCCAGAGCTGCGCGCTTCGCGGGTACAGCTGGCCACGCTCACGTCGCGCACACTCGTGCAGGGCTTGGCGTTGCTCGGCATCGAGGCCCCGCGCCGCCTCTAGCACACCGTCCGAGCTAGCCGGACTGTCCGATGTGGACGAGCGCCAGCAACGTATCGGCGACCTCGTCCACGGCTTTCCCCCGCGCGGCGGACGGCAGTTCACCGCACCACGTCGGCGCCTGGCTCATCGCGGCGTGCATGCACTGCAGCACGGTGTCGACGCTGGTGACGGTGAACTCGCCGCTCGCCACGCCCTCCTCGATCAGCGCGCGGAAAAGCGCGTCGTGGCGGAGGCGGAGTTCCTTGATGCGCTCGCGTTGCGCGCTCGGCCACTCGCGCGGCATCAAGAACAGCCGCAGCGCCGCCGGATAGTCGTTGACCGCGATCGTGACGTGTTCGTGGATCAGCGCGCGCAGCCGGGCTTCCGGCGTGCCCTCGGTGCGGTCGAGCAACTGCTCCAGCCGGGCCGTCCACTCGTCGCCGAGCGTCTCGATCGCCGCTGTGCCCAGCTCGTCCTTGCTGGAGAAGTAGTAGTACAGCGAGCCCTTCGTGACGTCCAGGCGCTCGGCGACGTGCTCCAGGCTCACCGCGTCGTAGCCGCGTTCGCCGAACAGTTCGGCCGCCGCCGTCAGGATCTCCTGGATCCGCTTGCCCCGCTTGCGCCGCACGCGCTCGGACGGCGGTTTCACCGCGCCCATCCTGCTCCTCCCGGTTTTCCGCTGTCCCGGAAGCCTACCGGTTGACTGTAAGTTCAACTCTTGACTCGACAGTCAAATTTTGTCACCGTGGTCAGACGACAGACGGGAGCGAACGATGGAGTTCGAGGACATCCGGTACGAGATCGACGGTCCGGCCGCGGTCGTCACGATCGACCGGCCGGAGCGCTACAACGCCTTCCGCGGGCGGACGGTCGACGAGCTGATCAAGGCGTTCCGCTTGGCGTGGGCGGACAAGCACGTGCAGGCGGTGATCCTCACCGGCGCCGGCGAGAAAGCGTTCTGCACCGGCGGCGACGTCAAACAGCGCGCGGAGACCGGCGACTACGGCCCGACCGAGAGCGGCATGTTCGAGATCGGCAACCTGCACAAGCTCATCCGCGACATCCCGAAGCCGGTGATCGCCGCGGTCAACGGCGTCGCGGTCGGCGGCGGGCACGTGCTGCACGTCCTGTGCGACGTCACGATCGCCAGCGAGACCGCGCGGTTCGGCCAGGCCGGTCCGCGGGTCGGGTCGTTCGACGCCGGGTTCGGCTCGGCTTATCTCGCTCGGGTCGTCGGCGAGAAGAAGGCGCGCGAGATCTGGTTCTTCTGCCGCCAGTACGACGCGGCCGAGGCGGAGCGGATGGGTCTGGTCAACGCCGTCGTCCCGCCGGGCGAACTGCTCAAGACCGCCAAGGCGTGGGCCGGCGAAGCCGCCGAGAAAAGCCCGACCGCACTGCGCTTTCTCAAGCAGTCCTTCAACGCGGACACCGACCACCAGGCCGGACTGTCCAATTTGGCCATGTCCGCGCTCGACCTGTTCACTGCCTCGCCGGAAGGCTTGGAGGGTGCGCAAGCGTTTGCGGAGAAGCGCAAGCCGGACTTCGTCTCGCACGTGAACTGGCACTGACCATGGACTTCACCTTCACCGGCGACGAGGACGCTTACCGGCACGAGCTGCGCCGGTTCGCAACGAAAGTCCTTGCACCGCATTACCAATCCGACGACAAGGCGGCGAAGCTGCGACCCCAGCTCGTCGCGGACCTGGCCTCGATGGGCCTGACTGGCTTGCGCATCCCGGAACGGCACGGCGGCCAGGAGGCCAGCGCGATTGTCGCCGGGATGGCGGCCGAAGAGGTCGCGCGCGGCGACTTCAACGCGGCTTACCTGATCATCGTCAGCGCGCTGGTCAGCGACATCCTCACCCGCAACGCGACCGAGGAGCAGCAGGCCGCGTGGCTGCCGCCGATCGCGTCCGGCGAGGTCGTGCCTGCGTTCTGCATCACCGAACCCGGACACGGCACCGACGCCGCGAAGCTGGAGATGAAGGCCGAACCGGACGGCGACGGCTGGCGGCTCACCGGCGAGAAAACGTCGATCACCTTGGGCATGTCCGCCGACGTCGCGCTCGTGCTCGCCCGCACCGGCGGCCCGGGCGCTCGCGGCGTCAGTGCGTTCTGGGTCGAACTGGACGACGCGTACGTCTCGCGGGCAGCGTTCGACGACCTCGGCAGCCGGGCGATCGGCCGCGCTTCCCTGCACTTCGACGGGCTGCCCGTCCCGAAGGAAGCGTTGGTCGGCGGAGAAGGCCAGGGGTTCGTCTCCGTGATGCAAGGTTTCGACTACTCGCGCGCGATCATCGGGCTCGCCTGCCTTGGCGCAGCGCAGGTTTCGCTCGACGAGGCGTTGCAGTGGTCTCGCGACCGCGAAGCGTTCGGCAGTCCGATCGGCACCTTTCAGGGCGTCGCGTTCCCGCTCGCTGAGCAGGCGACGTACCTGCGCGGCGCCCGGCACGTCTGTTACGAGGCGTTGTGGCGCAAGGACAACGACGCCGAGCACAGCACCGAGGCCGCGATGGCGAAGTTCTGGGCGCCGAAGCTCGCCGCCGAGACCATCCACCAGTGCCTGCTGACGTTCGGGCACCTCGGGTACTCCAGCGAAAGCCCGGTCGGTCAACGGCTTCGCGACGTGATCGGCCTCGAAATCGGCGACGGCACCGCGCAGGTGTCGAAGCTCGTCATCGCGCGCAACCTGCTCGGCCGCGCCTACGCACCCTAAGGAGAGCACCATGCTCAAGGACAAAGTCGTCATCGTGACCGGCGCGGGCCAGGGCATCGGCCGAGGTATCGCCGAGAAGCTGGCCGCCGAGGGCGCGACCGTCGTGGTCAGCGACATCAACGAGACCACCGCGAAGGAAACCGCGGCCGCGATCGGCGGGATCGGCGTGAAGACCGACGTCACCTCCCCCGAATCCGTCGCCGGCGCGGTCGAGCAGGTTCGCGCGCAGTTCGGCCGGATCGACGTGCTGGTCAACAACGCCGGCTGGGACAAGGCGGGTCCGTTCGTCGAGTCCGACCGCGCCGATTGGGACCGCGTCGTGCAGATCAATCTCTACGGCGTGCTCAACACCTGCCGGGAAGTGCTGCCGGTGATGGTCGAGCAGGGTTTCGGGTCCGTGGTCAACATCGCCTCGGACGCCGGTCGCGTCGGCTCGTCGGGCGAGGCGGTGTACTCGGCGGCGAAGGGCGGCATCATCGCGTTCACGAAGTCGATCGCCCGGGAACTGGCGCGCAGCACGGTCAACGCCAACGTCGTCTGCCCTGGTCCCGCGGACACCGAACTGTTCGCCTCGCTCGGCGGCGACAACCCGAAGCTGCGCGAAGCACTGACGAAAGCCATCCCGTTCCGGCGGCTCGCGCAGCCGTCCGACATCGCGAACGTGGTCGCCTTCCTGGCCTCCGACGAGGCCGCCTACGTCACCGGCCAGACCGTCAGCGTCAGCGGCGGCCTCACCATGAGCTGACCCGGAGCCCGCCATGTTCGCGACGATCCTCGACGACGAGACGATCGAAGCCCACACCCGCGCCGGGTACTGGGCGAACCGCACCATCACCGACTATCTCGACGACGCCGCGGCGGCCGCGCCGGACAAGACCGCGTTCGTCGATTCGCAGCGCAGCGTCACGTTCGGCCAGCTCAAACAGGAGGTCGACCGGTGCGCGCTCGGGCTGCTGGAACTGGGCGTCCGGCCTGGCGACGTCGTGTCCTTCCAGCTGCCGAACCGGATCGAGTGGATCGTCGTGCACTACGCGGCGAGCCGGATCGGCGCGGTCAGCAATCCGCTCATCCCGATCTACCGGGACCGCGAGGTCGGCTTCATGGTGGCGCTCGCGAAGTCGAAAATCCTGGTGGTGCCGCGGGAATTCCGCGGTTTCGACTATCCGGCGATGGCGGAGCGGCTCCGTCCGCGGTGGCCGGACCTGGAGCACGTGCTGGTGGTCGGGTCGTCCTGGGACGAGTTCGCCGCGACCCCTTGGGAAGAGCGGCACGAGCTGCCGTCGTGGCGGCCTGATCCCAACGACGTCACCCTGCTGATCTTCACCTCCGGCACCACCGGCGAGCCCAAGGGCGTGATGCACACGCACAACACGGCCGTCGCCGCGAACAACCCGCTCCCCGACCGGCTCGGCATCACCTCCGACAGCGTCCTGCACATGGCGTCGACGCTCGCGCATCTCACCGGTTTCCTTTACGGCGCGAGGCTCGGCGTGCAGAACGGCGCGACCTGCGTGCTGCAAGACGTGTGGGATGCCGCGCGGTTCGTGGAACTGGTCGCCGAGCACGGCATCACCTACACCTCGGCCGCCACGCCGTTCCTGCACGACCTGCTGTCCGCGCCGAATCTCGCCGACCACGATCTCAGTTCCCTGCAACGGTTCTGCTGCATGGGCGCACCGATCCCCCGCGCGCTCGTACGGCAGGCGCGGCAGAAACTGCCCGGTCTCGTCGTGCTCGGCGGCTGGGGGCAGAGCGAAGACGCGCTGGTCACGCTCGGCATCCCGGGCGATCCGGACGACAAGCTGATCGACACCGACGGTTATCCGTGGCCCGGAATGCGGATCCGGACCGTCGACGCGGACGGGGCCGAACTGCCGCCGGGCGCGGAGGGCCGCCTGCAGGTCGCCGGGCCGTTCCTGTTCGTCGGCTACGCCGAACGGCTCGAACTGGCCCGCGAGAGTTTCACCGGCGAGTGGTTCGACACCGGCGACCTCGCGACCATCGACGCCGACGGCTACCTCCGCATCGCCGGCCGCACCAAGGACGTGATCATCCGCGGCGGCGAGAACATCCCGGTCGCGTATGTGGAGAACGTCCTTTACGAACATCCGGACGTCGAAGCGGTCGCGGTGGTCGCGGTCCCCGATCCGCGGCTTCAGGAACGCGCGTGCGCCTGTCTCGTGCTGAAACCCGGCGCGCACCTGGATCTGGAGAAGCTGCGCGGTTTTCTCGCCGAAAAGGGCGTCGCCAAGCAGTACTGGCCGGAGCGCGTGGAACTGTTTCCGGAACTCCCGCGGACTGCCAGCGGCAAGATCCAGAAGTTCCAGCTCCGGTCGCTGGTGGACAAGCAGAGCGGGACCGGTCCCCGGCCGGGTCAGTAGCTTCGGGCGCGAGAGAGGGGAGGATCTCGTGTCCCGCAACGATCCCGACTACGCCCGTGCCCTCGCGTTGCTGGAGGAAGCACGGTCCCGGCTGCACGGCCCGATCCGCCGCGAACGACGGCGGCTGCGGTGGGAGCGCTGGTGCAGGCGGCCGTACTACCGCTTCGAACCGGACGGCAAGAAGCCGCAGCTCGTGCATCTCGCCGGACTTCGGGTCACTCCGCTGTGGACGATCGCGGGCACCGGGGTTTCCGACGTCGACGTGCGGTATCCGGTGTCCGCCCGCCGCCGGTTCACGATCGGGTGGCGCTGGCTCGTGCGACACGACTACGACGAGTACCGGATACCGATCTCGCTGGTCGCCGACGCGAACGGCCGGGCTGTGCTGATCGCGCCGGGCGGCCGGACGTTCACCGCCGACAAAGCCGGCTGGCAAACCCTGGCTGCCCTTCTGTACACGGAGTACGCCATGCCACCGGGCGGACGCTGGTACGGCGCGGGCTGACGTCAGCCGCGCAGTTTCCGTCGCAGCGAGAGGGCCGCTCCCAGCGCGGTCATCGACGCGCGTGTCATCCCGCGGCTGAACCGGCTTTCCGTCACGAACTGCTTAGCGCTGCGGAGCGAACCACGCACTTGCGGGTACGCGCACTTCCGCATCTGCCGCTCGTAATCGGCGACCGCAGCGGTCACGTCGCCGCCATGGGAAAGGTTGCGGCACAACACTTGTGCATCGCGCAGAGCGATGTTCGCGCCGATGCCGCGGAACGGCGTCATGCTGTGCACGGCGTCACCGAGCAGGGTGACCGGGCCGGTCTCCCAGTCGCGAACCGGCACCGACGTGCGGATCAGCAGCATGCTCACCGTGCCGTCCGGCGAATCCCGCACCAGCCGGCTGAACGCCGGATGCCAGTCGCGGATCCGGTCCAGGATCAGCGAACGGAGGACGGGACCGTCCAGTTCGGCGAGATCGGCCGGGAAGCGATCGGCTTTCGCGCCGTAGGACCACATCACGTAGCTGCTGGTGTTGTCGAACAGCACCGGGTCGACGACCGCGGTCTCGTCGTTGACCGAAGCCGCTGGAAACTCGTGCGGCGCGGTGAACATCCCGCAGCCGGGCGGGGGCAACACGAGCGTCGGGGCCGTCGCGAGTTGCCGCGGAAGCTGCGTGCGAGCCGCTTCGGTCAGCGGGAATTTGCCGATGACAGTCCGGATTCCGGTATCCACGCGCTTCGCGTGCGGCAACAGCTGCGCACGGACCCGGGAGCTCGCACCGTCCGCACCGACGACCAGGTCCGCCTCGGCGGTCGTGCCATCCGCGAAGTGCAGGCCGACGCCCTTCGAATCGGTCTCGTAGCGCACGAATTCCTTGTCGTACCAGAGGATTCCGTCCAATCCGGACGACAGGACCTGGTGCATCGAAATCCGGCTGACCGAATGGTGCGCGGCGGTCGGGTCAGCGCTGGGCGGAGCGTCGAAGGCCGCCAACTCGCGCATCTTCTCGGTGACGAAGCCGAATGTGCCCTCGCTGACCCCCGTCGTGGCCAGGAACTGTTCCCACGCCGCAGGCGGGAGGCAATCATGCAGCGCGGCCGAGCCCATCGGCGCGATGTGCACGCGGTAACCCTGCAAGCGCTCGGTCCGGGTGCGGCTGCGCTCGTACACCGCCACCTCGACTCCGGCCCGCGACAGGCCGTGCGCGAGGCACAACCCGCCGGTGCCGCCGCCTACCACTGCGACCTTGATCTTTTTCACGGTCATCCCCTCTCGGTCGGTCTCCATAATCATCCTCGCGGATGATTGTGTCAACCTTCAGGATGATTAATGCGTCGGTTAGGCTGCCCAGGTGTCCGAGACCACCCCGCGCCGCGCGCCGCGCCCCGGCGAGCGCCAGCGCGATCCCGAGCGCACGAAGGCCCGCATTTTCGAGGCGGCCAAGGCCGAGTTCGGCAGCAAGGGGTACGCGGCCGCGCGGGTGAGCGACATCGCGCAGCGCGCGGGGGTGAACAAGCAGCTGATCTCGTACTACTTCGGCGGCAAGGAAGGCCTGTACGCGGAGGTGGCGAGCGAACCGTTCACCGGGTTCTCCGCGATGACGACGCCGGACCGCCCGCTCGCGGACGTGGTCGCGGATTTCGCCAGGAGCGGGCTCTCCGACCAGGACCAGGCGCGGTTGTTCCTGCGGGAGAACATGGCTGAGGGCGCCCCGAGCGAGGCGGGGGCGGAGTCGCAACGCGAGTTCCTGCAGGGGCAGCTCAAGTACATGCGGGCGCGGCAGGAGGCGGGCGACTTCCCGTCCGATGTGGACCCTCGGACGCTGCTGCTGATGCTGATGGCGGCAGCGAGCGCGCCGACGTCGCTCCCCCGGATCGCCGAGGCGCTCACCGGGGAGGATCCGTCGTCAGAGTCCTTTGTGGAGCATTACGCGGAGCAGCTCGCTCGCGTGGCTCGGCATCTCTCGGGGTCTTAGCGGCGCAACGGCACGAGGTCGTCCGCGTGCACAACCTCCCGGCGATGCTCCACCGGGACGTCCGCCGAATCCACCAGATCGACCACGTCACCGGCCTCAAAATCGCCGTCCAAACCAATGATTCCCGCCGCCAGCAGTGACCGGCGGCGCAGGATCGCTCGCACGGCGCCGCGGTCGTCCTTCGTACAGAACCAGCCCGCGCAGCTCAGTGCCTCTCGGGGTCTTAGCGGCGCAACGGCACGAGGTCGTCCGCGTGCACGACCTCCCGGCGATGCTCCACCGGAACCTCATGACTCGACCGGCCGATCAACGCAGGCAACTCCCCCGCGTCGAACCCGACCACGCCACGCGCCACCGGGACGTCCGCCGAATCCACCAGATCGACCACGTCACCGGCCTCGAAATCGCCGTCCAAACCGGTGATTCCCGCGGCCAGCAGCGACCGGCGGCGCAAGATCGCGCGCACGGCGCCGTCGTCCAGGCGGAGGCGGCCGGAGGTGTCTGCGGCGTACCCGAGCCAGAAGCGGCGGGCCGACAGGCGGGTGTCGGCGGGCGCGAACGCGGTGCCCACGTTCGCCTCGCGCAGGGCGTCTCCGGCGTCGGCGGCGGCGGCCAGCAGGACTGGGATTCCGGCGCCGGCCGCGGTGCGTGCGGCGGAAAGTTTCGAGACCATGCCGCCGGTGCCGAGGCCCGAGGATGACATGCCGACCGCGATGCCCTCCACATCGGACTCGCCGCGCACCTCGGTGATCTTGCGGGTCGCGCCGTCGCGCGGGTCGCCGTCGTACAGACCGTCCACATCGGACAGCAGGACCAGCGCGTCGGCGCCGACTAGGTGCGCCACGAGGGCAGCGAGCCGGTCGTTGTCGCCGAAGCGGATCTCTTGCGTGGCAACGGTGTCGTTCTCGTTCACGACCGGCACCGCGCCGAGCGCGAGCAGCCGGGAGAATGTGCGCTGTGCGTTGCGGTAGTGCGAGCGGCGGACGACATCGTCGGAAGTGAGCAGCACCTGGCCGACGGTCAGGGAGTAGCGGCCGAACGACTCCGCGTACGCGTGCGCCAGCGCGAGCTGTCCGACACTCGCCGCGGCCTGCTGGGTGGCCAGGTCGCGCGGGCGCTTGCCCAGCTTCAACGGCGCGAGCCCGGCGCCGATCGCGCCCGAGGACACGAGCACGATCTGCGCGTCGCGGGCCACGCGGTCCGCGATGGCGTCCACCAGGGCGTCGAGCCGGGCAACGTCAAGTCCGCTGCCCGCGGTCGTCAGTGCCGAAGAACCGACCTTGACGACCAGCCGGCGGGCTTCCGCGATCTCCTGGCGCGTGCCGCTCACCGGTCGCGCTCCGCCTGCTCCTCGTCGTCCCACACGTCGTCCAGTTCGGCATCGATGGACGGGGTGGTCTCCTCTTCGACCAGGTCCTCGCCCTCGCCGGTGCCGTCACGGCGGATCCGGCGGGCTTCCTTGCGGTCGGACGCGCTGACGCGGTCGGTGCGCTCCAGCCGGACGTCCGTGCCGCGGCCGGACAGATGCACCGCGACGCCCGGGGTGGAGGGCTGCCATTCGAACTGGATGTCGCCGATGGTGACCGGGCTGCCCGGGCGGGCGCCGTTCTTCGCCAGCGCTTCCTCGACGCCGAGCCGGTTGAGCCGGTCCGCCAGGTAGCCGACGGCCTCGTCGTTGGCGAAGTTCGTCTGCCGGATCCACCGCTCCGGGCGCGCACCGCGGACGATGAACCCGCCCTCTTCCTCCGGGTCGCGTTCGACGGTGAACCCGCTGTCGTCGATCGCGAGCGGGTGCAGCACGATCTTCTCCGGCTCCAGCACCGGCTGCGCTTCGCGATAGGTCTCGACGACCTCCGCCAGCGCGAAGGTCAGCTCCTTCAGGCCCTTGCGCGACGCGGTCGAGACCTCGAACACGCGCAGCCCGCGCGCCTCCAGGTCGGGACGCACGAACTCGGCCAGCTCGGCCGCTTCCGGGATGTCGATCTTGTTCAGCACCACCACGCGCGGGCGTTCCTCGAGCTTGCCGCCCAGCCCCGGCGTGTAGCGGGCCAGCTCCTCCTCGAGAGCGTCCACATCGGACAGCGGATCGCGGCCCGGCTCCAGCGTCGCGCAGTCGACCACGTGCACCAGCACGGCGCAGCGTTCGATGTGGCGCAGGAAGTCCAGGCCGAGCCCGCGGCCCTCGGACGCGCCCGGGATCAGGCCCGGCACGTCGGCCATCGTGAAGACCGACGACCCGGCGGTGATGACGCCGAGGTTCGGCACGAGCGTGGTGAACGGGTAGTCGGCGATCTTCGGCTTCGCCGCGGACAGCACGGAAATCAGCGACGACTTGCCCGCGGACGGGAACCCGAGCAGGCCGACGTCAGCGACCGACCGCAGCTCCAGCACGAGGTTCCGGCTCTCGCCGGGCTCGCCGAGCAGCGCGAACCCCGGCGCCTTGCGGGCCTTCGACGCGAGCGCGGCGTTGCCGAGCCCGCCGCGGCCGCCCTGCGCGGCGATGAACCGGGTGCCGGGGCTGGTGAGGTCCGCGACGAGTTCGCCGTCCTCGGTGAACACGACGGTGCCCGGCGGGACCTTCATCTCCAGGCCCTCGCCGGCGGCGCCGTTGCGGTTGCTGCCCATGCCCATTTTGCCGTTGCCGGCGCGGGCGTGCGGGCGGAAATGGAAGTCGAGGAGGGTGTGCACGTTGGCGTCGACGACGAGGGTGACGTCACCGCCGTTGCCGCCGTTGCCTCCGTCCGGGCCGCCGAGCGGCTTGAACTTTTCGCGGTGCACCGAGGCACAGCCGTTTCCCCCGTCCCCGGCGGTCAGATGGATGACCGCGCGGTCCACGAACCGGGACGCCATGGTTCTGCCTCACTTCACTCGCAAAACGACAAAAACGGTGCGGACCACGCTGGGTCTGCCAGCGGCCGCACCGTGGGGGTCCGGGGGGCTCGGCCCCCGGGTAACACAAGCGAGCGACGTGGTCCGCGTATTCCGCGGACACACGTCGCCCAAAAGCTCGCGCCGAGACCGAGAATCAGGCCTCGACTGGCACGATGTTGACCGTCTTGCGGCCGCGCTTCGAGCCGAACTCGACCGCACCGGCGGCGAGCGCGAACAGCGTGTCGTCGCCGCCACGGCCGACGTTCACGCCCGGGTGGAACTTGGTGCCCCGCTGGCGGATCAGGATCTCGCCCGCGTTCACCTCCTGGCCGCCGAAGCGCTTCACGCCCAGTCGCTGGGCGTTCGAATCACGACCGTTGCGGGAGCTGGACGCACCCTTCTTGTGAGCCATCGCTCATGCCCCTTCTTGAAAGCTTCAGTCCCGAAGATCCGAAGAACTACTTGGAGATGCCGGTGACCTCGACGCGGGTCAGCTTCTGCCGGTGACCCTGGCGCTTGTGGTAGCCGGTCTTGTTCTTGAACTTGTGGATCCGGATCTTCGGACCCTTGGTCTGCTCGACGACCTTGCCGATGACCGAGACCTTCGCCAACGCGTCGGCGTCCGTGGTGACCTCGCCACCGTCCACGAACAGCACGGCGGGGAAGGTGTGCTCGGTGCCCGGCTCGCCCTCGAGCTTCTCGACCTCGACGACGTCGCCGACGGCCACCTTGTACTGCTTGCCGCCGGTCTTGACGATCGCGTACGCCGACACGGATGTCTCCTGCATTACTCGACAATGGGTTAGGGGGCTGGCGCGGCCGGCCCGCCCGAAGACGGTCCAGGTGCTCGCGCAGCAACTCATGCTTGCGATGAGCCGTACTACAGGTTACGGGAGGCCCCGGGCACTGCTGCACCCGGGGTACCCGTGGTGGATCAACTCTGGTCCGAAGCCTTCACCGGCGGCCCTGCCGGGCGCGAAGCGGCGCGGCGCGGACGGCGCCGGGTGCTGCGCACGGCCGGGGCCGGGACGTCGACCTCGGGTTCTTCGCTGGAGTCCGCTTCCGCGGCCTCCTTCGGGGCTTCCGCCTCCGGCGCGGCCTGGCTGGCCGCGGGCTCCGGCTGCTTCGCTTCCGGCTGCTGGACGGCGGCCGGGGCCTCCGTCTTGTCCTCGGCCTTGTCCGGCGCGGCGGCCTGCTCGACCGGCTGCTTGGCCGTCTCCTGGTCCTTCGCTTCGGCCTCTGGAGCGTGGTGCTCGTGCTTCGCCTTGGACGCGTTGGCCATGGCCTGCACCGCCGACACCACGGATTCGCGCTGCACCGGAGTCGGCGCCGGGGCGGCCTGCTCCGGCTTGGGCTCGGAGTGCTGCTCCTCGCCCTTGCCGCGGCCGCGGTTGCGCCGCGAGCTCTTGGTGTCGCCGCCGCCGTGGCTGTGGCCGTTGTGCCCGTTGCCGCCGTTGTGGCCGTTCCCGTTGCCTCCGCCGCCGGTGCGCTGCGGTTCGGTGGACACGACGACGCCGCGGCCCTTGCAGTGCTCGCACGGTGTGGAGAACGCCTCGAGCAGCCCGGTGCCGATCTTCTTGCGCGTCATCTGCACCAGGCCGAGCGACGTGACCTCGGCCACCTGGTGCCGCGTGCGGTCCCGGCCGAGGCATTCGGTGAGCCTGCGCAGCACCAGCTCGCGGTTGGACTCGAGCACCATGTCGATGAAGTCGATGACGATGATGCCGCCGATGTCCCGCAGCCGCAGCTGGCGGACGATCTCCTCCGCCGACTCCAGGTTGTTGCGGGTCACCGTCTCCTCGAGGTTGCCGCCCGAGCCGGTGAACTTGCCGGTGTTGACGTCGATGACGGTCATCGCCTCGGTGCGGTCGATGACCAGGTAGCCGCCCGAGGGCAGCCAGACCTTGCGGTCGAGCGCCTTGGTGATCTGCTCGTCGATCCGGTGGTCGGCGAACGCGTCGCCGGTGCCGGTGTAGCGCTTGAGCCGGTCGGCGAGGTCGGGCGCGACGTGCTGGACGTAGTCGTTGATCGTGTCCCAGGACCGGCTGCCCTGGACCTCCAGCTTGACGAAGTCCTCGGTGAAGAGGTCCCGCACGACCTTGACCAGCAGGTCCGGCTCTTCGTAGAGCATGGTCGGCGCGCTGCCCTTCTTGCCGGAAGCGGCCGCCGCCTTGTCCTTGATGACGTCCCACTGCGCCTTGAGCCGGTCGACGTCGCGGCCCAGCTCCTCCTCGCCGATGCCCTCCGACGCGGTGCGGATGATGACGCCCGCGTCCTCCGGGACGATCCGCTTGAGGATGTCCTTGAGCCTGCGCCGCTCGTTCTCCGGCAGCTTGCGGGAGATGCCGGTGGCCCCGCCCGCGGGGACGTAGACGAGGAAGCGGCCGGGCAGCGAGATCTGCGTGGTGAGCCGGGCGCCCTTGTGCCCGACCGGGTCCTTGGTGACCTGCACCAGGACGCTGTCGCCGGTGGAGAGCGCCTGCTCGATCTTGCGCGCCTTGCCTTCCAGCCCGGCCGAGTCCCAGTCGACCTCGCCGGCGTAGAGCACGGCGTTGCGGCCGCGGCCGATGTCGATGAACGCGGCCTCCATGCTGGGCAGCACGTTCTGGACGCGGCCGAGGTAGACGTTGCCGACGATCGAGCCGGTGCCCGACGACGTCAGGAAGTGCTCGACCAGGACCCCGTCCTCGAGCACGGCGATCTGCGTGGAGTCGCCCTTCTCGGCGACGACCATGGTGCGCTCGACCGACTCGCGGCGGGCGAGGAACTCGGCCTCGGACAGGATCGGGGCGCGGCGGCGGCCCGCCTCGCGGCCGTCGCGGCGGCGCTGGCGCTTGGCCTCCAGCCGCGTGGAGCCGCGGACGCTGCGCACCTCGTCGCGCGCCGGGCGCTCGGCCTCGGCGGCCTTGGCCTGGCGGACGTGCGTGACGGTGTTCGGCGGGTCGTCGGTGCCGGTCGTCTCGGACCCGTCGTCGTCCCCGCCCTTGCGACGGCGGCGACGGCGGCGGCGCTTGCTGCCGCCGTCGGACTCGGCGTCGTCGTCGGACTCCGCCTCGGCGTCGCCCGCCTCGTCCGGCTTTTCGGTCTTGTCCTTGGTGTCCTTGGCGTCTTTGCCGCCGTCTTTGGCACCTTTGTCCTGCTGGTCTTCGGAGGTTTCGTCCTCGTTCTCGGACTGGGCCTCGTCGCCGCCCTTGCCCCGGCCGCGGCCGCGGCGTCCGCGACGGCGCCGGCGACGGCCGCTCGCGTCGTCGCCGTCCTCGTCGGAACGCTCGTCGCGGGCTTCGCCGGAGGTGTCTTCCTCAGCGGTTTCGGCGGTGCGGTCGGGGCGCTCGGCCTGCGCCGGAGCCTCGCCGACGCCGAACAGCGGCTCGGGCTTGCTCCGCGTCTGCTGCGCGGGCTCGGGCGGCAGGAAGACCGGCGAGGGCGCGGCGAAGACCGGCACGTGCACCGGGCCGCGGGCCGGGGTGGCCTGCTCGGTTTCCTGCTGGTCGGCCGGGATCGCGGGCGCGACGGCGCGGCGCGAGCGACGGGTCCGGGTGCGCTTCTCGCCCGATTCCTGAGCGGCTTCCGGCTCGGCGGATTCGGCCGAGAACGGGCGGGCCGACCAGCCGGGGGCGGCGGCGCTGGCTTCCGAGGCGGCTTCCGGAGCGGTGCTCTGCTCAGCGGCGGTTTCCGGCGCGGGGGTTTCCGAGGCGGTGCCCGCTGCCTGCGCGGCGGTCTCCGGCGCGGTGCCCGTCGCGTCCGCGGCGGTTTCCCGCGCGGTGCCAGCTGCCTGCGCGGCACCTTCCGGCGCGGTGCCCGTCGCCTGCGCGGCGGCGGCTTCCGGGGCGGCGGATTCGCTCGGAGCAGCGCCCTGGTCGGCGGCTTCGGAGGACGCGGGGGCCGGTGCGGCGGAGTCGTCCTGCGCGGCAGCACCCTGGGTGGCTTCCGGGGTCTCGTTCTCCTGCGAAACGCCGCCCTGGGCGGCGGCGTCCGAAGCAGCGGCCGTCTGGGCGGCATCGCCGCCCTGGGCGTCCGCGGTCGCCTGGTCGCTGGCCTGCTCGGCGGCGTCGCCGGTCTCGCCCGAGGCCTCCGCGTCGAGGATGACCGCGACGCGGTGCGCGACCTCCTTGGTCACGCTCGACTGGGCGCTGCGGGGGCTCTCCCCCAGCTCGGCGAGCTTGCCGAGCAGGTCGCGGCTGCTCAGGCCGAGCAGCTTCGCCAGCGCGTGCACGCGGATGCGCGGCGGCAGCTCGCCCAGCCTGCTGGTCGTGGGTGCGACGGTATTCCCGCCGGTCTGATCGGCGGGTGTGTCCGCGTTCGACATATGTCTCCTCCGCCCCCGGGCGCGTCAGCCGGTTCGCACCGGTGGTGACGCGGCCGCGCAGGGGCCCTTTCTGTTCCGTGCCCGCCGTGGTGGTGACCAGCGGCGGGAATCCTGCTGGCAGCCGTGCGGTCCGCCGGGTCGGCGGCCGCTCGGTTCCTGGTCTGCTCGGCGGGGTGCCGGCCTGCTCGCGACCCCCGGGCCACCCGCCACGACATCGACCTTGGCCCGGCCTCCCGGGGGCGACGCGCGTGGTGCCGGTCCGGCACTCCTCCGGGCCGCTCACGACGCGAGCGGGATGCCCGTCGGCGCAGCGGCCAACGCGAGTATCCCACACCCGGGGGGACACCCGGTGTAGTCGGTGTCCCGCGCCAGGCGCCCGGGCGTGCCGCGATCATGCGCCCGGGCTAACTTCCGCGCTTCGCTTGTCGCGCCGGGCCCGGGGTGGTTAGCGTGCGGGCTCGGGCGCTCGCGCGGGGCGCCCGGCACAACCCTGCGCGCGGTGGGAGGTCCGGTGTCTGTGCTGGCGCGGCCGCTGCGGGCGGCCGTGTGCTCCCTCCTGGTCCTCGCCGGCTGCGCGGCGGTCTCCCCGGCCGCCGTCGCGAGCCCCGGATGCGCCTCGGGCGGGCGGGCGGTGCGCTACGTCGTCGCGTTCGACCGCGGGACCCCGGAATCTTCCGCCCGCCAGCAGGCGAGCGCGGGCTGCGGGCAGCTCGTCGGCTACTACCCGCAGATTTCCGTGGCGGTCGTCACGTCAGCCGATCGGGCGTTCGCGGACCGTCTCGGCCCGGAGCGGGCGTTCAGCGCGCAAGCCACCCGGACAGCCGCCGAACAGCCAGGTGCCGCCGCCCAGCCCGCTCGAGCCACACTCCCGCTCAGCGACCCGGCGCGAGTGCCCGCGGCGGACCTCTCCTCGCAGCAATGGGACATGAACCTGATCGGTGCCCCGGCCGCGCACCAGGTCACCGAAGGCAGTCGCTCAGTGGTCGTCGGCGTCCTGGACTCCGGCGTCGACCCGAAACACCCCGACCTCGCCGCAGCGATCGACCCGGACGATTCGGCGGGTTGTCTCACCGGCGTCCCGGACCCGAGCCCGGCCGCGTGGCAGCCGACGACCTCCGCGCACGGCACGCACGTCGCGGGCATCATCGCCGCGGCCGACGACCGCAAGGGCATCACCGGCGTCGCGCCGGGCGTGCGGATCGCGTCGGTGAAGGTGATCGACGACCGCGGTTACGCCGATCCCGAGGCGGCGGTCTGCGGGATCATGTGGTCGGCGGCGCGGCATCTGCCGATCGCCAACAGCAGCTGGTTCGTGAACCCGTGGTCGCTGTCCTGCGTGCGCGGCAACGACCGCGGCGTGGTGCACGAGGTGCTGGCGCGAGCCGTGGAGTACGCGACTTCCCAAGGCACGCTGAACGTCGCCGCCGCGACCAACGAGGCGGTCGACCTCACTCCGTCGGGCCGCTCGGGTTCGCCGTCCGCCGCCGGGAAGTGCGAGGCGCTGCCGGCCGGGCTGCGGGACGTGGTGACGGCGTCGGCGATCAGCCCGGACCGGGTGAAGTCGGGCTACAGCTCGTACGGGCTCGGTGTGGTCGATGTCACGGCCCCGGGCGGCGACGACGACCGCTGCGTGGTTTCGACCGTTCCGGGCGGTTACGCGCCGATGTGCGGGACGTCGATGGCCGCGCCGCACGTCGCCGGGGTGCTGGCGCTGCTCAAATCGGTGCATCCCACGTGGACGGCCGCCGAGCTGCGCCGTGCGCTGGACTCCCGCGCGACGTCCATGCCGTGCCCGGACGACTACGACCTCACCGGCGACGGCGCCCAGGACGCCTACTGCTCCGGCTACGACGGATACAACGGCTTCTACGGCCATGGTCTAGTCGACGCCCGGACCGCGGTGGCGCCCGCGCAGAACGGACTGCCCAGCCCGGCCCGCTGAGCCGCGTTCAGCGTTCGGTATTCAGGTAAGCAGCAGTTTCGCGATCCTCCTTGTCGCGCCCCAGATCCCGATCGCGGCGAGCACCAGCAGGTACGCCAGATTGCCGAGCATGCTCCAGGAGAAGATGCCGGTCGCGAGCCCGCGCATCAGCTCGATCCCGTGGTAGAGCGGGAAGCAGCGGACCGCCCACTGCAGCGCCTCCGGGTAGACCGTGATCGGGAAGAACGTGGTGGAGAACAGGAACATCGGCATCAGGACGAGCTGGATGTAGTCGAATTGCGACGTCGACTTCAGGAAGCTGACCAGCGCGATGCTGATGGCCGCGAACGCGAACGACACGAGCAGCGCGGCGGGCAGGAGCAGCAGCGCCCACCACGACGTGAGCAGCCCCATGACGCCGGTGACCGCCAGGAACGCGACCGAATACAGGCCGCCGCGCATCATCGCCCACGCGATCTCGCCGAGCGCGACGTCGAGCGGGCCGACCGGGGTCGCCAGCATCGCGTCGTACGTCTTGGCGTAGCGCAGTTTGAAGAACAGGTTGTACGTGCACTCGAAGACCGCGCCGTTCATCGCCGACGACGCCAGCAGCGCGGGCGCGACGAACGCGACATAGCTCATCGGCTGCCCGTCCGGCCCCGGCACGGTGGTGACCAGTTTGCCGAAGCCGACCTGGAACGCGAGCAGGTAGAACAACGGCTCGAGCGCGCCGGACGCGAGCATCGTCCACGACCGTCCGTAGACGGTGAGCGCGCGTTCGATCAACGCGGTGGCGCGGCCGCTGTACATGCCCGCGGGCAGGACGCGGAGCAGAATTCCGCGCCGCTGCGGGAGAATCGGGGCGCTCTGCAGGTCGGTCATCACGCCACCAGCCGTCGGTAGAAGCCGCGGTGCGCGATCGTCCAGCCGATCGCCACCAGTGCTGCCAGATACGCAAGGTGCCCGAGCACCGGGAGCAGCTCCCGCCCGCCGAGCGTGGCGGCGCGGGAAAGCTCGGTGCCGTGCCACAGCGGGGAGATCCAGGCGAGCCAGCGCAGGTACAGCGGCAGCTGGGTGATCGGGAAGAACGTGCCGGAGAACAGGGTCATCGGGATGACGACGAACCGGAAGATCAGCCCGAACCGCTGTCCCTCGTCGAAGGTCCACGCCGCCAGCCCGGCGATCAGCGATCCGCACGCGAGCCCGGTGAGGACGCCGACGAGGACCACCAGCAGCGCCCCCGCGTTGTCCCAGGCGCCGAACAACCACGCGATGAGGGCGTAGACCGTGCCGGAAAGGGCGAGCCGCAGCATGGTCCAGATCTGGTGCCCGCCGAGGACCTGGCCCGGGGACACCGGCGTCGCGGTGACCGCCAGATAGTCCTTCTGCCATTTGAATCCGCTGAGGACCGGATAACTCGATTCGCTGACGCCTTGCTGCGCCGCGCCGGCGACGAGCAGCGCCGGGGCGACGTACACCAGGTACGACACCCCGCCGGTCGCCGGACCGGCTTTGACCTGCGATCCGAACCCGAGCCCCATCGCGGCGAGGAACAGCACCGGTTGCAGGCCGGTGGAGTAGAGCGTGCTGAGCCAGTGCCTGCGGTACCAGGTCCAGTAGCCCTCGACTCGCAGCCAGGCGCCGTGGAACCGGCCGACGACGCGGCCGGTGGCTGGAATGGTCATCAGTCCACCAACGTCCGGCCGGTGAGGCGGAGGAAGACGTCCTCCAGGGAACTGCGCCGGACCAGGCTCGACAACGGGCGCAGGCCGCGTTCGTGCGCGCGCTCGAGGGTGGCCTCGCCGGTCATCGTGTAGAGCAGCACGCGGTCCGGGAGGACCTCGACGCGCTCGGCCAGCCCGTCCAGCCGGTCGGCCGCGTCCTGCTGCTCCCCCGGCGCGAACCGGAGCTCGACCACTTCCCGGGTGGAATGCCGCGCGATCAGGTCGGCGGGCGAGCCTTCCGCGGCGATCCGGCCGCCGTCCATGACTACAAGCCGGTCGCAGAGCTGTTCCGCTTCGTCCATGTAATGGGTGGTGACGATGAGCGTGGTGCCGCGGGCCTTGAGCCGGAAAAGCCGGTCCCACAACAGATGCCGTGCCTGCGGATCGAGCCCGGTGGTCGGTTCGTCGAGCAGCAGCAATTCCGGATCGTTCACCAGCGACCGGGCGATGGTGAGCCGCCGCTTCATGCCGCCGGACAGGGAATCGACCGGTTTCTCGGCACGGTCGGACAGCTGCGCGAACTCCATCAGCTCGACCGCCTTCCGCCGCACGTGGGCGCGGGAAAGGCCGAAATAGCGGCCGTAGACGTGCAGGTTCTGCCGGACGGTGAGCTCCACGTCGAGGTTGTCCTCCTGCGGCACCACGCCCAGGCGCGCGCGGATCCGCGGCCCGTCCGCGTTGGGGTCCATGCCGAGGACGCGCAGATCGCCGTCGCTGCGCGGGGACACGCACGCGATCATCCGCATCGTCGACGACTTCCCCGCGCCGTTGGGCCCGAGGAAGCCGAACGCCTCCCCTCGCCGCACCTCGACGTCGATGCCGCGGACTGCCTCGAATTCTCCGAACCGTTTGACCAGCGCCTTCGCTTGCACGAGGGCTGGTTCCGATGCCGACTCTCCCACGAGGAACGACAGTAGAGGGAGGCACCGACAATTCTCGACCGGTTTCCCCGCCGCGGGTACGGAATCCGGGTGGATCTCCGGCCGGGAACAGGGAAACGACGAGCCCGCGGCCCAGCGAAAAGGCGGGGCGGCCCGAAGACCGCCCCGCCCCTCAAAAACTCAGCGCACCGTCAACGACACCGACCGGGACACCCCGTTCACCGTCACCGAGATCTCCGCCGTCCCCGGGCGCAGCCCCCGCACCGTCCCGGTGGCCGGGTCGAACGACACCACGTCCCACGGCGCGGGCGGCCAGCTGCCGATGTGCACCCCGCGACCGCCCCAAGCCGCGCTCACCGGGTACGCCACCGGAATCGACCGGCCCTCCTGCGTCACCGCGGCGATCACCTTTCCGGTGCCGCCCCACGAAAGAGTGCCCGGGCCGGTCACCGTCAGCGCGTCGACGTTCGGGCGCGTTTCGAAGCGCACCGGCTGGCCGCGGTCCGAGGGGTCCACTCGCACCAGGGTCCAGCCGACGAAGCCGCCGTCGCCGGGGGCCGCGGCGGGGGTCTTGCCCGAGTTGCCGTTCACCAGGTACGGCACGCCGTCCGTGCGCGACAGGCCGAACACTCCCGCGTGCGAAGCCAGCGAGGCGGCCGGTTTTCCGGACTTCTCCTCGAAACCGGTCAGCCACGTCTGCAGCAGCGCGGCCTCCTTCCGGTCGCCCAGCTGCGAATTTCCGGTCGGGCTCGGGTCCTTCACCGGATGGTGCATCGCGACGACCACACCCCGCACGGAACGGTCTTTCGCCGCGTTGTCGAGCGCGTCGCGCAGCATGTGCACCTGGTCGAATCCGCCCGCACGCAGCGAGCCGCGCGAGGAATCCATCAGGATCAGCCGCACGCCGTGGACGTCGACCACGCGGTGCGTTTCCCCGAACGCGTCCTGGAAGTTCTTCAGGCCGTTGCCGCCCTCGGCTTCGTGGTTGCCAGGCACGTAGTACCAGGGGACGCGGCCGTCCAGCTCTTCGGTGATGATTTTGCGGGCCAAGACGAAGTCCGGCGCGGTCCCGCGGTCCACGAAGTCGCCGTTGATCAGCACGAGATCCGGTTTCGCGGCAACCGCCTCGCGCAGTGCCCGGCGTGCTTGGGCGACGAGCGGGCCGTCCGGAGCGTCAGCGGTGAACTGGGCGTCGCTGACGACCGCGATCTTCAGGCCGCCCTTGCCGAGCATGCCGTTGGCGACCAGCGCCGGGTCCGGGACGGCCGGATCGTGCGGCACGGCCGTGGTCGGCGCGACCTCGAAGGTGAGGTCGTTGAACACCAGTCTGCCCTCGTACTGCTTGCCCGCCGCGGTTTCCACGGCATAGAACCGGGTGAGGCGCTGCCCGTCGGGCAATCCGGCGGGCACCGCGGCGGTCACGTACCGCCAGCCGGTCCAGTTCACGCTCAGCGCGAGGTCCACAATGGACGCGGTGTTGGCGCCGTCGCGGAGTTCCGCGCGGATCCAGGCGCCCTTGCCGTCTCCGTTGATCCACATGCCGATCTTCTGCGTGCCAGCTGGAACCGCGATCGGGTTGGCAGCGTTGACATACGCGGCGCGCGTGGCAGTCGTGCCGGTGAGGCGGTAGTCGAGTGCCAGGCCCTTGCCGCCGTTGCGTCCCTCTGCCGACGAAAGCGCAGCACCGACGACGGCCGGATACACCGTGGCGGACCAGCCTTCCGGACCAGCTAGCGGTGCCGCGACCTTGGCTTCGGTGCCCACCGACGCCGCCAGGTGCATGGTCTTCCCGCCCGCGTGCACGGTGATCGCGGTGGCCCCGGAAGCGGTCTTCGCGGTGACTGCGAAACCCTTGCCCGACGGCTCGATCTTCACCACGGCGGGGTCGTATTCGAGCTTCACGTCCGACGGTTCGATCCAGGTGCCGTAACCGTCCGCGTCGTAGCCGTAGACCTGGAACTCGCCGCGCGCCTCCGCGCCCGAAAGCGCGACCTGCTTCGTGCTCGCGCCGAGGCGCACCGGCTTGCCCAGCACGGTCAGCTTCGTGCGGCCGTTCACGAAGTTCTGGTGCGCGGTGACCGTCACGTCGGCTCGCGCGTCCGGGTGCAGGAAGTCGGGCTGCGCGGTGAAAACGTTCTTTGTGACCGTGCCGCGGAACGGGTTCGACGTGGTCCAGAACGGGCGCGACGCCACTGCGGCACCCGTCTCGTCGTGGCCGTTCGGCACGAGCGCGCGGCTCAGGCCGGACAGCACGCGGGTCGAGTTGTCGCCCTCCTGTGCGGGCGCGGGAGCGAAACCAGTCAGCCGTCCGCTCCCGGCCACCGTCGCGAAGCCGATGCCGTTGGGCACCAAGCGTTCCCCGCCGTCCGAAGGCGAGTTGCGCACCGACGGCGCAGCCTCTCCTTCGTTGCGCGCGAGCAGCGTCGAGGAGCCGCCACCGTCGAGGTTGATCGCGTCGTCGGCACCCAACCGCTTCAGCTGCCGGGCCATTTCCAGCTCGGTCATCCCGCGGCTGTCGGCCTGGCGGCCATCCACCGTGACGAGCCACATCCGCTTGCCGTCAGCGGAAAAGCCGACGCCGGTACGCGGCGCGAGGGTGACGTCGTCAAGCTGCTGGAGCTGTCCGTCCTTCAGCAGGGTTTTGTTCCCGCCGACCGCGACCGCGATCTTGCCCGCGTCGGTCCGCGGCGCGTACGAAACGCCCACGCGATCACCGACGTGCAACGCCGACAACGCGTCCGCACCAGCTTCGCGACCGAGCAGCAGCGTGCTTCCCGCCGGGATCGGGCCGTCCGCGGGCTTCGGACGCACCTGCGTCACCACACCATCGCGGACCTCGACCTCGATGACCTTCTGCGCGCCGGCGACCGACGTCGCGCGCGCCGAAGCGCCCCAGAGCGGCGTGTAGACGCCGAGCGCGTCCTTGCCGAGCACCGGGCTGTTGAAGTTCGTGGCGGGGACAGCTCGGCCGTCCGGCAGCGTGACCGACGCTTCGAGGAAGATGTCGGCGAGCTTCGCGCGTCCCTCCGCGGTGATCGCCGCGGTGGTGTTGTGGCCGGACGCGGGCGCGTTGTGCAGCTCGCCGTTGTCGATGCCGACGCCGAGCGGCGCGCCGGAGGCGTTGATGTCGAAGAAATCGCCGTTGACGCCCGCGACCGCACCGGCGCGAGCGACCTGCTGAGACAGCGGGGTGCGCGCGGAAACGGTGCCCGGGCTGAGGTAAGTCGGCTTCAGGACCTTGCTGGTGAGGTCGACGCTCAGCGCGTCGCCGCGGATCCAGCCCTTCGGGTCGAAGCGGTCGAACTGAGTGAGGTTCAGACCAGGAGCCACCGCGTTGGTGGAGCTGCTGGTCTCGAGGCCGTCGTCGGCGGCGGGCGCCGCGGCGATCGCCGGGGCCTCCCGGGCCGAGGAGAAGGCGGAGGCGCTCTCGACCGGCGGCGGGCCGAGCGGAGCGGAGAGCGGGTCGGCATGCGCAGGTGTGGCCAGCGTCAGCACGAGCAGGGCGCTGAGCAGCACGGATCTTGATCTTTTCACCAGGTACCCCACGATCGCGAAAATGGCTCAGGTCAGCCAAATCCATCGGCGCGACCGCCGGAAGGCCCTGCGGTGAACGGGACCTGAATGGCGCAGGATTATCCGCTCAGGGGGTCATGCGCGCGGCGAGAAACTCCTTCGCGACAGCCTCGTCGCCGTCGATCTCCGGCTGCGCATCGGTGCGCTTCCACAGCGACACCAGCAAATCCTGCGCCGGCGCCGCGACCGTGGCCAGCGCTTCGCCCTCGCCCAGCTCGGGCGGTTCGCCGGGCACAACGGTCCACGAGTGCCCGGTGTCGGTGGTGCGCAACGTGATCGGCGCGGCCAGCGGAACCTCGTGCTTCCAGCGCGCGACGCGCGGCAGCATCGTGCCCAGCACCTCGAAGACGCCGTCCGCGGCGATCAGCGGATCAAGCCGGGTCGTTGCGCCGCGTGCGCCGAACAAGTCGACCAAATGCACGGAAGTTTCGTGCACCTGACGGCGGAACCAGAACGCCTTCGTCTTCTCCGCGGCGCCGAAAACCCAGCACGCGTCGGCGGGATCGGCCGCGTCGAGCGCGTCCAGCAGCTCGGCCGCGCTCTCGGCGTACCAGGGCGCGAGGTCGCCGCTCGGCGTGACGTCGAATTCCTGCTTGCTCAGCTCTCCGGTGCGGACGATGCCGGCGGCCCACCGGTGCACGTTGCCCAGATGCGCGACGAGGTCGCGCTTGGTCCAGTCGCCGCAGTACGGGACCGGGTTGTCCAGGTCGCCCTCGGCTTCCGCGGCGAAGGCCTCGGTGAGCGAGCGCAGGTGCGGCAGGTAATCGCGCGGCGGCAGCGGCAGGGCAGTCACCGGTGGAGGTTAGCCGATGCGCCGAGTCCCCGGCAGCGGATTAAGCGGCCGGAAACACGAACGCCGGGCCGGGACCGCAGTCCCTGCCCGGCGTCCGCGAGGATCAGTGCCGGTTCAGTGCCGGTTCAGCCGGATCACAGGTCCGGGAACCACAGCTTCAGCTCGCGCTCGGCCGACTCCGGCGAGTCCGAGCCGTGCACCAGGTTGTACTGGGTCTCCAGCGCGAAGTCGCCGCGCAGGGTCCCCGGGGTGGCCTTCTCGACCGGGTCGGTGCCGCCGGCGAGCTGGCGGAACGCGGCGATCGCGCGCGGGCCCTCGACGGCCAGCGCGACGAGCGGGCCGGACGTGATGAACTCCAGCAGGTCGCCGAAGAACGGGCGCTCCTTGTGCTCCGCGTAGTGCTCCTCGGCGACGGAGCGCTCGACGGTGCGCAGTTCCAGCGCGGCCAGCTTCAGGCCCTTGCGCTCGATGCGCGAAACGACCTCGCCGACGAGGCCGCGCGCGACGCCATCGGGCTTGACGAGGACCAGCGTGCGTTCAGTCACGACGGTATTTCTCCTTGTGCGGATTCGTGTTATTCGGCGCTGAGCCTATCCGACGCGCCTGCCGGGCCGGTCAGCGCCGCTGCGGCTGCAGCGTCTTGGACCACAGCGAGGCCCCGGTCGCGTCGCGCAGGTCGACCGTCAGCGCCCCGCTCGCACCGTCCACATTCACCTCGCCGAAGTGCTGGAACCCTTGCACCGGCGAGGAATTCTGCGTCTGCGGCGCGTGCACGAAGACCGCTTCCGGGCCGAACGTCGGGTCGAGCTTGTTCGGGCCGAAGGCGCCGGCGTTGAGCGGGCCGGAGACGAATTCCCAGAACGGGTCGAAGTCCTGGAACGCGGCGCGCTCGGGCGAATAATGGTGCGCGGCGGTGTAGTGCACGTCGGCGGTCAGCCACACGACATTGCGCACGCGGTGGCGCGAGATCTGGTTCAGCACCCAGGCCAGTTCGGTCTCGCGGCCGCCGGGCGCGCCGGGCAGGCCGTTGGCGACCGCCTCGATGTCCTTGCCGTCCGGCACGACGAGGCCGATCGGCATGTCCGCCTGGACGATCTTCCAGGTCGCGGTGCTGCGCCGGAGCCCGTCGGCCAGCCAGCGGGCCTGCGCGTCGCCGAGGATGTGGCCGGCCTTGGTCTGGTCCGAGGTGTTGGCGTCGCGGTAGGTGCGCATGTCGAGCACGAACACCTCGACCCGGCTGCCGTAGCGGAAGCTCCGGTAGACCCGGCCGTCGACGGCCTGGCGGCGGTCGATCGGATGCCATTCGTGGAACGCCTGGAACGCGCGCTGGGCGAGCACATCGGCGCGTTTTTCGGTGTATTCGGGGCGGTCGTTGAGGATTTCGCCCGGATACCAGTTGTTGACGACCTCGTGGTCGTCCCACTGGACGTAGGCGGGCACCTCGGCGGCGAACCGGCGGAAATTGGCGTCGAGCCGGTTGTAGGCGTGCTGGCCGCGGTATTCGTCGAGGGTTTCGGCGACCTTCGACTTCTCCGGCGTCACGATGTTGTGCCAGGTGCCTGCGCCGCTGGGGAGCGTGACGGTTTCGGTGAGCGGGCCGTCGGCGTACACCGTGTCGCCGCTGTGCAGGAAAAGGTCCGGGCGGCGGTCGGCCATCGCGGAGAAGATCGTCATGCCGCCGAGTCCTGGGTTGATGCCGTAGTTCTGGCCGACGACGTCGCCGCTCCACAGGATCCGCGTGTTCGCGCGGCCGACCGGCGCGGTGGCGAACCGGCCGGCGACCGGCTCGCTCGCACCGCGGCCGTCGAGGTCCACGGCGGTGACGCGGTAGTGGTATTCGGTGCCCGGGGCCAGCCCGGCGACGCGCACCTTGCCGGTGCCGCCGGTGGCGGGCGTGACGAACGGGCCGGGCACCCGGCGGGCGTGCCGGAACGACGGGTCGCGCGCGACCTCGACCATCAGCCGCGCCGGCCGGTCGGCCCGCGACCACACGATGCCGGAGCCGGTGGTCACGTCCCCGGACGCGACGCCGTGGGCGAGCACCGGACGGTCGCGGCGGACGAGCGGGGCGGACGAGGCGGAGCCGGGCAGCAGCAGCCCGCCTGCCGCGGCGAGCGCGGGGACGGCGATCCCGGCTTTGAGCACCGAGCGCCGGGAAGGGGTCGTTTCGGTCATGGCGGCCGTTCTATCCGGCGACCACGGCCAAGCGGCCAACTCGGGCTGGCCGCCGGGTGAACGGCTCACCCGGCAGGAGGAAGCTCACAGCCGGCCGTCACGCTCGGTGTGCTTCCCGAACCATCTCGTGCTCGCACTCGCTCGGTCCGGACAGCGGACGCTCCACGAACCCGTGCCGTTCGTACAGCGCCATGGCGTGCTCGTTGCCGCCCGCGACGCGCAACGCCAGCTCGCCCGCCCCGCGCCCTTCGCTCCAGCGCACGACGGCCCGGACGAGCGCGTCCCCGACTCCCCTGCCGCGCGCCGGCGGGGCGACCCACATCGACAGCAGCTCGGCTTTGTCGCCGCGTTCGGAAAGGTGCCCGCTGACCATCCCGGCCGGAACGCCGTCGAGGTCGGCCAGGACGTTGAGCGACACGTCGCGCAGCCGGGCCCGCCAGCGCGGTTCGGCGTCGCCTTCGCCTTGCCAGTCCGCGAGTGCCGAGCTGAACGCCCCCGGGTCCTCGCGCAGCGCCGCCAGCCGGAGGTCGCGCCACTCCGCCCAGTTCTCCACGCTCAGCTCGCGCACCACGATCACACTTGCACCGTCGCCGTGGCGGCCCGGCCGTTACATCGGAATAGGGTGAAACCATGCGCATCGACCGGCTCGACCACCTCGTCCTCACCGTCGCCGACCTCGGTGCGACGGTCGATTTCTACACACGCGTCCTCGGCATGACCGAGGTGACGTTCGGGGCCGGCCGCAAGGCGCTGGTGTTCGGCGCCAGCAAGATCAACCTGCACGAGGCCGGGCACGAGTTCGAGCCGAAGGCGGACCGGCCGACGCCGGGCAGCGCGGACCTGTGCCTGATCACGGCCGATTCGCTGGAACAGGTCGTCGAGGACCTCGCGACGCACGGGGTGCCGGTCGAGGAGGGCCCGGTCGACCGCACGGGCGCGACCGGGCCGATCCGCAGCGTGTACTTCCGCGACCCGGACCGGAACCTGATCGAGGTCAGCGTCTACCGCTGAGCCGCACCTCGCGCGAGTGCGGCGGCACAGAGCGCGGGGCTCAAGCCTGCGGCTGCTGCTGGCTCGGCAACGTGCCCGCCGCCATCCGGCGCGCGACGTCGCGGCGCAGCCACAGGAACCACACGAACGCGGCCAGGAAGATGACGCCGATGATCGCGATCGCGGGCTGGGTGATCCCGATCCCGATGATCGCCAGTTGCAGCAGCAGGATCACCGGCACCGCCCAGACGTGCTTGAGCATCCCGCACAGCACGATCAGCACCACGGCCAGTGCGATGACCGTCCAGCCGGTGAAGCTGGTGATGCCGCCGCCGAGCTTGGCGACCACCGGCAGCGCGAGCGCGACGGTGATCGCTTCCATGATCAGCGTGCCCGCCATGACGCCGCGGAAGCCCTTCATCGGGTCCTTCGCGGGCGGCTTCACCGGCGTATCGGGCGTTTGCGGGGTTTCGCTCATGCCGGCTCCTTCCCGAACAGCGTCCGCGCGTCGCCCGCGGTGACCACGGAGCCGGTCACCAGCACGCCGCCGCCCGCGAGCGGTTCCTCCGGGTCGTCGTTCTGCTCCACGAGGCCGATCGCGGTCTCGATCGCGGTCTCCAAGTCGGGTTCGGCGAGCACGCGGTCCTCGCCGAAGATCGACGCGGCCAGTTCCGCCAGGTCCTCGACCGGCAGCGACCGCGGCGACGAACTGCGCGTGACCACGACGTCGGAGACCACCGGCTCCAGCGCGTCGAGGATGCCGCGCGCGTCCTTGTCGGACAGCACGCCGACGACCGCGACGAGCCGGCGGAAGTTGAACTCGTCGGTGATCGTCGTGGCGAGCGCCCGCGCGCCCATCGGGTTGTGCGCCGCGTCGACCAGCACCGCCGGGGCGGCCCGCACGCGTTCGAGCCTGCCCGGGTTCTCGACCTCGGCGAACGCCTCGCGCACCGCCTCGACCACGAGCTGCTTGTCTTTGCCCGCCCCGAAAAACGCCTCGACCGCGGCCAGCGCGAGGGCCGCGTTCGCCGCCTGGTGCGCGCCGTGCAGCGGCAGGAAGATCTCGTCGTAGACGCCGCCGAGGCCCTGCAGCTTCAGCATTTGCCCGCCGACCGCGACCTCGCGTTCGAGCACGCCGAACTCGCTGCCCGCGCGCGCCACCGCGGCGTCGACCTCGACCGTGCGCTTCAGCAGGACGTTCAGCACCTCGGGGTCCTGCTCGCCGATCACCGCGACCGACCCGGGCTTGATGATCCCGGCCTTCTCCGCGGCCGCGTCGACCGCCGTCGGGCCGAGGTATTCGGTGTGGTCCAGCCCGATCGGCGTGATGACGGCGACCTGGGCGTCGGCGACGTTCGTCGCGTCCCACGCGCCGCCCATGCCCGCCTCGAGCACCGCGGCCTCGACCGGCGCGTCGGAGAACGCCGCGAACGCCATCCCGGTGAGCACCTCGAACTTGCTCATCGGCACCCCGTCCTCGCTCGCGCCGTCCACCATCGCCACGTACGGCGCGATGTCCTGGTACAGCTCGGCGTAGCGGGCGGCGGAGATCGGCCGTCCGTCGAGAGCGATCCGCTCGGTGACCAGCTGCAGGTGCGGGCTCGTGTAGCGGCCCGAACGCAGACCCATCCGGGTCAGCAGCGAATCGACCATCCGCGCGACCGAGCCCTTGCCGTTCGTGCCCGCGACGTGCACCACCGGGTAGCCGTGGTTGGGCTCGCCGAGCAGCGTCATCAGCGCCTGGATCCGGGCGAGCGACGGTTCGAGCTTCGTTTCCGGCCAGCGCTGGTTCAGCTCGGCCTCGGCGGCCATCAGGTCGCGGCGGGCCTCCGGGCCGTTCTCGTCGCCGAACTCGGCGGGCGCGCCCTCGTCGTCGAGTTCGTGCAGCTCAGTGCCCTCTTCGACGGACAGGTCCGGGACCGGGCCGAGCGCCAGGTTGTCGCCGAGCTGGCCGATGCCGCCGATCCCGCCGCGCGCACCGCCGCCGACGGTGTAGGCCGCGTCCGGCGCGTCGAGGTCCGGCTCCAGCTCGTTCCCGGGATCGTCCTCGTCGTCGCTGTGCGCGAGCGCGCCCAGTTCGTCGACCCCCGCGAAACTGTCCGGATCGGCGAGATCCGGCCGCCGGGTCTCCTCGGGCTCCTCACCGCGCGGCACTCGTGCACTCCTTGAAGTCGCTGTCCCGGCGCGGTCGCGCGACCGGGAAGACCAGGCGAAAGGTTCGGCCTGGCACACCGTCGAGCGTACCCGGGGCCGCCGCGCGCCCAGCGCCCCCGGGGCTTCGGCGTGATCGCGCCCGCGGGGATCCGTGGCAAGGTCGGGCGCATGCCCTTCGACCACAACCACCACTACCACCCGGCCCTGCTCCGCCTCCTGCCGCCGGGCCCCGGCCGCGCCCTGGACGTCGGCTGCGGCGACGGCCGGTTCGCCCGCAAGCTGGCCGCCGCCGGCATGACCGTCGAAGGCATCGACACGTCGGCGGAAATGATCACCCGCGCGATGTCCGCCGGTTCGCCAGGACCAGGCACCGCGGAGTACCGCCGTGCAGACGTGACGACCGACCCCCTGGAACCCGAGGCGTACGCGTACATCTCCTGCCTGGCCTCCCTGCACCACGTCCCGTTCGAAACCGTCACGAGACTGCGCGACGCCCTCGCCCCCGGCGGCGTCCTCGCCGTCCTCGGCTGCGCCCGCCCGAGCCACCCCGGCGACTACGCCCGCGAACTCGTCGCCGTCCCCGCGAACCTCGCGGCCAGGCTGATCGTCTTCGCCGGCGACCGCCTCAACGGCGGCCCGGACCCGGTCGCCAAGGCCCCGGTGCACATGGAATTCCCGCCCTTGACCGACGTCCGCCGCGACGCCGCCCGCCTGCTTCCCGGCAGCACGGTCCGCCCGCTGGTCTTCTGGCGGTACCTGCTGACCTGGCGGAAACCCGCAGATCACCCAGCAGCCGGGTGAAAAGCCGCCCCGACCACCCGATCGGCGGAGAGCGCTCGCGCCCCGCGTGCCGAAAGGTAAAGCGGGTCGACCGCTAGGGAGGACGGGTTCCGCATGCGCACCATCCGAATCGTGCTGGCCGCGATCGCGGCCATCGCACTGCTTCTGTCGACGGCAGCGGCCGCGAGCGCCGCGCCCCGGCACTACCGTCATTACGTCGCCTTGGGCGACTCGTACACGTCGGGCCCGCTCATCCCGCTGCCCAGGCTGGATCCGTTCGGCTGCTTCCGCTCGACGTCCAACTACCCGTCGATGGTCGCGGACTCCCTGGACGTGGACCGCTTCACCGACGTCAGCTGCGGCGGCGCGAACACCTCGCACATGACCGCCCCGCAAAGCGTGCCGCTGGGCCAGAACGCCCCGCAGTTCTCCGCACTGCGCCCCGACACCGACCTGGTGACGGTCGGCATCGGCGGCAACGATTCGGGCCTGTTCGGCAAACTGGTGGACACCTGCCCGACCCTGCGCGCCTCGGACCCGACCGGAAACCCGTGCCAGAAGCACTTCACCGTCGACGGCGTGGACACGATCAAGGCGCTGCTCCCGAAGACGCAAGCAGCCATCCAGCAAGTACTGGCCGGAATCCACGCCCGCTCGCCGCACGCGAAGGTGCTGGCCATCGGCTACCCGCGCATCGCCCCCGCAGAAGGCTATTGCCCGAACGTCCTGCCCTTCGCGAACGGCGACTACGCCTGGCTCTCGAGCGTGGAAGAAGCCCTGAACGCAGCAGTGAGCAACGCAGTAGAAGCGGACGGCCAATCGTCCTATGTGGACACCTACACGCCGTCCTTCGGCCACGACGCCTGCCAAGCCCCCGGCGTCGCCTGGATCAACGGCAAAGACCTGAACCTGCTGGCCGCCGCCCCCTACCACCCGCTCTACGCGGGAATGGAAGGCGAAGCAAAGGTAATCCGCCAACAACTCCGCTAAAACCGAGTGAGGGGAACCCTGAGGGAATCTGATTCCCTCAGGGTTCCCCTCACGGCTCTAAACCGGCACCGACGCACCCAACTCGAGGTGCACCCACACCACCCCCGCACCCCGATACGAAGCCAAAATGCGGACGGCGGGTGCTTGTCAAGGCATCTTTCCCGCCTTGACAAGCACCCGCCGTCCGTCATCACAATCAGCTTCGGGGTGCCCCACGCAACCACCCGTGCGCAATGTCGCCGCCAGGCGACGAGCCACCCGAGACCTCAGGCCCCAGGCAACGCAGCCAACCGAGCCTCAATCCGCCCAATATCAGCCACCGCAGTCTCCCGCCGCACCTTGATCTTCTCGATCACATGCTCAGGCGCCTTGGCGATAAACGCCTCATTCCCCAACTTCCCCTCAGTCTGCGCCAATTCCTTCCGCGCAGCCCCAAGATCCTTCTCCAACCGCTTCCGCTCAGCCGCAACATCAATGGTCCCGGAAGTATCCAACTCCACAGTCACCACGCCACCAGCGAGCGCAACCTCCAACGAAGCACTCACCGAGAACCCGTCCTCAGGCTCAGTAAGCCGCACCAACGACCGAATCGCCCCGGAATGCCCCTCCGGGAACGCCTCCCCGGAAAGCCGAGCCGCAACCTTCTGCCCCGGCTTCAACCCCTGGTCAGCCCGGAACCGCCGAATCTCGGTGATCAGCTTCTGCACGTCAGCGACCCGCGCATCAGCAACCGGATCCGCATACCCCTCAACCGCCGAAGGCCAAGCCGCGATCACCAACGACTCGCCACCCGTCAGGGCAGTCCACAGCTTCTCCGTGACAAACGGAACGAACGGGTGCAGCAAGCGAAGCACAGTGTCCAGCACATGCCCGAGCACCTTCCGCGTAGCCTCGACCCGCGCGGAATCCCCTTGGTACAGCTGAACCTTCGCCAGCTCCAAGTACCAGTCACACAGCTCGTTCCACGTGAACTGGTACAGGGCATTGGCGACCTTGGCGAACTGGAAGTCCTCGAACAACCCGTCCACTTCGGACACCAACGCCGCCAGCCGCCCGAGAATCCACCGATCCGACTCGGTCAGCTCGGCAGCAGGCGGCAACGACCCCTCGACCGTCGCCCCGTTCATCATCGCGAACTTGCTGGCATTCCACAGCTTCGTGCAGAAGTTCCGCGACCCGGCAGCCCACTCGTCGGCCAGCGCCATGTCCGCACCCGGGTTGGCCCCGCGAGCAAGCGTGAACCGGGTGGCGTCCGCCCCGTAAGCGTCCATCCACTCCAGTGGGTCGATGACGTTCCCGCGCGACTTCGACATCTTCTTGCCGTTGGCGTCGCGGATCAGCCCGTGCAGGTAGACGTGGTCGAACGGCTGCCGCCCGTCCATCTCCTGCACGCCGAACATCATCATCCGGACGACCCAGAAGAACAGGATGTCGTACCCGGTCGACAGCACGCTGGTCGGATAGAACTTCGCCAGGTCCGCGGTCTCCTCCGGCCAGCCCATGGTCGACATCGGCCACAGCCCCGACGAGAACCACGTGTCGAGCACGTCCGGATCCTGCGTCCAGCCCTCGCCCGACGGCGGCTGCTCGTCCGGCCCCACGCACACGACCTCGCCGTCCGGCCCGTACCAGACCGGGATCCGGTGCCCCCACCACAGCTGACGGGAGATCGTCCAGTCGTGCATGTTGTCGACCCAGTCGAAGTACCGCTTCTCCAGCTCGGCCGGGTGGATCTTCGTCCGCCCGTCGCGCACCGCGTCGCCCGCGGCCTGCGCCAGCTCGGCGACCTTGACCCACCACTGCAGCGACAGCCGCGGCTCCACGACCGTGTCGCAGCGGGAGCAGTGCCCGACCGCGTGCACGTACGGCCGCTTCTCCGCGACGATCCGGCCCTGCTCGCGCAGCGCGGCGACCACCGCGGGACGCGCCTCGAACCGGTCGAGGCCCTCGAACGGACCGGGCACGGTGACCTCGGCGCGCTCGTTCATGACGGTCAGCATCGGCAGGTCGTGGCGGCGGCCGATCTCGAAGTCGTTCGGGTCGTGCGCCGGGGTCACCTTGACCGCGCCGGTGCCGAACTCCGGGTCGACGTGCCGGTCGGCGACCACCGGGATCTTCCGGCCGGTCAGCGGCAGTTCGATCTCGGTGCCGACCAGGTGCGTGTACCGCTCGTCGTCCGGGTGGACGGCCACCGCGGTGTCGCCGAGCATCGTCTCCGCGCGGGTGGTGGCCACGACGATCGAGGCGTCGCCGTCGCCGTAGCGGATCGACACGAGTTCGCCGTCGTCGTCGCTGTGGTCGACCTCGATGTCCGACAGCGCCGTCTGGCAGCGCGGGCACCAGTTGATGATCCGCTCGGCGCGGTAGATGAGGCCGGCGTCGTAGAAGTTCTTGAACACCGTCTGGACGGCCTTGGACAGGTTCTCGTCCATGGTGAAGCGCTCGCGCGACCAGTCGACGCCGTCGCCGAGCCGCTTCATCTGGCCGAGGATCTTGCCGCCGTACTCGGCCTTCCACTCCCAGACCCGCTCGACGAACTTCTCGCGGCCCAGGTCGTGGCGCGAGAGGCCCTCGCCGGCCAGCTGGCGCTCGACGACGTTCTGCGTCGCGATGCCCGCGTGGTCCATGCCCGGCAGCCAGAGCACCTCGTAGCCCTGCATCCGGCGGCGGCGGCTCATCGCGTCCATCAGGGTGTGGTTGAGCGCGTGGCCCATGTGCAGGCTGCCGGTGACGTTCGGCGGCGGCAGTACGATCGAGAACGGCGGCTTCTCCGACGAAGCGTCAGCCGTGAAGTACCCGGCCGCTACCCAGCGGTCGTACATCGGGGCTTCCTCGACGGCCGGGTCCCAGGCACCCGGAAGGTCGGTTTTCTGCTGCGGAGCGTTCTCGGTCACAATGGACAAGTCTACGAACCCGCCGCGGCGGGGTTACGCAGGGGGAAAGGCGGTGCGCCGATGACTCGGCCGGAGGATCCGGACGACCGGATGGAAACCCATCCGGACCTCATGGACCCGGAGTGGCGCAAGCACGCCCAGCGGGACGCGTGGCTCGGCGCCAAGAAGGACATGAAGAAGCGGCGCAAGCGCGAACGCCGCAACGCTCCGTCGCCCGTCTACGGCCGCGGCGGCGCGGCGCCCAGCCGGTTGCCCGGGATCGCGGCGATCGTCGGCCTGGTTCTGCTGCTCGCCGCGGCGATCGTGGTGCACCAGGTTCAGCCGATCGGGGTCAACGACGAGAAGATCGGGTACATCGTCGGACTGGGCTCCCCCGCCGCGACGAGCTCTCAGCCGCTCTAGCTCGAAGTCCGTGAAGGGCTCCTTCGGGGAATCAGATTCCCTGAAGGAGCCCTTCACGTCTTTCGGGCCGAGGATGCACAGCTTGGACTCAACAGGCTAGACTGTGCTTATGTCCGATGACCCGCCCGTCCCCCCGCGCGTCGCCGAGTCCGCGGGCTGGATCCGCGGCGTCGTCGGCCAGCTGCACCGCAGGCTGCGGCAGGTCGACAACGCCGAGATCCTCACGCCGACGCAGACCGCCGTGCTCAACCGGCTGCACCGCGAAGGTCCGGGTACCCAGGCCGAACTGGCGGCCGCGGAGCACGTCCGGCAGCAGTCCATGGCCGCGACGCTCGGCGTGCTCGACTCGCTCGGCTACCTGAACCGCACGCGCGACCCGGCCGACGGGAGGCGCGTCGTGATCTCGCTCTCCGATCTCGGCGCCAAGACCGTCATCGGCATCCGGCAGCACCGCGACGAATGGCTCGCCGCCGCGCTGACCGACGAACTGACCGAGGACGAACTCGAAACGGTCCGGCGCGCGCTGCCCTTGCTGCAGCGGATCGCCCAGCGCTGACCCCCTTAAACCCGAGGAGCACTGACGAACACCGCGACCGCCCCCGCGAAATCCCGTTTCGGCGCGCGCCTGGTGACCCCGCTGGTCGCGAGCGCCGTGCTCAATCCGATCAACTCCACGCTCATCGCCGTCGCGCTCGTCCCGATCGGACAGGCCTTCGGCGCCGGCCCGGGCCG
Source organism: Amycolatopsis sp. La24 (assembly GCF_029087445.1). Classification (NCBI taxonomy): domain Bacteria; kingdom Bacillati; phylum Actinomycetota; class Actinomycetes; order Pseudonocardiales; family Pseudonocardiaceae; genus Amycolatopsis; species Amycolatopsis sp. La24. The sequence continues at coordinate 38,124 of NZ_JARACH010000056.1, forward strand.
CACGGCCTGGCTGATTTCCTCGTTGTACCTGGCCACCGCGGTCGGGCAACCGGTCGTCGGACTGCTCGTCGACCGCTACGGCGCGCGGCGCGTGCTGCTCGGCGGCGCTTCCGTCGTGATGGTGGCCGGGATCGCCGGGATGATCCCGATCTCGGTCGAATGGCTCACCGGCGTCCGTGCGGTGCTCGGCATCGGCACCTGCGCCGGGTTCCCGGCCGCGATGGCGGTCCTGCGCCGGCGCGCCGACGAAATCGGCGAAGGCGTTCCGGCGCGGGTGCTGTCCGTGCTGGCGATGTCGGCGCAGACGGTCATGGTGATCGGCCCGACGCTCGGCGGCGTGCTGATCGCGCTCTTCGGCTGGCCGGCGATCTTCGCGGTGAACCTGCCGCTCGCCGGAATTTCGCTCGTGCTGACCCTGTTGTGGGTGCCGAAGGACACTCCGGCGGAGAAGCCGGCCGAGCGGATCGACGTCGCCGGGATCGCGCTGTTTTCCGCCGCGCTGCTGGTGTTGCTGTGCTACCTGATGGAGCCGGGCATCGGCGATCTGTGGCTGCTGGCCGTGGCGATCGTGCTCGGCGGGCTCTTCGCGAGGGTCGAACTGCGCGCCCGGAAGCCGTTCATCGACCTGCGGATGCTCGCCGCGAACGGTCCGGTCCTGCGCACGTATTTGCGGCAGGCACTGAGTTTCCTGGCGATCTACACCATCATGTTCGGCTACGTGCAGTGGCTCGAGGAGGCGCGCGGGTTCGCCGAGTCCGCTGCCGGGCTGCTGCTCCTGCCGATGTCCGGGATCGCCGTGGGCGCGGCCGCGCTGTCCGGGAAGCCCACCGGCGTCCGGCTGCGGCTGCTGCTGGTCGGCGCCGCGCTCCTGGCCGGATCCGTCGCGCTGCTGTTCGTCAACGACGGCACCGCGCTGATCTGGCTGCTCGTGCTCGCCGCGCTGTTCGGCCTGGCCCAGGGGCTCACCAGCGTCGCCAACCAGACGACGCTCTACCGCGAAACCCCGGCCGAGACGATGGGCACCGCGAGCGGGCTCTTCCGGACCGCGCAATACCTCGGCGCGATAGTCGCGGCCACGGTCATCGCCCAGTGCTATGGCGGGCACGCCGACTCCGGAGGGCTGCACCGGCTGGCCGTCGTGCTGATCGTGACCAGCGGGTTGCTGCTGATCGTGACCGCGGCGGACCGCGCGCTGCTGCGGGCCGAACGCCGCGAACGGGACCGGCGGGAGGCGGTGTGACCACCCCCGTCTTGGGTTCCGCGCCGCGAAGGCGGACGATGTACCCATGACTCGCGAAGCTCCGACTGGTGACGTGGACGAAGCCCGCCTCGAAGTGGGCAAGCCGAAAGGCTGGGCGGCCGGAATCCCGGGAGTCGCGGTTTCGCTCGCGCGCGGGGTGGAGCAGATGGGCCCGGTCCGCACCGCGCGCACGCTGCGGCTGCTGAACCAGCGGGACGGCTTCGACTGCCCGGGCTGCGCGTGGCCCGAGCCGCGGCAGGTCGACGGCGAGAAGCGCAAGATGGCGGAGTTCTGCGAAAACGGCGCGAAGGCGGTCGCCGAGGAGGCGACGAAACGCCGCGTCGGCCGGGAGTTCTTCGCCGCGCATCCGGTGTCCGAACTGAACGAGCGCACCGACTACTGGCTCGGGCAGCAGGGCCGGCTCACCGAGCCGATGGTGTTGCGGGAGGGCGGTTCGCACTACGAGCCGATCTCCTGGGACGACGCGTTCGGCCTGATCGCCGACGAGCTGCGCGGTCTGTCGAGCCCGGACGAGGCGATCTTTTACACGTCCGGCCGCACCAGCAACGAGGCCGCGTTCGTGTACCAGCTGCTGGTCCGCGCGTACGGCACGAACAACCTGCCGGACTGCTCGAACATGTGCCACGAATCGTCCGGCGCGGCGCTGTCGGCGACCACCGGCATCGGCAAGGGTTCGGTGTCGCTGGCTGACATCCACCAGGCCGACCTGATCGTGGTCGTCGGGCAGAACCCGGGCACGAACCACCCGCGGATGCTGTCCGCGCTGGAGCAGGCGAAGGGGCACGGCGCGAAGGTCATCGCGGTCAACCCGCTGCCCGAGGCCGGGCTGATGCGCTTCAAGAACCCGCAGAACGTGCGCGGCGTGGTCGGCAAGGGCACGCCGCTGGCCGACGAGTTCGCGCAGATCCGGCTCGGCGGCGACCTCGCGCTGTTCCAGGCGGTCGGGCATCTGCTGCTGCAGTGGGAGGACGCCGCGCCCGGGTCCATTGTGGACCGCGAGTTCGTCGAGAAGTCCACGCACGGCTTCGAGGACTGGGCCAAGCAGCTGCGCGAGATCGACTGGCCGGAAACCGAGAAGGCGACCGGCCTCGAACGCGCGCAGATCGAGCACATCGCGCGGATGATCGCGACGTCCGAGCGCACGATCTACTGCTGGGCGATGGGATTGACCCAGCACAAGCACGCGGTGCCGACGATCGCCGAGGTCGTGAACCTGGCGCTGGTGCGCGGGATGATCGGCAAGCCGGGCGCGGGGCTGTGCCCAGTGCGCGGCCACTCGAACGTGCAAGGCGACCGCACCATGGGCGTGTGGGAGAAGATGCCCGAGCCGTTCATGGACGCCCTCGACCGCGAGTTCGGCATCACCGTGCCGCGCAATCACGGCTGGGACACCGTCGACTCGATCCGCGCGATGCTCGACGGACGCGGCAAGGTGTTCTTCGCGATGGGCGGCAACTTCGCTTCCGCCACCCCGGATTCGGACCGGACCGCGGAGGCGCTGCGGGCGTGCTCGCTGACCGTGCACGTGTCGACGAAGCTCAACCGCTCGCACGTCGTGCCCGGCCGCACCGCGCTGATCCTGCCGACGCTCGGCCGCACCGAACGCGACGAGCAGGAATCCGGCCGCCAGTTCGTGACGGTCGAGGACTCGATGTCGCAGGTCCACGCCTCGCGCGGCCGCCTGGCTCCGGCGAGCGACGAACTGCTGTCCGAGGTCGCCATCGTCTGCCGCCTTGCGGAGAAGCTGCTCGGTGCCGACCACTCGGTGCCGTGGCGGTCGTTCGAGAAGAACTACGACCTGATCCGCGACCGTATCGCCGCGGTGGTGCCGGGCTGTCACGACTACAACCGCCGCGTCCGCGAACCGGACGGTTTCGTGCTGCCGCACGCGCCGCGCGACTCGCGGGAGTTCACTGGCACGGCGACCGGCAAGGGCACGTTCACCGTGTCGGAGCTGGAGTATCCCGAGGTTCCCGAGGGCCGGTTGCTGCTGCAGACGCTGCGCAGCCACGACCAGTACAACACGACGATTTACGGCCTGTCCGACCGCTACCGCGGCATCGAGGACGGCCGCCGGGTCGTGTTCGTGCACCCGGACGACCTGGCCGCGCTGGGGGTCGCGGACGGGGAGATCGTGGATCTGGTCTCGGAATGGCGAGACGGGGATCGGCGGGCGCCCAGCTTCCGAGCGGTGGCTTACCCGACGGCGCGGGGGTGTGCGGCGGCGTACTTCCCGGAGGCGAATGCGTTGGTGCCGCTGGATTCTGTGGCGGAGAAGTCGAATACGCCGGTTTCGAAGGCCGTGGTGATTCGGCTGGAGCCGCACCACCACGCGTGACCTGCTCGTGAGCGGCGATCCCGGTCAGCACCGCGATCGCCGCTCACGACGCACGGCGCGCCCCGCTTCCGCGCGGTCGCGGATCCGACGGATCGCCGGTGTGCAGCGGCGGGCTTCCCGAGGCGAATGCGTTGCTGCCGCTCGATTCCGTGATGGAAAGCCTGGCCTCGAAGGCCGTGGCGATCCGGCTGGAACCGCACCACCACGCGCGACCTCCGCCGACGCGACCGTCGGTGTCTCCCCGAAGCGAGCGCGGTGGCACCACCTGACTCCGCGATCTCGTGCGTGGCGATGCCGATTAGAACCGGCATCACCACGCACGAGGCGTCAGTCGATGCAGTTGTCACCGTCTGACGTGACGGGCGGCGGCTGGTCGCTTTTCACCGGCACACCAGCCGCGGATCCGCCGTCCGACACCCCCGGTCCTGAGTAGACCTTCCCGAGCACCACCTGGATGTGCCCTGCCGGAACGTCCGCTGATTCCTTTGTGGACAGTCCGCCCAGCTCTTTCGCCACCTCCGCGCCCTCGGCGGCGAGCGCGGCCGGGTAGCGCACGATCGACGTCCGCTGCGACGGGGCGTTGCCCGCGGCGGTCGCGGCGAATCCCTTGCCCTTCAACACATCCGCGACGCGTGCGGCCAGGCCGGAGGATCCGCCGGCGTTGGAGATCTCCACCGCTGCCTTCGGTGCGGCGGGCGGCGCGGACGACGACGGGGCGGCGCCGACCAACCCGGCCGCAAACGCTTTCACCTGCGCCGGGTCCACCTGCACCGCGGTCGCCGTCGGATGGGACTTGTCGTAGCGGTAGTCCGGGTTCACCACCGGGACCGTCGTGAACTGGATGCCGCCGCCGGACACCCCGCGCATTTTGCTGACGAAGTCCAGGATGTCCCAGGACTGGTCCAGCACCACCGAGTTCTTCACCGCGTCGATGAGGTCGCTCAGCTTGCCCGGGTCGGCGAGCGTCCCGGCCGAGAGCACCTGGTGCGCCATCGCGGCGAGGAACACCTGCTGCCGCCGCATCCGGCCGAAGTCGGTGCCGGGCAGGTTGTCGCGCTGCCGCACGAAGGCGAGCGCGGCGCCGCCGGAAAGCCGCTGTTTGCCTGCCGGGAAGTCCGCGCCCGAGTTCTCGTCCTTGGTGGCGTGCTTCAAGCACACCTCGACCCCGCCGACGGCCTTGCTGATCTCGGAGAAGCTCAGCAGGTTGACCTCGGCGTAGTGGTCGATGGTGACGCCGGTGAGGTCCTCGACCGCCTGCCGCGTCGCCTTGCGCGCCGCGGTCATCGACTCCTGCTCGATCTTGTCCTTGTCCGTCTCCCCTGCCGCGCGCAGTTTCGCGGCTTCGGCGGCCTTGCCCCGGCCGAACGCGGCGTTGATCTTGCCCTTTCCGCCGGGCATCGAGACGTACGAGTCGCGCGGGATGGAGAACGCCTTGACCTCCTGCTGCCCGTCCGGGATCCGCAGCACGATCAACGTGTCGGTGAGGTCGTCGCCGTTCGCGCCGGCGCGCAGTTCTTCCAGCACGCTCTTCGGCAGCATCTGCCCGTCCGGGCCTTTGCGCGAGTCCCGGCCGACCATCAGGATGTCCAGCGCGCCGTCGGCGTGCTTCTGCCCCTCGTCCACCGATCCGCCGCCGCCGATGACGTCGCTGCGGGTGATGTCGTCGAGCGCGCTCAGGGTCGAGAACCCGTAAGCCGTGCCGGCGAACACCACCGTCGACAGCGCCCCGGCGATAACTTTTCCTGCGATCCGCACGCCCCTCTGGACGTCTGGCCGCCCCGAAATGCTGCATTCGTGATTCAGCTCACAACTCAGCGCAGGTGCGAGGCTCCGTTCAGGTCGAGGATCGAACCGGACGCCCACGGCGTCTCCGACGAGGCCAGGAACACCACCGCTTCGGCGATCTCCTCCGGTTCGGCGACCCGGCCGAACGGGCTCTGCTCGCGTACCTCGTCGGTGACCCGGTCCGCGACGCGCTCGGTCGCGGTGAAGCCCGGAGCCACCGAGGTGACCGAAATCCCGTGCGGCGCCAGCTGGACCGCCAGCGATTGGCCGAACGCATGCAGCGCGGCTTTGCTCGCCCCGTACGGCAGGTATTCGGGCTCGCCGCGGAACGCCCCGCGCGATCCGATGTTCACGATCCGGCCGGGCACGCCGCGGGCGATGAGGTGGCGTGCGACGTGGAACGACACGTTGGCCGCGCCGTAGAGGTTGACGTCGAGCGTGCGCCGCCACGCGTCCTGCCAGTCCGCATAGGACATTTCGGCGATCGGCGTGCGAGTGGCCGGGGTGGTGCCGACCGCGGCGTTGTTGACCAGCACGTCGACCCCGCCGAGCTGTTCCTCGGCCACGTCCGCGATCCACTGCGCCGCGTCGGGGTTGCCGAGGTCGCCGGACACGAGGACATGCCCGGAACCGGGCAGCGCCTCGAGCGTTTCGCGCGCGGCCTCCCGGTTGGATCCACAGTGGACAGCGACCCGGTCGCCCCGGGTGGCGAAGGCGACGGCGATGGCGCGGCCGATCCCGCGCGAGGCTCCGGTGACGAGGACGTTCATTTCGCGAACAACTGCGTCTCGTCGCGGAAAGCCTTGAACTCCAGCGCGTTCCCGGCCGGATCGTGCAGGAACATCGTCCACTGCTCCCCCGGTTCCCCGGCGAACCGCTGGTACGGCTCGATCACGAACGCGGTGCCCGCCGCGCGCAGCCGTCCGGCCAGGTCGTGGAACGTGTCGACCTCGAGCACCAGCCCGAAGTGCGGCACCGGCACGTCGTGCCCGTCGACCGGATTGCGGCCCGCTTCCGCGCGGGCTCCCGGGACCACGTGCGTGACGACCTGGTGGCCGTGGAAGTTCCAGTCGACCCACGCGTCCGCCGAGCGGCCCTCGGCCAGCCCGAGCACACCGCCGTAGAACTCGCGGGCTTTCGGCAGATCGTCGACCGGTATGGCCAGGTGGAAGGCGGGACGGACGGCCATGAGGCACTCCTTCGGCGCGGGGATCGGTCTCTCCACGTTGACTGGCGGATGTTCGAATGTCAACATTAGGACGTGGAAGTCACCCCCCTGAGGAAGGCGGCGCGCCGCGGGCTCGCCGACGAGGCTGCCGACCGGGTGCGCGAAGCGATCTTCGCCGGCCATTTCCGGCCTGGCGCGCCGTTGCGCGAGGTCGAACTGGCCGCGTCGCTGGACATCAGCCGCGGTTCAGTCCGCGAGGGCATCTCCCAGCTCGCCCGGGAGGGCCTGGTCCGGTGCGGCTGGCATCGCCCGACCACGGTGGTCGACGTGACCGCCGAGGACGTCACCGAGGTCTATTCGGTCCGCGCCGCCCTCGACCGGCTGGCCGCCGTCACCGCGCGCGCCAACGCGACCGAGACGGATCTCGCCGCCTTGGACGCGCTGGTCGCCGACCTGGCGAAGGCGGTGCGGATCAAGGCCCCCGGACCGCAGTTGCTGGCACTGGACATTGCGTTCCACGACCGCGTGTACGCCGCCGCGGGCAACGGCCGCCTCACCGAGGCGTGGCACGCGGTGCGGTCGCAGGTGTTTCTGTTTCAGCTGCAACGGGTTTCGCTCGGCCATGAGCATTACCGGGCCCGGGTGGTCGCCGAGCATCGCGAACTGGCGGAACTGATTCGCAGCGGCGACCGGGAGCGGTTGGCCCAAGTGGCCGAGGCGCACGTCCATTCAGCCCAGGAAAGCCTGCTCGCCGGACTGTGACCCGCCAGCCTGGTTCGGGGCGCGGCGGGCGGCAGGCCCGAGGAACACGCGGAACGCCGGGTGCGGGTCATCGTCTCGGCGCTCGCCCTGAGATATCCGGCCTCCCCGCGTTTCTCCCCCGGACCACCCCGGAATCTCCACAACTCCCGGGCAGGCTGGGCCGGTGGACCTCACCAGCAGTCCGAACCGGACCAGCCAAGCCGTTCTCGGTGCACTGCACGCCGTCTTCGCGCTCGTGGCCGTGGTCGCCGCGCTCAGCCTGTGCCTCGCGGCGGCCTTCACCGAATCCCCGCTCAACGTGGTGTACATCATCGGCGTCTTCTGCCGTCTGTACGGGATCTTTGTCTTCCCGCTCGCCGCCGTGACCGGGGCGGTCGCGAACCGTTACGTTCCCCGGCCGTACGCCAGCGTCGTCATCTGGACCACCATGCCGGTGGCCGCGGTGCTCTTCCCGCAGATCACCCTGCTCACGGGATGGCCGTCGCTGGAGTAGCTTTCGCCCGCGCGAGCGCCTCTTCGATCTTCTTGTTGCTCGTCATGCTCATCGTCACCAAAGTCATCGACACGAGCACCCCAGCCGCCGCCACGTAAGGCACTCGCACTCCGGCCGTCGCGGCGAGCCAGCCGCCCAGTGCGGCGCCCGCCGGTGCGGCCGAAGCCGAGACCAGGCGCGAAGCCGCGGCGACCCGGCCCATCAGCCGCGCGGGCACCACGACCTGGCGCAGCGAACCGCCGAGCACCATGGTCGTCGCCATCGCGCAGCCGCACAGCGCGAACATCGCCCCGGCGAGCCACGGATCCCGGGCGAGACCGAAGACCAGGACCGCGCCGCCCTCGATCACCGCGGTGACGGTGAGCGCGGTGCCGGTGCCCAGCCATTTCTCCAGCGGCCCGGCGAGCACCATCGCTCCCACCAGTCCTCCGGCGGCTTCCACCGCGAGTAAGAAGCCGTAGCCAGCCGAATCGAGCCCCAGCGCGTCCTTCGCGAACACCACCAGAACCGCGCCGAACGCACCGAAGGCCAGGTTCCCGACCGCGGGCCGCAAAGCGAGGCCGAGCAGCAGCCGATCCTTGACCACGTAAGCGAAACCCTCCTTCGAGTCCGCCCACACCGACCGGCCCGGCGTGCGCTCCGGCACCGGTGCCGGCGGCAGCGTCCGGATCAGCACCGCGCTGGCCACGTACGTCAGCGCGTTCACCGCGAACGGCAGCGTTCTCCCTACGGTGAAAAGGAAACTCCCGACCGGCGGCCCGGCGAACTGCCCGGCCGCGGTGGACGCTCCGCGCAGATAGCCGTTGGCGCGGCGAAGCAAGGTCTGGTCCCGCGCCAGCAAATCCGGCAGGTACGCCTGCGCGGCGGTGTCGAAGAACAGCGTGCCGGTGCCGAGCAGGAACGCGACCACGAACAGGACCGGAATGCTGAGCCAGCCGAACACGCCGGCGGCCACCGTCGCCGCCAGCAACACTGCCCGGGCCAGGTCCGCGAGCCACATCGTGCGCCGCCGGTCCCAGCGGTCGACCAGTGCGCCGGCGAACAGCCCGGCCACCGGATACGGGGCGAGCACCGCCACCGTCACCAGGCTGACCACCAGCGGATCGCTGTCCAGCAGCAGCGCGAGCAGGGGCAGCGCCGCGGTATACGCGCCGTCGCCAAGGGAACTGACCGTCGCGGCGGTCCACAAGCGACTGAACGCGGGAGGCATTTTCGTCTTGGTCATCGGGCCGCTCCGGGGCCCGGGCGGAAGAACGCGACCGCGACCGTGGCGGCGGCCTCGTCGGCGTCGCGCGCGTCCCGCAGCTCGTCGAGCAGCCCGGCCAGCCTGCGCTCGAACTCCTCGAACTGCGTCTCGCTGATCCGCGTGTGCTGCAGCCGGACGAACCGGTGCGAGCCCTCGGGCGCGGTCGAGAGGTCGTCGAGCGCGTGCTGCAGCAGCACGTCCCGCTGGCCCGCCGCGGGTTCGGGCAGCTCGATGCTCTTGCCGACGTGCGCGTAGTAGCGCTCCAGCACGCCGCGCACCTTCCGCGTGCGCACCACGTGCACGATCCCGGCCCGTTCCAGCACCCGCATGTGGTAGCTGGAACTGCCTTTCGCGATCCCCAGCTGGTCGGCGACCTGCGTGATCGTCGCGGGCCCGTCGCGCAGCACCGCGAGCACGCGGTGCCGCACGACGTTGCTCACGGCGCGCAGCTGGTCGGTCGTTTCGACATGGACAGTGTCGTGCGGCGGGACGTAGCCCGCTTGGTCATCCCCAGTCACGAGGCTAATGGTCAACGACTCTTGACCATTTGTCCAGAGCTTATTTCCGGGCAGTGCCGGTCAGCGGTACTCAGCCGCCGAACAGCCCGACCACCTTCCGGATCAGCTCGACCACGCCGTAGCCGAACGGGGCGAGCACCCACAGCCACGCGATCACCAGCAGAACGGTCCGGCCGCTGGAACGGCCCTCGGCACTCGTCATCACGCCTCGCTCCCCACCGCGGTCTGCCCGGCCGGTTCGTGGAACTTCTCCTTCACCGGGCGCACGCATTCGTTCGCGACGAACCCGACCACCAGCAGGCCGATCATGATCCAGAACGACAGCTGGTAGAGGTCCGGCCCGGTCTTGCCCGCCGCCTTCTGGCTGTCCGCGATCCCGTCCACGATGAGCGGCCCGAGCACGCCCGCCGCCGACCACGCGGTCAGCAGCCTGCCGTGGATCGCGCCGACCTGATAGGTGCCGAACAGGTCCTTGAGGTACGCCGGGAGCGTCGAGAACCCGCCGCCGTAGAAGGACAGGATCAGCATCGCGCACAGCACGAACACGAGCTTCGACCCGTTCGTGGTCAACGCGATCACGAGGTACAGCAGCGCGCCGACGCCGAGGTAGAACCGGTAGATGTTCTTGCGCCCCACCAGATCCGAGGCGGACGACCAGACGAACCGGCCCAGCATGTTGGTCAGCGAGAGCAGCGCGACGAACCCGGCGGCGGACGCGGCGCCGACCGGCGCGGAGGTGCCCTTGAAGAAGTCGGTGATCATCGGCGCGGCCTTCTCCAGGATGCCGATGCCCGCGGTCACGTTGAGGCACAAGACAATCCAGAGACACCAGAACTGCGGCGTCTTCAGCGCGTTCGCCGCCGAGACGTTCGCCGTGGAGATCATCGGCTTGGCCGCGGCCTGCTTCACCGCGCCCGCCGGACGCCAGTCGTCGGCCGGGACGCGGACGATCAGCACGCCCATCGTCATGAACACCGCGTACACGATCCCGTGGATCAGGAACGCCGTCGCGATGTCGCCGGTCGTGGGCGCGGTGCCGAGCATCGCCGACGACCACGGCGACGCGATCAGCGCGCCGCCGCCGAAGCCCATGATCGCGATCCCGGTGGCCATGCCGGGCCGGTCCGGGAACCACTTGATCAGCGTCGACACCGGCGAGATGTAGCCGATGCCGAGGCCGATCCCGCCGACCCCGCCGTAGCCGGCCACCACGAGCCAGAACTGCCCGGTCGCGACGCCGAGGGCAGCGAGCAGGAACCCAGCGGAGAAGCACACTGTGGCGACGGTCATGGCCCAGCGCGGACCGTTTTTCTCCACCAGGGTGCCGCCGAACGCGGCGGACAGCCCCAGCATCACGATGCCGAGCTGGAACGGCAGCCCGGACTGCGTGCCGGACAGTCCGAGGGTCTTCTCCAGCGGCGTCTTGAAGACGCTCCACGCGTAGGCTTGGCCGATCGACAGGTGGATGGACAGCGCAGCGGGCGGCACGAGCCAGCGGGTCCAGCCGGGCGGTGCGACGATGCGGGAACGGGCAAGGAAGCCGGGGACAGCCATCGGCGGTCTCCTCCCAACAGTGACGAGGTGCTGGGAATGGTTTACCAGATCCTCGGCGTTGCGCCGGATGACTGTCGAATGACTTGAGAATGTCTTGTCGATGACAACAAAATTCGACGCCGAAGACGACAACCGGGACGAGTGGAGCAGGCGATGGGCAGAGTGACGGTGCGACGGCCGGTACGGCGGATCTCCGCGGCCGGCGAACGGCGCAGGCCGGACTCGCTGGCCGCCGAAGAACCGCTTGAGCTGCGGGTCGGCGGCAAGGCGCTGGCGGTGACAATGCGCACGCCCGGCCACGACGTCGAACTCGCGCACGGCTTCCTGCTCTCGGAGGGCGTGCTGGGATCCCGCGAGGACGTGGCCGTGGCGCGCTACTGCGACGGCGTCGACGACCAAGGCCGCAATACCTACAACGTGCTCGACATCGCACTCGCCGAAGGAGTAGCTCCGCCGGACACCGGCGTCGAGCGGAACTTCTACACCACCTCGTCGTGCGGCGTCTGCGGCAAGGCCGCGCTCGACGCGGTGAAGCTGCGCAGCCGGTTCTCCCCCGGCGCGTCGGAGTTCGCGGTGAAGACCGACGTGCTCTCGCAGATGCCGGATCGGTTGCGGGAGAAGCAAAAGGTGTTCTCGTCCACCGGCGGCCTGCACGCCGCCGGACTGTTCACTTCGGACGGTGAGCTCGTCGTCGTGCGCGAGGACGTCGGACGGCACAACGCGGTGGACAAGGTGCTCGGCTGGGCCCTGCAGGCGGGCCGGATCCCGGCGCCCGATCTGGGGCTGCTGGTCTCCGGCCGCGCCTCGTTCGAGCTCGTGCAGAAGGCCGCGATGGCAGGCATCGGGCTGCTCGCCGCGGTGTCCGCGCCGTCGTCGCTCGCGGTCGAGCTGGCCGAGGAGAACGGCATGACGCTCATCGGTTTCCTGCGCGGCGACAGCATGAACCTCTACACCGGGGACCAGCGTCTGCTCACCTGATCACGCTTCGGCGGGCACCCAGTTGCCGTGGAAGCCGTGCGGGACGCGGTCCGGCAGGTGGACCGCGGCGACGGTTTCGAGGGTGCCCGCGTCGAGCAGGACGAGATCGCTGCGCGCCTCGGCCGCGTCGTACACGTAGCCCATCAGCACGCCTTCGTCCTCGCCCGCGTCCGCACGGGACGGAACGAACACGAACTCCCCCGGTTCGCGGCCGGGACCGAAGCGGTGTGCGTCGACCGAACCCTTGCGCAGGTCGTGTTTGTACACCGCGCCGACGCTGCGCGACCGGTCGTCGAGCGCCGTCGCGTAGCCGTACCGGTGCGGCAGGCCGACCAGCCGCTCGTCCACCCGCGGGAACTCCTGGCCGTGGTCGTCGATCCGTTCCTCGACGACCTTCCCGAGCGTGAGGTCGACGGTCCACCGGTCGAGCGTCGGCTCGCCCTCCGCCGGGCCGTGCAGCGCGCGGTCGAACATCTTCGGGTGCCGGACCACGTCGAGCACGATCCGGTCGTCCTCGTCGTAGGCGTTGAGCGGATGGAAGACGTAGCACTGGCCGACGTCGAACCAGCGGACGTCGCCGTTGTCCCCCTCGCGCGGCATCACGCCGATGCGCGCCGGGTAGTCCGGATTCCACCGGTACGGCAAGGAACTCACGCCGCGGCCGGTGCGCGCGGTCAGCGGGTCGGGCACGTCGACCGGCACCGGGGCCTGGTCCGGATCGAAGGTGACCGGCAGGTCGTAGAACACGACATACCGTTCGGTGAGCGAGAAATCGTGCATCATCGGCGCCCCGGTGACCTCGATGTCGACCGTCCGCCGCGCCCGTCCGTCGGTGCCGACCACCGAATACTGCACCCGATTCCCGAGCCCGAATTGGTACGAGACGGCGTGCAGCTCACCCGTTCGCGGGTCGCGCTTCGGGTGTGCGGTGTACCCGGAGAGGGTGCCGCCGAAGTCGCAGACGCCCAGGGTGTCCAGCTCCTCGCTGAGCTCCCACTGCGGCAGCCCGCCCTCGACCAGCGCGATCGTGCGCCCGGCGTGCCCGATGACGTTGGTGTTGGCCCCGCCCTCGTCGGTGCCGACGCGGCGGCTGCGGTACCACTCGGCCCGGCCGTCGCGAAGGCGTACGCCGTGCACCATGCCGCGACCGAGGAACCAGTGGTGCGTTTCGGGATCCGGGTCGGCCGCGTTCGGCCCGTTCCGGAGGTAGCGGCCGTCGAGGTAGTCAGGCAGCTGGCCGGTGACCGTCAGCCGGGTGCTCGTGTACTCGCGCTCGACCGGCGCGAAGTTGCCTTCGAGGAAGTGATTCGCCATGACCCGCTCCGTCCATAACGTGGTTATGGACACCGGTATAACAGAGTTATGGAATACTGGCAAGCATGAGCGAGCGGACTCGGGGCGAACACGCGCGGACGCAACTGGTCGAGGCGGCGATCCGGCTGCTGGCCGACGGCGGCGCGGAAGCACTGCAGGCCCGCAAGCTGGCGGCCGAGATCGGCGCGTCCACAATGGCCGTCTACACGCACTTCGGCGGGATGTCCGCGCTCATCGAAGCCGTTGCGCGAGAAGGGTTCCGGCGGCTGATCGCGAACATGGCGACGGTCGAGCGCACCGACGACCCGGTCGCCGATCTGTACCAGCTGGCGCTCGCCTACCGCCGCACCGCGGTCGAGCACCCGGAGTTGTTCGCTCTCATGTTCCGCGAGGCGGGCGCGCACGGACAGCCGGTCGGCGAGCTGATGAAGGCCAAGGAGGACAGCGAGGCGGCGTCGTCATTCCGCGGCATGGTCGCCGCCGTCGGCCGCACCATCGACTCCGGACGGCTCCAAGGCGACCCGCTCACCGTCGCCGCACAGGTGTGGAGCGCGGTGCACGGCTATGTCACCCTCGAGTTGCTGGGCCACTTCGGCCGGGGCGACCACGGGGTGACCGAGGTGCTCGCGCCACTCTGCGTGACGCTGGTCGTCGGGCTCGGAGACCGCCCTGCCGCCGCCCGGGCGTCCGTGGGGCTGGTCACAACAACCGAGTGAAGATCTTCCGAAGGCAACGTTTCGTCCCTTCCTCACGTCTTACGCTATATGGGTGAGGGGGATCGGGTGACCGAGGAGACTGAGGGCCGAAGGCGGGTGAGCCGCCGGTCCATGCTGATCGCGGGCGCTTCGGGCCTCGGCATCGCCGGGCTCGCGGTGGGGAGCGCGACCGGCGTCGTGCCGTTCAACCAGGCCATGCAGCGGGCGCTGGGCGTCACGTCGTCGACACCGGTGACGCAGCTGGGCAGCATGCGGGTGGAACGCGTCTATTCGCACGCCCGCGGCCGGGAAGTGGACCTCGTTTTCCTGCTGCCGAGCAAGAAGCCGCCGGCCGGTCTGCCGATGTCGCTGATGCTGCACGGCCTGCACGGTTCCGCCCGCTCCGCTGCGCCGAGCGGGCTGCTGAAGCAGTTGGGCAGCGACGTCGCCCGCAAAGCCGTGCCGGCGTACGGTTTCGTCGCGGTCGACGGCGGCGACAACTACTGGCACCAGGTCCGCCCCGGCGACGACCCGATGGCGATGCTGCTGGAAGAAGTCCCGCAGTGGCTGCGCGCCCGCGGCTTCGGCGGCACGGACGGCCAGCCGTTCGCGTGCGCCGGAGTGTCGATGGGCGGTTTCGGAGCGCTCCTGTACGCCCGCCGCCGAGCCGAACGCCGCCAACCGCCCACCGCGGTCGCCGCGATCGCTCCGGCGCTGATCACGTCGTGGCCGGAAATGGCGAAACGCCGCATTTTCACCGGGCTGAACGACTGGACGTCGCTGGATCCGCTGCGCCACCAGTCAGCGTTGCAGGGCATCCCGACGGCGGTTTACTGCGGCACGGAGGATCCGTTCATCACCGGAGTGCGGCGGTATATCGCGGAAACGCACCCGACGATCGGGTATACGGCGCACGGGAAGCACAGCGACACGTTCTTCCGCACTACGGTGCCGAGCATGGTGGGGTTCTTGGGGAAGCATCTGCGGCAGAAGGCGTGATCCTTCTCAGCGGAGAATCCCCAGTTCGAGGAACAGTTCCGGCGACACTGGCCCGTACGCGACGTTCAGCGTGTCCAGCCGGTAGTGCCACTCCCCCGCGGCAGACACCGAACAAGCGGTAATTCACCTGCCACCGCAGCCATTCCCCGCAGGCCAGGTGGTGCGCCGGAGGGCGACGCCAGCGGCGAGGGTTCCCGTGCGGCCTTGTTTCCAGCTTCACCCGCAGGCGATCGGGGCCGCATTGCGGCGAGCCGCCTCCGCACCGCCGCGGGATTTCTTCGTCCACGAGGTGCACACCCACTGCACGACCGCATCCACCGCGCCATCCTCCACCGTGGAGGACGCCTACCGCGAAGAAATTACGAGACCCAGCGGGCCACGACGGACATCACCCAGAACCCCACCATCGCCGCCAGTGCCATCAGCAGCGACCACCGCAGCTGTTGTGCCCGCGTCTCCGACGAGCGCAGGCGGCGCAGGAACAGCCACGACACCGCGAACAGCGGGATCGGCAGCAGCGGCAGCGCCGACAGCCGGGTGCCGACCGCCACCAGGCAGACCAGCGTGAACAGTGCGAGCATGATCTCGGACGCGCGGATCAGCCACGGGAAGCGCGTCAGCACGGACGCGGCGACCCGTTCGCTCAGCTCGACAATGCCGACCGGAGCGGCGGAAGGCTCGGCCTCGGCGGGTACCGCTTCGCCGGGGTCGGCAGTGTCGTCCCCCCGGGGTGCGGTCAGCGGCACGGTTGTCATCCTGTCCATTATCGCGCCCGCCGCCGACACCCGGACAGCCGACTCCTGCTAACGCCCGGCGGCCGCCGGGTCAGGCCGACTTCTCGCCGCGCTCGCTGCGGGTGCGGCGCGACGGCTGGCGAGCCACGATCGTGGGGTTGACGTTCTCCCGCACGGTCTGCTCGGTGATCACGACCTTCGCCACGTCCTCGCGGCTCGGAATGTCGTACATGACCGGCTGGAGGACTTCCTCCATGATCGCGCGCAGGCCGCGGGCGCCGGTGCCGCGGAGCACGGCCTGGTCGGCGATCGCCTCGAGCGCGGTCTTGGTGAACTCCAGCTCGACGTTGTCCATCTCGAAGAGCTTCTTGTACTGCTTCACCAGCGCGTTGCGCGGCTGCGTCAGGATCGAGACGAGCGATTCCTTGTCCAGGTGGTTCACCGTCGCCACGACCGGGAGCCGGCCGATGAACTCCGGGATCAGCCCGAACTTGATCAGGTCCTCCGGCATGGTGTCGGAGAACACGTCGCTGCCCTCGATCTCGGCCTTGGTGCGGATCTCCGCGCCGAACCCGAGGCCGCGCTTGCCGACCCGCTCGTTGATGATCTTTTCCAGCCCGGCGAACGCGCCCGCGACGATGAACAGCACGTTCGTGGTGTCGATCTGGATGAATTCCTGGTGCGGATGCTTGCGCCCGCCCTGGGGCGGCACCGACGCGGTGGTGCCCTCGAGGATCTTCAGCAGCGCCTGCTGCACGCCCTCGCCGGACACGTCGCGGGTGATCGACGGGTTCTCGCTCTTGCGGGCGATCTTGTCGACCTCGTCGATGTAGATGATGCCGGTCTCGGCGCGCTTGACGTCGTAGTCGGCCGCCTGGATCAGCTTCAGCAGGATGTTCTCGACGTCCTCGCCGACGTAGCCCGCCTCGGTGAGCGCGGTGGCGTCGGCGATCGCGAACGGCACGTTCAGCAGCTTCGCCAGCGTCTGCGCGAGGTAGGTCTTGCCGCAGCCGGTGGGGCCGAGCATCAGGATGTTCGATTTGGCGAGCTCGACCGGCTCGTCCTTGGAGTCCTTCGGCCCGGACTTGTCGTCGGCCTGGATCCGCTTGTAGTGGTTGTACACCGCGACCGCGAGCGTCTTCTTCGCGTCGTCCTGGCCGATGATGTACTGCTCGAGGAACTCGTGGATGTCGGCGGGCTTCGGCAGCTCGTCGAGCTTCACGTCGCCGGCTTCGGCCAGCTCCTCTTCGATGATCTCGTTGCAGAGGTCGATGCACTCATCGCAGATGTAGACCCCTGGCCCGGCAATGAGCTTCTTCACCTGCTTCTGGCTCTTGCCGCAGAAAGAACACTTCAGCAGGTCGCCGCCGTCACCGATCCGTGCCATGGCCGTTGACCTCGTCCCCTCCGGTGCGCGGGGCGCACCTGCACTACTTCCTGGCGGCCCCGGGACTGCCAGGCGTTCCCGGGACCAACACGCATTGCCATCGACGGTACCCGTCCGAAGGCGCGGTCGGGAACACCCGACCCCTTCGGGCTCGTCGACGACCGACAGTAGACCAGCGGACCGGTGCGCGTCGCGGATTCGCCGCGCACCGGCCCGTCGCGGTCAGTTCGCCGAGGCCTTCCGGTACGGGAGCACCTCGTCGATCAGGCCGTAGGCCTTGGCCTCTTCGGCGGTGAGGATCTTGTCCCGCTCGATGTCGGCCTTGATCTCGTCCGGTTCCTTGTTCGTGTGCTTCGCCAGGATGACCTCCATCTGGCGGCGCACGCGCTGGATCTCGTTGGCCTGGATCTCCAGGTCCGAGACCTGCCCGTAGGTGCCCTCGGTGGCGGGCTGGTGGATCAGCACGCGCGCGTTCGGCAGCGCCATGCGCTTGCCCGGCGTGCCCGCCGCCAGCAGCACCGCGGCGGCCGAGGCGGCCTGGCCGAGGCACACGGTCGAGATGTCCGGGCGGATGTACTGCATGGTGTCGTAGATCGCCATCAGCGACGTGAACGACCCGCCCGGGCTGTTGATGTAGATGCTGATGTCGCGGTCCGGGTCCTCGTGCTCGAGGTGCAGCAGCTGGGCCATCACGTCGTTGGCCGACGCGTCGTCCACCTGCACGCCGAGGAAGATCGTCCGCTCCTCGTACAGCTTGTTGTACGGGTTGGACTCCTTCACGCCGTAGCTGGTGCGCTCGACGTAGGACGGGAGGATGTACCGCGACTGAGGAGTCTGCGGAGCCCGGAAGTCACCCGGGAGCCGGAAGTTGCTCATGATGCTCTCCTGTGTGGTGCTTCGGGGCTCAGTTGCTCGAGGTCAGGCCGCTGTCGCGGGTCAGCACGTGGTCGACGAAGCCGTAGTCCTTCGCCTCCTGCGCGGTGAACCAGCGGTCGCGGTCGCCGTCCTTGATGATCTGCTCGGTGGTCTGGCCGGTCTGCTCGGCGGTGATCTTCGCGAGCTCCTGCTTCCACTTGTTGAACAGGTCCGCCTGGATCGCGATGTCGGAGGCGGTGCCGCCGACGCCCGCGGACGGCTGGTGCATCAGGATGCGCGCGTGCGGGAGCGCGTAGCGCTTGCCGGGGGTGCCCGAGGAGAGCAGGAACTGCCCCATCGAGGCCGCCATGCCCATCGCGTAGGTCGCCACGTCCGGGCGGATCAGCTGCATGGTGTCGTAGATCGCGAACCCGGCGGTCACCGAGCCGCCCGGCGAGTTGATGTAGAACCGGATGTCCGATTCGGCGTCGTCCGCGTCGAGCAGCAGGAGCTGCGCGGTGAGCCGGTTGGCGACCTCGTCGTTGACCTCGGAGCCGAGAACGACGATGCGCTCCTGGAGCAACCGCTCGAACACCGAGTCGGTGAGGTTGAGCCCCGCGGTGCCGGTCCGCCCCTCGGGCATGTGCTGCTTCACGTCTGCCTGCCTTTTCACCGGCGGCGGGCCGGCCGGAGGGCCGCGCCGCCGCTGTCGTGTTCAGATGCTTGAGATCTTGCAACCGACCCTAACGAACTTGGGCGGTGCAGAATGCCTGACACCGCCCAAGTTCGCTTACAGCTTTACTCCGCGGGGGTCGCCGCCGCTTCTTCGGTGACCTGCGTCTCCTCGGCGGGGGCTTCCTCGTCCGCGCCGAACAGCTCGCTGAGGTCGACCTCGGACCCGGACGCGTCCTTCACCGTGGTGCCGCGCACGACGGAGGCGAGAGCCTTGCCGCGGCGGACGTCGGCGTAGATCGCGGTCAGCTGGCCGGACTGCTGGGCCCGCTGCACGTACTCGTCCGGGCTGACGCCGAAGCGCTGCGCCTGGTAGATGATCCGCTCGGTGAGCTCGCCGTCGTTGACCGACGTCTTCTCCTTGTCGGCGATGGTGTCCAGCAGCAGCTGCGTGCGGACGGCCTTCTCCGACTCCTCCTTGACCTCGGCGTTGAACTCGTCGAGGGTGCGGCCCTCGGCCTCGAGGGCCTTGGCGAACTGCGCCTCGTCGTGGTCGAACGGGTGAATCGCGTCGTGCTTGCGGTTCTCGATCTCGGCCTCGACGACCTTCTCCGGCAGCGGCACGTCGGTGCGCTCGAGGAGGATCTCGAGGACCTTGTCGCGCGCCTGGACGCCCTGCTGCATCGTCTTGACGCGGCCGAGCCGGGTGCGCAGGTCCTCGCGCAGCTCGTCGATCGTGTCGAACTCGCTCGCCAGCTGGGCGAACTCGTCGTCGGCCTCGGGCAGCTCGCGCTCCTTGACCGACTGCACGGTGACGGTGACCTCGGCGTCCTGGCCGGCGAACTCGCCCGCGACCAGCTTGGTGGTGAACACCTTGGTCTCGCCCGCGTTCGCGCCGACGATGGCCTCGTCGATGCCGTCCACGAGCTGGCCGGAGCCGATCTCGTAGGACAGGCCGGTGGTGGAGGCCTCTTCGACGGCCTTGCCGTCGACGCTGGCCGACAGGTCGATCGACACGAAGTCGCCGGTCTGGGCCGGGCGCTCGACGCCGGTCAGGGTGCCGAAGCGGGCGCGCAGCTCGTCGAGCTGCTCGGCGACCTCTTCGTCGGTGGTCTCGACGTCGTCGACGCTGATCTCGAGGCCGGCGAGGTCGGGCAGCTCGATCTCCGGCCGCACGTCGACCTCGGCGCTGAACTCCAGCACCTCGCGGTCCTCGAGCTTGGTCACCTCGAACTCGGGCTGGCCGAGCGTCCGGACCTCGCCCGCGCGGACGGCCTCGATGTACTTGGCCGGAATGGCCTCGTTGACGACCTCGTCGAGCACCGGCGCGCGGCCGATCCGGCTTTCCAGGACGCGAGCGGGGACCTTGCCGGGACGGAAACCGGGGACCCGCACCTGCTGGGCGATCTTCCGGTACGCGGCGTCGAAGTTCGGCTTGAGCTCGTCGAACGGCACCTCGACATTGATCTTCACTCGCGTCGGGCTGAGCTGCTCGACGGTGCTCTTCAAGGTCTTCTCCTCGAGCGGTAAACGATGGGGGCGGACAGTCCCTCGGGACCGCCCCGGTCACCTGCTGACCGGGATATCCGAGTCTAGGCCAGAGGGTTGACAAGACCGGCCGCGGGTCACCTGCCGCTCAGCGCGCTCCGATCCGCGCCCGTAGCGTCGGGACGTGGTTTCCGGTCAGCAGAACGAAGGTCCGGCCGCAGCGGCGGCGCGGCTCACCGGTTTGAACACGGACTCGCACGGCGCCTCAGGCACCCTCAGTGAGATCACCCTGACCGACGGCGCCCACCGCGTCGAAGCGGTAGTGAAACGCGGCCACGCCCCCGGCGCGACCCGAGCCGGAGCAGCCGGACTCCGCTGGCTCGCCGAAGCGGACGCGGTCCGGATCCCCCGGGTACATGGCGCGGACGACACCTGGCTGGTGCTGGACCGAGTGGCAGAGAGCACGCCGTCACACGCGGAGGAGTTCGGCCGCAACCTCGCGCGCCTGCACGCAACCGGAGCCCCAGCCTTCGGCGCCCCACCCCCAGACGGCTTGACGGATGCCTGGATCGGCACCGCACCCATGCGCAACTCACCGAGCGATTCGTGGCCGGAATGGTACGCCGAACACCGAATCCTCCCGTACGTCCGGATGGCCGCCGAGATCCTTGATACGGACGTCTTCGAACGAGCCTGCACCCGAATCCCGGCAGTAGCTGGCCCACCAGAGCCTCCGGCCCGCCTGCACGGGGATCTGTGGAGCGGCAATGTCCTCTGGGACGCACACGGAGCAGTACTAATCGACCCAGCCGCACACGGCGGCCACCGAGAGACCGATCTAGCGATGCTGCACCTGTTCGGCTGCCCACAGTTAGAGCGAATCGTGGCCGCCTACAACGAGTTCGCACCCTTGGCCGACGGATACCGAGAACGAATCGCCCTGCACCAGCTCTTCCCACTCCTGGTGCACACAGTCCTGTTCGGACGCTCGTACGCCGACCAGGCAACCGCCGCCGCCCGCTCTCTGGGCTGACCTGCTGACTTCGCCGTCCGTGAGGGGCTCCTTCACGGACCCAGATTCCCTCAAGGAGCCCTTCACGGACCGCCCCGTCCGCCGCCAGCCACCGCGATGCCCCCAATGCGGCATTGGGTGCATGGGACGCACCCAATGTGGCGTTCGGTGCGTCTGACGCACCCAATGTGGCATTGGGGCGCTAGCCCCGACCCCACCCCAACCGCACCGGTGCACCCAACGAGCGAGGCACCCACACCTCCCCCGCACCCCGATACGAAGCTCTCCTGCGGTTCGGGGGTGCTTGTCAAGGCATCTTTCCCGCCTTGACAAGCACCCCCGAACCGTCAGCACAATCAAGCTTCGGGGTGCCCCACGCAACCAACGGACGCAATGTCGCCGCCA
Source organism: Amycolatopsis sp. La24 (assembly GCF_029087445.1). Classification (NCBI taxonomy): domain Bacteria; kingdom Bacillati; phylum Actinomycetota; class Actinomycetes; order Pseudonocardiales; family Pseudonocardiaceae; genus Amycolatopsis; species Amycolatopsis sp. La24. The sequence continues at coordinate 59,788 of NZ_JARACH010000056.1, forward strand.
GGCGACGAGCCGC
>NZ_JARACH010000057.1:0-59136 GCF_029087445.1 Amycolatopsis sp. La24
GCACCCGCTCCTGGACCACCCGACACCAAGCCAGGCAAGCGGTTTTCGCCTACCTCGCCTACTACAACCACCACCGCCTGCACTCCACCCTCGACTACCGCACACCCCACGAAACCCGCCTGAACTATCATCACCACCACGCCCACGCGGCATAAACCCGGTGACCGGCACCCGGGGGAAACCTCAGTGCTGACGGTTCGGGGTGGCTTGTCAAGGCATCTTTCCCGCCTTGACAAGCACCCACCGCCCGTCAGCACAATTGGGCTTCGGGGTGCCCCACGCAACCAAGGACCGATGTCGCCGCCAGGCGACGAGAAAGGACTACCCCTCCTCCCCAGACCGCAACACAGCCAACTCAGTCCGCCCCCGAATCCCCAGCTTCGCGTAAATCCGCGTCAAGTGATACTGCACAGTCTTCACCGACAAAAACAACTCCGCAGCCACCTCCCGATTCGACTGCCCCCGAGCCACCATCCGCGCCACCGCTTCCTCCTGCGGCGTCAAGGAATCCACCCCACCCCGCGGCAAATGCACCCCACCGGCCCGCAACTCCCGCTCACACCGAGCCACATACGTAACCGCCCCCAAAGAAGCGAACCCGTCCCGAGCAGCAACCAGTTGCGTATCCGCCCGAGCCCGCCGACCTAACCGCCGCAACGTCTGTCCGTATGCGAACGCGATCCGAGCCTGGTCATACCGCAACGGCAACCCCGAAATCATCTCCACCGCAGCATCAAACGCCGCCACCGCCCCGACATGATCATTCCGCGCCCCCAGCAACCGCCCCCGCGCAGCAGCAAGCCGAGCCCGAGCCGAAGCATGCTCCCGCTTCCCCGCAGCCCGCTCATGCGGAGCAAAAAACGCATCCGCCTCGTCAGACCGTCCACTAAGGACCAAGGCATGCGCGTACAGATCATGCCAAGGCCAATGCCCCGGCTCATCCACCGAAGCAGGCAACGACAACCGCGTCAACGGATGCAACGCCCGCAAAACCCCAGCAGAATCCGCGGCCGCCTCCGCAACTTGCGCCCGAGCCAGCAAAGCAGGAATCCGCATGATCTCGTAATCCTGCGGCCCGGAAGCACAAGCCAGCAACGCCTCCTCCGCCCGCGCCTGATCCCCGCGCAACGCGTGCACCGCGGCGGAAGTCCAATGCAGCAAAGGCGCGGTAAGCACAATTCCCGTCCGGTCCACCAGCACAAGCGCTTCCCGAACCACCCGCAGAGCGTCGTCCCATTCTCCGCTCAGGAACAATGTCCGCGCCAGCCAAGCCTGCGCCCACAAGGAAATCCGCGCCGAACCGCCTAAATAACTAGTGGGCACAGCACTTTCCAGATCCACTCGCGCGTCGTCGATCCGATCGGTGAGCAGATTCAGCCATCCCCGCGCCATCACGATCCGCTGCGCCTGCGCGCCATGCCGGATCCGCTCAGCCAATTGTGTGTAATCCCGCCGAGCCTGCTTGGCCCGCCCCGAAGCAGCGAGCCCGAGACCCCGGATCGCCGCCGCCTCCACCGCGGCCGGAGTCTCCGGCACCGCCAGTTCAAGAGCCCGATCCGCCCACCGCACGAGGTCCTCCGCCGAGTACCGGCAAAGCGCGTCAAGCACGTACCGCTGACATATCAACGCGGCCGTCTCCGGATCCCGCGAGGCGTTGACGATATCCCACGCCCGGCTCAGCCGTCCGCCAGCTTCCGCGGCTCGACCCCGCACCACCGCCAGATAACCCAGCACCGCGTCCCGCAGCGGCGTCTCGCGCACGCTCTCGACTTCCGGAGCCAGCGCAGCCGCCCGGAACACATCGCCAGCACCGATCAGCGCATCGACAGCCCGGGTGATCCGGGCCTGGCGCAGCTCGGCATCCTCGGTAAGCCGCCCGGCGTCATTGAGCAGCACCGCGGCCGTCCCCCACGCCCCGGCCGCGGCCCGCTCGACCGCCAGCGCGTCGAGCCGATCCGCGACACTCGCGTCCGGCACCGGGCTGGCTGCGACCAGCAATCGCAAGCTCCGCGCCGGATCCTCGACCAGTTCCGCCGCCCGCCGCTGCAGCTTCGACCGTCGTTCCGGACCCAGCCCGGCGAGCACCGCCGCGCGAACCATCGGATCCGGCGGCCCCACCTCGGCGAGTCCGCGCGGCGCGAGTTCGACCAGCCGCGCCGCACACGCCTCGTCCAGCACCGGCAACGGATCGCCGTCGAGATCGGCCAGCGACGCCACCGACCGCACCGCCGCACCAGTGCCGAGCACCGCGGCGGCCGCGACAAACCGTTCCGCCGCAGGGGAAAGCCGCGAGACCCGTTCGCGGACCGAAGCGGCGACCGCGGCCGGTGCGGGCAGATTCGGATCGAACCCCGCCCACGTCGTACGCGGAACTTCGGTCAGCAGCTGCACGACATTGCGCGGCCGGCCAAGAGTGTGGCGGCACAATCGTTCAGCCATCGTCGGGTGCAAGGCGATGCCGCGCGCCGAGGCCAATTCGGACACTTCCGCGGCGTCAAGCGGCGGAACGCGCACCTCGTCGCCGGACATCCGGGCAAGCAGCTCCAGAACGTCCGCACGAGCGCGAGAATCGCCGGTCGCGACAGTGAGCAGGACCGTCGCCCGCGTCGCCGGATGGCGTCGCAGCAACGACGACAGCGTCCGCACGGAGTCCACATCGGCCAGTTGCGCGTCGTCGATCACCAGCAACGTCCCGGGCACCAACTCCGCCGCGATCCGTCCGGCAAGCGGCAGCGGCCCGCCATCGGTCGACAGGTCCGGGAACAGCTGCCGCAGTACGGCGAACGCGCTGTCGCTCTCCCATTCGGCCGCGGTCGCCAGGAGCACCGGTCCGGGGAACGCGTCGGCGGCCCGCCGCGCCAGCGTGGTGCGCCCGGACCCGGCCGGACCGCACAGCAGCACGGCGCGTCCTGCCCGGGACAGCAGGCCGGCCAGCTCCTCCGCCGCGGTCGTCACGGTCCTCCCCGCTTCGCCGAATGCCTCCGTCAGCCGGGATCGCCCCCGGCCACGGGCAGGACGGTGCCGGTGACGTACGAGGCCTCGTCCGAGGCCAGGAACGCGATCGCCGCGGCCTGCTCGTCCAGGGTGCCGTACCGCTTGAGCAATGACGACCCGACAGTCTGGTCGATGTGCGCCTGGAACCACTCTCGTTCCTGGTCGGTGGCCGGATCGGGGCCGCCGCGCGGGATCCGCCGCGGCGGGGCCTCGGTGCCGCCCGGCGCGGTCGCGACCACGCGGATGCCCGCGTCGGCGTATTCGAACGCCAGCGACGCGGTCAGTGCGTTGATCCCGCCCTTCGCCGCCGAATACGGGATCCGGTGGATGCCCCGGGTGGCCGCCGACGACACGTTCACGATCACCCCGCCGCCCCGCTGCGCCATCGACGGCAGCGCGGCCCGGCAGGAGAACAGCGTGGTCAGCAAGGACCGGCGCAGTTCGGCCTCGATCTCGTCCGGGCCGAACTCGGTGAACGGCTTGAACCGCAGCGCGCCGCCGACGTTGTTCACCAGCACGTCGATCCGGCCGAACCGGGCCAGCGCGGCTTCCGCGACCGCCTGCGCGCCCGCCCAGGTCTCCAGGTCCGCGACCACCGCGGCGGCCTCGGGCAGCTCGTCGGCAAGCCCGCTGACCAGGCCGGACCGGTCGGCGAGCACCAGCGCGCCGCCCTCCGCGGCGATCCGCCGGGCGGTCGCCTCGCCGATCCCCTGCGCGGCCCCGGTGACCACCACGACCTTGCCCGCGAACCGCCCCGGCGACAGGAATTTCGGTCCCGCCGCCGCGCCGCCCATCGCCCGCCGGGTGGTGACCTTCGACCGTTCCGCGTGCTCGGCGACCAGCCTTCGCGCGGTCGCCCGGTCCCCAGATTCGAACGCGGCGACCAGGTCCAGGTGGTCTTGCGTGCATCGCGGATGGCACCAGGTCGCGTTGCGCAGCGTCTCGGCCATGTGGCCCTTCACGCCGAGCGCCTGATATGCCTGCAGCAGGTGCTCGTTGCCGGTGAGCGTGAACAGGTAGTCGTGGAACGCCGCGTTGGTTTCGGTGTAGGCGGCGGCGTCCAGGAACCGGTCACCGTCCACATAGGGCACGGTCGACTCGGCGAGCAGCCGGTACCCGGCGAGCTGGCCCGAGGTCAGCCGTCCGATGGTCAGTTCGAGCGCACCCAGTTCAAGGGCTTGCCTGGCCTCGAAAACGGCGTCCGATTCGTGCACCGACGGGTGTTCCTCGCCGATTTCGTACTCGCCCGGCGTTTCCTCGGCCGCAGGCAGCATTTCCTGGCCCGCGATCGTGCGCGCGACTCGCGCTTCTTCCGCCGCGGACAACACCGCTCCGGCCCGCAGCGGGGCCAATTCGACCTCCGGGAACAGCTCCTGCCCGGCCAGCGCGCGGCCCGCGACGAACTCCAGCTCCGGTTCAGGTTCCGGCAGTGCCGCGACAACCGGCTCGACTGGGATCTCAGGCGCCCGGACTGGCGCCGCCAGCGCGAACTTCTCGTAGTAGAACCCGGTCGGCTCGAACCCGGCGGACGCGAAATGCCCGCGCACCGCCTCCACCATCGGCGGCGGGCCGCACAGGTACACCGCGACATCCCCGCCGTGCAGGTGCTCGTCCCGGATCAGCGTGGTCACGTAACCCTTGTTCGGCGCGGCGCTCCCCGGATCCGACACGCAGTAGTCCCAGGTCAGGCCCGGAACCTCGGCGGCGAGCTTGTCCAGCGTCGCGGTCTCGACCAGGTCGTCGTCGGTGCTGACGCCGTACACGAGATGCGCCGGCCGGGTCACGCCGGAATCGCGCATAGTGCGCACAATGGACAGGATCGGCGCGAGCCCGGTGCCTCCGGCCAGCAGCAGCACCGGCCGGTCCGTCTCGCGCAGGAAGAAACTCCCGTGCGGGCCGGTGAAAGTCAGTTCGTCGCCGGATTTCGCCCGCCCGGTCAGGTAATCCGACATGACGCCGCCCGGGCTGAGCTTCACCAGAAAGGTCAGCCGCTTGTCGTCAGGCGCGTTGCTGAACGAATACGACCGCGTCACCTCGGTCCCCGGGACAGTGATGTTCACGTACTGGCCCGGCAGAAACGCGAGCCGGTCCCGATCGCTGATCTCGACGGTCAGCGACATCGTCGTCGGCGAAAGCCGTTCCAGCGCGACGAGAGTTCCGTGATGCTCGGCGGCCTGCGTCTTCGCGACCGCCGACGTGCTCGCGATCTGCAGCACCAGATCGGACTTCGGCTTCATGCTGCACGGCAGGACATAGCCGCGCTCCGCCTCGTCCGCGCTCAACGCGTCTTCGAGATAAGACCCGCCCTCGTACTCCCCCGATTCGCAGAACGCCTTGCAGGTTCCGCACGCGCCGTCGCGGCAGTCGAGCGGAATGTTGATGCGCTGCCGGTACGACGCGTCCGCGACCGTCTGGTCCGCCGCACAGGTGACGAAGCGAGTGACGCCGTCCTCAAAGGACAGAGCGATCCGGTGGTTCATGACCGCCTCCGCTCAGAAGTGGTACACGTCGACGACGTGGTGGATGTAATCGTTCTTGAGCACCACGGTCTTCCGCCGGATCAGCGGCGACGGACCGGAAAAATCGACGGTGTAGAACGAAGTCCCGTAATACGGGTCGACCGTGTTGTACCGGAAATACATCGTGTGCCAGTTGAACCGCACGTCCACCAGATCGCCGTGCCGCTCGATCAGTTCGACGTTGGCGATGTTGTGGCTCGTCCGCGGTTCCGGAAGGGACGTCGCGCTCGAGCGTTCGGTGCGGATCCGGAACACCCGGTCCTCGAGCCCGCCCTTGTTCGGGTAGTAGATCAGCGAAATGTCGCGCTGCGGGTCCTCGGTGAGCAGATCGTCGTCGCCCCAGGAAGGCATCCAGTACACGACGTCGTCGGCGTAGCAGTCCAGCCACTTCTCGAACTCGCGGTCGTCCAGGTACCGCGCCTCGCGGTAGAGGAACTGTTCGACGTCGTGCTGGGTGATGGTCTTCTCGGCGGCGGCGGTCATCGGGCTTCTCCTCGAACGGCCTGCTCGCGGGCGATCGCCGCGCGCATGGTTTCCTGCCAATACCCGTGCTGCACCGGATAAAGGCCCTCGTCCTCGTTCTTCTGCCCGGCCGACACGACCCCGTCCAGCCCCAGCGACGACGCGACCTCGTCCGGTCCGGTGAGCCAGTGCCGCGCGCCGCGGCTCATGTCGTTCCACGGCGCGGCCGTCGCGCGGAAGGTGAGCTGGCAGGACCGGAATTCCTCCAGGTCGTCCGGCGTCGCCATGCCGGAGGCGTTGAAGAAGTCCTCGTACTGCCGGATCCGCCACGCCCGCGATTCGGCGCTCTCGCCCTTCGGCGCGATGCAGTAAATGGTGACCTCGGTCTTGTCCGGCGCGATCGGGCGGAAATGCCGGATCTGCGTCGAGAACTGGTCCATCAGGTACACGTTGGGATACACGCAGAGGTTCCGGGAGCCGCGCACCATGAACTCGCCCTTGGCGTCGCCGTAGCGCTCCTTCAGCTCCGCCATCCGCGGCCACAGCGGCCGGTCCTGCGGATTGCCCGCCCAGGTCCACAGGCACAGGTGCCCGTGCGGGAACGACCAGTAGCCGCCGCCGGACTTGCCCCACGACCCGGCGTCGAGGGTCTTGGTGTCGTTCGCCGATTCGCCGGTGTTGCGCCGGGCCGTGGTGGCCGCGTAATTCCAGTGCGTCGCGGTGACGTGGTAGCCGTCCGCGCCGTTTTCCGCCTGGACCTTCCAGTTGCCGTCGTAGGTATACGTGGAGGCCCCGCGCAGTACTTCAAGCCCCTCCGGCGACTGGTCCACGAGCATGTCGATCACCTTCGTGGCGTCGCCGAGATGCTCGGTCAGCGGCAGCACGTCCGGGTTGAGGCTGCCGAACAGGAACCCGCGGTAGGACTCGAAGCGGGCGACCTTCGTCAGGTCGTGCGAACCGCCGGTGTCGAACGACTCCGGGTAGCCGGCGCCGTCCGGGTCCTTGACCTTGAGCAGCTTGCCGTCGTTGCGGAAAGTCCAGCCGTGGAACGGGCAGGTCAGCGTCGGCCGGTTGTCGCGTTTGCGCCGGCAGATCATCGCGCCGCGGTGCGCGCACGCGTTGATCAGGCAGTGCAGTTCGCCTGCCTTGTCCCGGGTGACGACGACGGGCTGGCGGCCGATCGTGGTGGTGAAGTAGTCGCCGGGGTTCGGCAGCTGGCTCTCGTGCGCGAGGTAGATCCAGTTGCCCTCGAAGATGTGCTTCATCTCGAGTTCGAAGATCTCCTCGTCGGTGAAGATCCGGCGGTTCGCGCGGTAGACGCCCGCCTCCGGGTCCTCCACCACGGCGTCCGCGACTACGGAAGCGGCGTGGTCCAGCGTCTCGGTCATGACTCCTCCAACGGGCCTCTGATCTGCACTGATCGGCTCCTGAGCAGGGCGTTTACCGCACTGTGCCAGCCCGTGGCCGCCGCCACACCAGGGCAAGACCCAGTCCTGACCTAGGGTGTGATTATTCGATTCCGTTTATCAATCGCACGTAAATCGCTCCTTGTCTTCACTCAATGCCGGAACTTACGGTGAGCGGGACCACGCGAGGAGCCGGTGAGGAGGCAGCCCGATGGAACTGCGCCACCTGCGGTACTTCGCCGCCGTCGCCGAGACCTGCCACTTCGGCCGCGCCGCCGAACGCCTGCACCTCGCCCAGCCCGCGCTTTCCCACGCGATCCGGCAGCTGGAGGACGAGCTCGGCGTCGCCCTGCTCAGCCGCACGACGCGGCAGGTGCAGGTCACCCCGGCGGGCCGGTTCTTCCTGGCCGAGGCCCAGCGGATCCTGGACGCCGTCGAGGCGGGCGCGCGCGGAGCCCGGCGCATCGCCGACGGCCGCCGCGGCCTCGCCCGGATCGGCTTCACCGGCACCGCCGCGCTGTCGCACCTGCCGCAGGTCGCCCGCGCGCTGCAGCACCGGCTGCCCGAGGTCGAACTCGAGGTGCACGCCGACCTGCTCACCGGCGAGCAGTGCGAACAGCTGCGCGACGGCACCCTCGACATCGGCGTGCTGCGTCCGCCGGTCACCGACGGAGACCTCGACCTGCGCATCGTCGAGACCGAGCCGCTCGTGCTCGCCGTCCCGGCCGACCACCGGCTCGCGGTGGAACCGGTCGTGGCGATGAGCGATCTGCGCGCCGAAGCTTTCGTCACCTATCCGGCCAGCTATTCCGTCGTCAACGAAGCGGTCCTGCGCAGTTGCCGCGACGCCGGATTCACCCCGCAACGCGAGCACGAAGCGGCCGGCACCGCGGTGCTGCTCGCGCTCGTCGCCGGCGGTCTCGGCGTCGGCGTCGTCCCCGCGTCCGCGCGGGCGCTGCCGCTGGCCGGGGTCGTGTTCCGCGACCTCGCCGGGGCGGCCACCGTCCAGCTCGCGCTCGCCTGGCACCGCGACCGGGCCTCGGCACTGGTCCCGGCCGTGCTCGACGCGCTCGGCGAGCTGTTCCCCGTCGAAGTGCCCGTGTCAGGGAGGACACGATGAAGATCACCCGGGTGGAGGCGATCCCGTTCGCCATCCCCTACCGCAAACCGCTGCGTTTCGCTTCCGGCGAAGTGCACACGGCCGAGCACGTGCTGGTCCGCGTGCACACCGACGACGGCGTGGTCGGCGTTGCCGAGGCACCGCCCCGGCCGTTCACCTACGGCGAGACGCAAGCCGGGATCGTGGCCGTCATCGAGACCGTGTTCGCCCCTCAGGTAGTGGGCCTGAGCCTGCTCGAACGCGAGACCGTGCACGCGCGGCTCGGGCGCACGGTCGGCAACCCGGCCGCGAAGTCCGCTGTGGACATGGCGATCTGGGACGCGCTCGGGCAAAGCCTCGACGTCTCGGTCACCGAACTGCTCGGCGGCTACACCGACCGCATGAAGGTGTCGCACATGCTCGGCTTCGACGAGCCTGCCGCGATGGTCGCCGAGGCGGAACGGATTCGCGACAGCTACGGCATCACGACGTTCAAAGTGAAGGTCGGCCGCCGTCCGGTTTCCCTCGACACCGCGGTGGTCCGCGCGTTGCGGGAGCGCTTCGGCGCCGAGGTCGACCTGTACGTGGACGGCAACCGGGGCTGGACGGCCGCGGAATCCGCCCGTGCGATGCGGGAAATGGCCGACCTCGACCTGCTGTACGCCGAGGAACTGTGCCCCGCCGACGACGTGCTCGGCCGCCGCTGGCTCGTGTCGCAATTGGACGTTCCGTTCATCGCCGACGAATCCGCGGTGACCCCGGCCGACGTGACCCGCGAGATCCTCGGCGGGTCGGCCACCGCGATCAGCATCAAGACCGCCCGCACCGGCTTCACGCGTTCGCAGCGCACGCACCACCTCGCGGAGGGCCTCGGGCTGGAAGTCGTGATGGGCAACCAGATCGACGGCCAGATCGGTTCACTGTGCACTGTCGCGTTCGGATCGGCGTACGAGCTGACGTCGCGCCGTCCCGGCGAACTGTCCAACTTCCTCGACATGACCGACGACCTGCTCGCCGAACCGCTGTGCATCGCGGACGGCGAACTGGTCATCCGCCCCGGCGCCGGCCTCGGCGCCGCACTCGACCCCGGCAAGCTCCGGCACTACCGGCAAGACCGCTGAGCCGGAAACCCCCGATGGATCAAGGAGGATTCATGACTGCCACGCATTCCCCCACCGCCGCCGCGTCCGGAGCCAACGCCACCGAACGGTTCAAGAGCGACAAGCTCGCCGGCGTCGCGGGCACCCCGAAGGAACGGGTCAGCCTGCTCGCCCGCGAGGTGCTGGAGGCCGTGCACGCGACCATCCGCAAGCACAAGGTGACCTACGAGGAGTACAACGCCCTCAAATCGTGGCTGATCAGCGTCGGCGAGGACGGCGAATGGCCGCTGTTCCTGGACGTCTGGGTCGAGCATGTCGTCGAGGACGTCGCCACCGAGCACCGCAAGGGCAACAAGGGCACCATCGAAGGCCCCTACTACGTGCCGGACGCCCCCGAGCAGGGCGCGCGCGGTTCGGTTCCCTCGCGCGAAAACGAGCCGGGCACGCCGCTCACCTGGACCGGACAGGTCACCTCGACCACCGGCGCGGCACTGGGCGGCGCGAAGGTCGAACTGTGGCACGCGGACGCGGACGGGCTGTACTCGCAGTTCGCGCCGGACATCCCGGAGTGGAACCTGCGCGGCACCTTCACCACCGACGACGAGGGCCGCTTCGAAATCCACACCGTGCGGCCCGCGCCGTACCAGATCCCGACCGACGGCGCCTGCGGCAAACTGATCGCGGCGGCGGGCTGGCACGCGTGGCGTCCGGCGCACCTGCACGTCAAGGTGTCCGCGCCGGGCCACGAACTGCTCACCGCGCAGCTGTACTTCCCGGGCGACGAGCACAACGACGACGACATCGCGTCCGCGGTGAAGCCGGAACTGCTGCTCGACCCGAAGCCCGCGGACAACGGCGAGACGATCGAGTACAACTTCGTCCTCGACCCGGCCTGATTCGATCGGAGAACCATGCTTTACCACGTGCGGATGGACGTCCGCATTCCCCCGGACCTGGACCCGGCGGTCCGCGACGCCCTCATCGCGCGCGAGAAGGAGTACAGCCAGCAGCTGCAGCGCAGCGGGAAATGGCCGCACATCTGGCGGATCGCCGGGGAGTACGCGAACTACTCGGTGCTGGACGTCGCCGACCACGACGAGCTGCACCAGATCCTGTCGAACCTGCCGCTGTTCCCGTACATGGACATCCAGGTGACCGCGCTCGCGCGGCATCCGTCCAAAGTGGACTGACTCACTCGCCGACCGTCACCACCCGGTCCGCGTGCCCGGCCAGCAGCGGATCGTGGGACGCCACCACAACCGCCGTCCCGCGATCCGCTGCCCGGCGCAAAGCCGTCAGCACCATCTCGGCGTGCGCACGGTCCTGATGCGACGTCGGCTCGTCCGCCAGCAGCACCAGCGGACCCGCCGCCAAAGCCCGCGCCACCGCGCCCCGTTGCTGCTCCCCGCGCGAAACCTCGCCCGGCAGCCGATCCGCCAGCTTCGCGAGGTCCAGGGTTTCCAGCAGTTTCGACTGATCCGGCGGCTCCACCGCGGTCCGCGCGGCGAACGCCAGGTTGTCCGCGACCGTCAACTCCTCGAAGAGCGCGATCGACTGCGGCACGAAAGCCAGCGCGTGCCACGGCTGTTCCGAAACCGGCAGGTCCGGCATCGGCGGATGCGCGGTGACGGTCCCGCTGTCCGGCTTGTCCCAGCCGCCCGCGATCATCAGCAGCGTGCTTTTCCCCGAGCCCGACGGACCGGTCAGCGCGACCAGTTCGCCCGCCGCCAGCTCCAGGCTCGTGTGCCGCAGCACCGGCATCCCGCCGTGCGAACGGCTTACGTCGGACACGCTGAGCAGCGCACTCACCGGACTCTCCCGTCCACCAGCTCCACCACATCGTCCGCCGCCTCGGCCAGCACCGGGTCGTGCGTCGCGACCACCACGGTCTGCCCCGACTCCGCCAGCGCGCGAAAAGCCTCCGCCACCAACCCGGCCGACGAACGGTCCAACTGCGCAGTCGGCTCGTCCGCCAGCACCGCATCCGGGTCGCCAACCGCAGCGAAGGCCAGCGCGGTTCGTTGCTGCTCACCGCCGGAAAGCTGACGCGGGCGGTGGCCTCGGCGGTGGTCCAGACCCAGCCGCTCCAGCAAGGCCAGGGAAAGTCCCGTGCCGCGCATTTTCGCGGCCAGCTCCAGATGTTCTTGCACTGTCAGGTAATCCAGCAGATTGTCGACGGGATTCTGGAAGACGTAACCGATCCGCCGTCGCCGCACCGCCCGGCGCGCTCGCGCGGACAACGCGGTGACGTCGGTGCCGCCGACCTCCACTCGGCCCTCGTCCGGTCGTTCCAGGCACGCCAAGAGACGCAGCAAGGTCGATTTGCCGGAGCCAGAGGGGCCGACCAGCGCGGTGATCCGGCCGTGTGCGGCGGCGATCGACACCTCGTGCAGAGCGGTCAGCGAACGACCGGCGGTGCGATAGCTGTGCGTCAAACCGGTACCCCGGACAGCATCAGGCAGTGTCACGCAACACCTCCGAAGGCAGTGCCCGCGCAGCCGCGCGTTGGGCCGCATAAGTAACGACAAGCGCGACGACCACCGCCGCGAGCAGCAATTGCCCACCCGGTCCCCACGGCACTGGGATCACGGTGCCAGGCGGCGTCGCCGGATCGAGGTCGTAACCCTCGTAAGTCACCGAGACCGCGACGGCCGCGAACCCGACGCCCAAAGCGAATCCGGCCGCCAGCAACCCGCCGACTTCGTACGCAAGCGCTCGCCAATGCGCGCCCGAGGTGATGCCCATCCGTCGCAAGAGGACATACGCTCCGCGGCGCGCGCGAGCCCGGGCGTTGAGATACAACAACAGTCCAACTAGGACTACGACACCGACCAAAGCGGACACTGCGGTCAAGAACGCGAAGGTGTAAGTGACTCCGCCGTACACGCCGTGCGCGGTGACGTCGGTCGCGCGGCTCACTGTCCCGGCAGGAACCCCGGCTTTGCCCAGTTCCGGCAGCACTTGCGCTGGATCGCCGCGCGCCCACAGCTCGCGGTGCACGCTCTCTCCGGCGAACTTGGCGAGAATGTCCTTGCGCAGCAGCAATTCCGGGAACCCGGCGCTCTTCCCGGGCAGCTGCGCCACCGTGATGACGCGCAACGGCAGGTCTTTGCCGCCGATGCTCAGCGTCGCCTGCGCGGGTGCGTCCGGGACTCCGGCGATGATGCCGACCGCATTGTCGCCGGACAGCTCGTCCAGCAGCTCCGGCAGGGTCGGCCCGCTGAGGTGGTCGTCCCAGAACGCGGCTGAGCCGAACGTCGCCGGGTCGACGCCGAGCACGTTCACCGTCTTGCTGCCCAGGTATGCCGAGTCGTAGCGGTCGACCAGCGCGGCTTGCCCGGCGAGGCCGGGCGGGATCGCGGCGGGGCCGGTCAGATGCACCACGACGTCCGAGCCGACCACGAGCTGTCCCTCGTCGGCGAGCGTGCGCTGGACGGAACTGGTGACGGTGGTCGCGAAAATCGACAGCGCCACCGGTACCGCGGTTGCTCCGACCAGCACGGCTGCCGCCGCGGGGGCCGAAGCCAGCCGTCGCCAGGCCAGGAACGCCACCGCGCGTTCCCGCCGCACCGCTCGCACGCGCGGCAGGGTCAGCCGCACGACCCGGGTCACCAGCATCGCCAGGCCCAGCACCAGCAGCAACGGCACGACGATCAGCCGCGGCGGGATCCGCGCGACCGAGCCCGCCTGGCCGAGCCCGGTCTGCGTGCCGTCGCCGAGCGCGAAGTAGCAGACCACCGCGGCGACCAGCGGGAGGATTTCCCACGGCAGATGCCGGATCCGCGACGTGCGCGCGTCGAACATCGCCCGCGTGCGCAAGACGACCGACCCGGCGATCCCGGCGAGCGTCGCCAGGAACGCCACCGCCGCGCCGCCGATCGAAAAGCCGAGCGCGGACGACGTCACCAGCGGGCTCGGCCCCAGCGCGCTCACCAGCCCGCGCGCGGCGAACCAGCCGCCGACCGTGCCGAGCAGTGCGATGGAACCCAGCTCCAGCAACGCTTTTCCGGCCAGCGCACCCGGCCCCGCCCCGCGCGCGGACAGCACCGCCAGCTCGGCCCGGCGGCGTTCGACCCAGAACGACCCGACCGTCGCCGAAATGACCAGCCCGGTCAGCGACCCGGCGACGCCGATCGGCACGACCGTCGCGGCGAGCGAGGATTCGACCTGGTCCGCGCGGTCCGCGATGCCGCCCAGCGACGACGTGAACTGCATCCGGCCGCGCTGCGCGAACAGTTCGGGAGTGTTTTCGGTGCGCTCGCGCACCCGTTCCAGCCCGGCGATCGTGTCGGGTGCGTTCGCGGTGGTCAGCCCGTTCTGGTCGACCGAGGCTTCGAGCATGCTGCCGACGCCCGAATCGGCCGGGGTCAGCCCGAACAGCGCGTCCCGCGACACGAATCCCACCGGGAAGACCGGAGCCTCGCTCAGCGGATTCGGCCGGTACAGCGGCTGCAGATGGCACCAGAACGGCTGGTCGGGCAGCTCGCGCAGGTCGCGGTACACCGCGGCGACCGGCATCGTCGCCACCGGCGCTCCCGGCGGCACCCCGGTCCGCGGGCTCCAGCCGCCCTGGATCGCCACCTGGTCGCCCGCGTGCAGCCCGCGCGCCCGCGCGAACTGGCTCGGCACCCAGATCCCCTGGCCCTTGCCGCCTTCCAGCACCTGCAGGTGCGCGGCGAAATCGTCCTGGGCGACCAGCCACATCGCGGACTGCTCGGGGTTCGGCGAGCCCGGCCGGACCGGGTTGACCTTCGCGCTGCTGGTCAGCGTCGACCGCACGCCGGACAGCCGCGGCACCTCGCGAGCCGCGTCCCGGGCGACGGCGAGCCGGGCGTCGTCGAGCGCCTTCCCGGTCGGTCCGGTCGCGCCCGGGTACGGCTGGGACATCGGCAGCCCGCCGGACCACTCCGCGCCGACCGCCCACTGGCACGCCCGGCTCATCTGGTCGTGCAGCGTCGCGTTCCCGGCCGACGACAGGAACAACGCCACTGCCGCCGCGGGCAACGCGACGAGCACCGCCGCCGCGATCGCCGCCACGACGACCGCTGGTTGCCGCCACCCCGTTTTCGGCGCCCGCGTCCACGGCGTCGCCCCCCACCCGCGCATCTGCCGAGTCTGCCACGATCTCGACCCCGGCGGGTGCCGGTCGATGCGCACAGAGCGCGTTTTCCCGAGTACAGAACGCTTACTTGGCCTGCCAGACCGGCGCGCGCTTCTCGACGAACGCCAGGGTTCCCTCGCGGACGTCCTCGCTCGTCATGACCCCGACGGCGTTCTCCCGAGTGTTGTCCCAGTCGCTGTCGTCGGCCGCGATCGCACCGTCCACAATGCCCAGTGCAACGCGTTTGCTGGCCTGCACCGCGAGCGGCGCGTTCGCGGCGATCTTCTCCGCCAGCGCCAGCGCCTCGGTCAGCACGCCGGCGTCCGGGACGACGTGGTTCACCAGCCCCAGCGCCGCCGCGCGGGCGGCGTCCAGGGGTTCGCCGGTGAACATCATCTCCATCGCGATCTTCTGCGGGATCTGCCGCGGCAGCCGGAACACCCCGCCCGCCGCGGCGAACAGGCCGCGTTTCACCTCGGGCAGCCCGAATTTCGCCGATTCGGCCGCCACCACCAGGTCGCTGGCCAGCGCGAGTTCGGTACCGCCGCCGAGGGCGAATCCGTTCACCGCCGCGATCGTCGGCTTGGAAATCGGGTGCCGCACGTAGCCGGCGAAGCCCCACTCCTCGTGCCCGGGCGCGGCGAGCGATTCGCCCCGCGACACGGCTTTCAGGTCGGCGCCGGCGCAGAACGCGCGCTCCCCCGCGCCGGTCAGCACGACGACGCGCGTTTCCGGGTCCTGTTCGGCCCGGTCCAGCGCGGTGCCGACGAGTTCGCTCAACTCGGCGTTGACCGCGTTCATCGCGTGCGGCCGGTTGAGCGTGACGACCAGGACGTGTCCGCGCTGTTCGACAAGCGCGGCCGGGGCGTCAGCGGGCATGACCGTCCTCCTCCGCCGGTGCGAAGACCGGCACCTTCTCGTGGTCAGATTCGGGACCGGAGGGCACGAACACTGCCCGCACCGGCAGCTGCCAGAGGTCCGCGTCCGGGTCGGCGTCGAGCCGGCACCACCACCACGGTCCCTCGGCCAGCTCCACGATGCCGACGACCACGCGCTCCGGCTCGCCGCCGTCGCGCGCCCGCTTGTGCACCACCGACCACGACACCACCGTGCCGGTTCCGGCGGCGGCCGTCCACTCCAGATCGTCGTCGGGGTCCGGGACCGTGCGCGGGTCCAGGTACTCGCCGGTACCGCGCCGCCGCAGCAGCCGGAACTCGCCGGCCGCGGTGCCGTCGAAGAACGCCGCGGACTCCTCGTCGCGGGCGACTGGGTTGATCCGCACTGTCATGCCTCCGTTCCGAGCACGAGCGTGCTGTGGTGGTCCAGAATGCCGCCGTTGCCCGAAACCAGCACGGTGTCGTGCTTCGGCACCTGGCGTTCGCCGCCCTGGCCGCGGGCCTGGATGATCGCCTCGGACAGCGGCGTCATGCCCCACAGGTAGTAGGACGACAGCTGGCCGCCGCCGGTGTTGACCGCGAGCTTGCCGTCCGGGCCGAGCATGCCCGGCGTCGCGACGAACTCGCCGCCTTCGCCCTTGCCGCAGAACCCGTAGTCCTCGAGGGTGAGCAGAGCGGTGAAGGTGTAGCAGTCGTAGATCTCGGCGACGTCGATGTCCTCGATGGTCACTCCGGCCATCTCCATCGCCGCCGGGCCGGACTGCGCCGCACCGCTCACGAGACCGAGATTGTCGTTGCGGCGGAAGGAATTGCCCGGGTGCGCTTGTCCCCAGCCCAGCACCTGCACCGCGGGCTGGGCGAGTTCTTTCGCCCGCTCGGCCGACGTCACGATCACGGCCGCGCCGCCGTTCGACACCAGGCAGCAGTCCAGCAGGTGGAACGGTTCCGCGATGAACCGCGACGCTTGATGGTCCGCCAGAGTGATCGGATCCCGCAGCTGTGCCAGCGGGTTCTTCGCCGCCCACGCGCGCTGCGCGACCGCGATCGCGCCGAGCTGCTCGCTCGTGGTGCCGTAAGTCTTCATGTGCCGTCGCGCGGCGAGCGCGTAGAAGGAGTTCGGCCCGGCGAAACCGCTGGAGCCCAGCAGGCTTCCCCAGCCGGTCGGGGTCGTGCGCCGTCCGCCGTAGGCCGCGCCGGTCGCTTTGCCCTCCTTGAGCGGCGCGTCGGCGAACACGCAGGCCACGGTGTCGGCCATGCCCGCTTCGACGGCCATCGCGGCGTACTGCACCATCGCGCCCGCCGTCGAGCCGAACGCCTGCATCTGGGTGAACAGGCGCAGGTCGCGCAGTCCCAAGTCGACTTGCAGGCTGAGGTCCACGCCGGGCGTCGTGCCGGCGGACACCAGCAGCCCGTCGATGTCGGACAGCCCGATCCCGGCGTCCGCGGCTGCCCGCCGGACGGCCTGCGCGGCGAACTGCCGCGCGCTCGGACCGTAGACTTTGCCCAGCTCAGTGAGCCCGAGACCGGCGATTGCCGCCCTCCGGCGCGCCGGGGTCTCCCGCCTGCTCGTCATCATCGCACTCCGTTCCCGACCGGTGGTCGCACCTCCACGTTCGCATCCCGCTGACGCGGCGTAAACGACCGGTCGGGACACCGGCAGATGTGCGCCCGCGACACGTGCGCCGATGTCGCTCCCGGAAACCTGCCGGTGTCGGAATCCGTGATGTACATCGCGGATTTCCCCGCCCAGCATGGGAATCGAGACCCGACGACGGGAAAGGCGGTCCGGCGATGGCGATCAGCGCCGCGGAAACCGAACAGCTGCGGGAGGCGGTGCGCGACCTGCTCGCGGACCGCTGCACGGAGTCCGACGTACGCCGCGTGATGGCGAGCGACTCCGGTTACGACCCGCAGCTGTGGAAACAACTGGCCGAACTGGGATTGCCCGGCCTGCTGATCGCGACGGAATACGGCGGAGTCGGCCTGGGCGCGGAAGAACTCGAAGCGGTGTCGGAGGAAATCGGGGCGGCGCTGCTGCCGTCGCCGTTCCTGTCCAGCGCGGTGCTGACGTCGACGCTCATCGACGCCGCCGGGTCCGAAGAGGACAAACGCCGTCTGTTGCCCGCGCTGGCCGACGGGTCGTCGATCGGGACCGTCGCCGTCAGCGCCGCTTGGACGCCCGAAAGCGTTGCGGTGCAAGCAAACGGAACTCTCACCGGGACCACGCCGTATGTGACCTTCGGCCAGGTTGCCGACGTCATTCTCGTGGTGGCTCGCACCGGCGACGACATCGGCGTCTTCGAGGTCGCACCCGACGCCTCCGGTTTCACTCGCACCGCGGAATCGGTATTCGACCCGACCGTGCGGCTGTCCCAGTTCACCTTCGCTGATACACCAGCGCGACGAATTGGTACTGCAGGCTGGGAAGCCGTGCAGAAAGCCTTGGACGTCAGCGTGATCGCACTCGCCGGAGAACAAGCAGGCGGTGCCCGGAAGATTTTCGAAACGACCGTCGACTACCTCAACACCCGCGTCCAGTTCGGCCGCGCGATCGGCAGTTTCCAGGCGATGAAGCACCTCGCCGCGGACCGGCTCCTGGACGTCGAATCCGCGACGTCGGCCGCCCGGCACGCCGCGGCCGACGGCAGCCCGGGTGCGATCGCGCTCGCCGGGTTCGCCTGCGCGGAAGCGTACGAAACCGTTGCCCTGTCGGCGATCCAGATGCACGGCGGGATCGGTTTCACCTGGGAACACCCGGCGCACCTGTACCTGCGCCGCGCCCGCTCCGGCGCACAGCTGTTCGGCGGTTCGCGGCTGCACCGGGAGCGCTACCTCGCCTCGAAGGGGGCCTGACCATGATCACCATCGATCAACTCCGCGAAGAAGTCCGCGCGTGGCTCGCCGCCGAATGGACCGGGCTCGCCCCGGCCGAGGATCGCTGGAGCACCACCCCGGAACGCATTGCGTGGCTGGAAAAGGTCGTCGCCGCCGGGTACGCCGTGCCGACCTGGCCGGTCGAATGGTCCGGCCGCGCCTACCCGGCCGAACTGGCCGACGTGATCGCGGCGGAGTTCGACGCCGTCGACGCGCCCGGCGCCCGTCAGGACAAATACAGCATCCCGGCCAACACCGTCCTCGCGTTCGGCACCGAGAAACTCAAGCACGACCTGCTGCACGACGTCCTCACCGAACGCTCCCGGACCTGCCTGTTCTACAGCGAACCCGGCGCGGGCTCGGACCTCGCCGGCGTGCGCACCACCGCGGTCCGCGACGGCGACCGCTGGATCGTCAACGGCCAGAAAGTCTGGACGTCCGGCGCGAAAACCGCGGACTACGCGCTGCTGATCGCGCGGACCGACTGGGACGTCCCGAAGCACAAGGGCCTCAGCTACTTCGTCGTGCCGATGCACCAGCCCGGCGTCGACATCCGGCCGCTGGTGCAGATCACCGGCGAAGCGCACTTCAACGAGGTGTTCCTGACCGACGTCGAAATCCCGGCGGACTATCTGGTCGGCGAAGAGGGCAAGGGCTGGCGCGTGCTGCAGACCGCGCTGGCGTACGAACGCTCGATCATGGGCGACGGCGCGCGGGCCTCGCGACACGGATCGATCGCCGACGACCTCGTCGAACTGGCGCGGGAACGCGGCCGCCTCGCCGACCCGGTCATCCGCGACAACCTGGCCACCGTGCTCGCGTTGCGCGAACTCAACGCGCTGAACAACGCCCGGGCGAAAGCCGCGGCCGAACAGGGCACGTCGAGTTCGGTGATGTCGCTGGGAAAGCTCGCGATGTCCGGCATCCTGCACGCCGAAGGGCGGCTGCGCACCGACATCGCCGGTCCGGAAACGCTGCTCGCCGGGGACGAGAACCCGGTCGCCGACGACGTGAACTTCCTGGCGCTCAACGCGTTCTTCACCTCCATCGGCGGCGGCACCGACCAGATCCAGCGCACGATCATCGCCGAACGCGTCCTCGGGCTTCCCAAGGAACCCGAGATCGACCGCGACCTGCCCTTCCGCGCCGTCCGCCGCAGCTGAGCCCCGAGGAGGCTGGTTCCCTTGCCCGACACCTACGACCCGCCGCTGTCCGGGGTCCGCGTGCTCGATCTGTCGTCCGGCCCGATGACCGCGGCCGCACGGCTGCTGGCCGATCTCGGCGCGCGCGTCACCCGGGTCGTCCTGCCCGGCGTCACCGACGAACGCACCACCGGACCGGTCGTCGACGGCGTCGCGATCGGCACCGCGATCGACCGGCACGGCTTCGCCCACGCCGCCGCCGAACCCGGCTCGCACGGCTGGGAACAGCTGCTGGCCGACGCCGACCTGCTGATCGAGACCACTCCGCCCGGTTCGCGCGCCGAAGAACTGCTCGACGTCCCCAGCCTGCGCACCCGGCATCCCGCGCTGGTCGTCCTGTCGATCAGCGACTTCGGCCGCGCCACGACCCGGCGGCACTGGCAGGCCACCACGCCGGTGTTCCACGCGCTGACCGGCGAACTCTCCCGGTCCGGCATCCCCGGCCGCGCGCCGCTGCTGCCGCCCGGCGAACTGCCCTACCACGTCGCCGCCGCGCAAGCCGCGTTCCAGGCGGTGAGCCTGTACCTGGACCGGCTGCGCACCGGACGCGGCGACCGCATCGACTTCGCCGTCATCGAAGGGGCGATGCAGGCGCTGGACCCGGCGTTCGGCATGGTCGGCAGCGCGGCCGCCGGGGTGCCGTTGAGCGACCTTCCGCGCGGACGCACCGAAGAACGCCACCGGTACCCGATTTTCCCGTGCCAGGACGGGTACATCCGGATCTGCCTGCTGTCGCGGCGGCAATGGCGCGGGATGTTCGAGTGGATGGGCAGCCCGGCCGAATTCGCCGATCCGAAGTACGACCAGGTGCGCGAACGCTACGCGTCGCCGGACCTGCTGCCCGCGATCGGCCGCTTCTTCGCCGATCAGACCCGCGCCGCGCTGGAGTGCGAGGGCCAGCGCCACGGCGTGCCGACCGCTGCGGTGCTCACGCTCGCCGAAGCCCTGCACACCGACCAGCTCGCCGCACGCGGGTTCTTCCGCGACACCGAACTGTCCCCCGGACTCGTCGCACCGGTCCCGGCCGGAATCACCGAGATCGACGGACACCGCGCCGTCGCCGGCCCCGACACCGGCGCACGCGTCACCGCCGCGCCGATCCTCGCGGGACGCTCCCGGCGCGGCGAAGGACGTCCGCTGGAGGGAATCCGGGTCCTGGACCTCGGCGTGATCGTGGTCGGCGGCGACACCGGACGGCTCTTCGGCGACCTCGGCGCGGACGTCATCAAGATCGAGAACTCGGCTTTCCCGGACGGTTCCCGCGCCGCGCTGCCCGGCCTGATGTCGCACGGTTTCGCCGCCGGCCATCGCAACAAGCGCGCCATCGGCGTCAATCTGCGCGATCCGGAAGGCCAAGCACTGGTGCGACGATTGGTCGCGCAGTCGGACGTCGTGCTGACCAACTTCAAGCCCGGCGTCATCACCTCGCTCGGGCTCGACCGGGCCGCGCTGGCCGAGGTGAACCCGGGCATCGTCGTCGTGGACAGCTCCGCCTTCGGCCCGACCGGCCCGTGGGCCGCCCGGCTCGGGTACGGCCCGCTGGTGCGCGCCGCGACCGGACTCACCAGCGAGTGGATCTATCCGGGCGAACCGGGCACGTTCAGTGACGCCGTCACGGTCTATCCGGACCACGTGTGCGCCCGGATCGGCGCGCTGGCCGCGCTGGCCCTGCTCGTCCGGCGCGAACGCGACGGCGAGGGCGGGTCGGTGAGCGTCGCGCAATCCGAGGTGATGCTGAGCCACTTCGCGGACCGGATCGCCGCCGAAGACCTAGCCCGCCGGGGACACCACCTGACCGAACCGGCCCACGACGCGCCGTGGGGCGTGTTCCCGACCGCCGGCGACGACGACTGGCTCGCCGTCACGGTACGGAACGACGCGGATTGGGGTGCGTTGTGCTCGGTGCTGGACCGCCCTGACCTGGCTGCCGACCCCGGTCTGGCCACCCGCTCCGGCCGCGCCGCTTCCCGGACTCGGATCGACGCGGCGGTGACCAACTGGACGGAGCGGCATTCCCCGTTCGAGGCGATGGATCTGCTGCAGGCCGCCGGTGTTCCGGCCGGGGCGATGCTGCGGGCGGGTGATCTGCCGGAGTGGGAGCAGTACCGGGAGCGGCGGGTGTTTCGGGAGGAGCTGCATCCGTGCGCGGAGGAGCCGTACGTGCTGGAGAACGTGCAGATCCATGCCGCGCATGTCGCTGACCCGCCGACGGGGCAGGCGCCGTTGCTGGGCGAGCAGACGTTCGAGATCGCGGCGGAACTGCTCGGGTTGGGGGTCGCGGAGACGGCTGGGCTAGTCGCTCGCGGGGTGCTCGAGGCGCCTGAGGAGCAGGGCGGGCAGGCTACTCGCGCTGGGTGATTTTCGGCGGGCGCGGCATTCGCGGGGCGTTGGCACCGGGCGAGCTTCGGAACGGACATTTTCCTTCCCGTGAAGTCTCTTCCGCTGCCTCCCCGATCCCGTCACCGGAGGACGCGGCGGGGCCGGGCGGCAATGCCCGCGCCGTCTGGCAGCTCCCGGAAACCCGCCCGGCGCCCCGCCGAACTCCGCCGCCCGCCGTATGATCGCCGCAACCCGCTCGCCTCGCTGGACATTGGACGATGGAGATCGATTTCACCCGGCTGAAGTACTTCGTCGCGGTCGCCGACGAACTGCACTTCAAGCGCGCGGCGGACCGGCTGCGGATCACCCCTCCGCCGCTCAGCAAGCAGATCAAGCTGCTCGAACGCGAGCTCGGCGGGCCGCTGTTCGAGCGGCACTACCACGAGGTCCGGCTCACCCCGCTCGGCCAGGCGCTGCTCGGCCCGGCGCGGGCGATCCTGCGCCAGGTCGACGACCTGAAGGACCTCGCGGCCGGAGTTCTCGAGGACGGCACGCCGATCCGGGTCGGGGCCACCGCGTACGCGCCGTCGGATCTGCTCGAGGACCTGGAAACCGCGGTCGGCGGGCTGGCCGCTCCGGCGACGTTCGAGGTCGCCGGCTCCGCCGCCGAGGTCACCGCGAAACTCGTGTCCGGGCATCTGGAGCTCGGGCTGATCCACCTGTCGGTCGAGGATCAGCGGCTGCGCGCCCGCACCGTCGCCGAGTACCAGGGCGCGATCGCGGTCCGCGCGGACGATCCGCTCGCCTGCCGCGACCTCGTGCACATCGAGGAACTGCGCGACCGCGAGGTGGTCATCGACTTCGCCCGGCCGAACCCGGTCATCCTCGCCGCGCTGACCAGGAGACTCGCCAAACGCGGCGTCCGGAACATCGTGCGCGCGGTCAGCGGGCGCGGCGGCGAGCTCGAAATGGCCGCGCAGGTGTTCAACCGGCGGCTGGTCGCGCTCGTGTCCTACGCGCCGGCGTCGTTCATCGGCCGGATGTTCTCGCCGCCGGAGTTCAAGCTGGTCCGGATCGACGAGGACGGCTGGGAACCGAGCAGGCTCGCGCTCGCCTGGGCCGCCGACCGCGCCGCCGGGCCGCCCCGTCCGGCCGACCTCGCCGAGGCCCTTTCCGCGAAACTGGGCCCGATCCGCCGCGGCTGAGCCGGATCGTCCACAGTGGACCGGTCAGGACTCGACGAACCTGCTCAGCAACCGCCCGAACTCGGCCACGTCGCGGCTCGGCCAGTCGCGCAGCCGCTCTTCGAGCCGGTTCCGTTGCGCCGCACGGGTAATCGCCAGCGCGCGATGCCCGGCTTCGGTCAGCTCGAGCCGCTGCCTGCGCGAATGCCGCGGGTCCGGGCCGCGCACCACCAGCCCGGCGGTCTCCAGTTCCGCCAGCTGCCTGCTGACCGTCGAGGGGTCGAGCCCGTACTCCTGGGCGAGATCCGCCGCGTGCGCGCAGTCCGCGAGGTCGATCGAGGACAGCATCGTGTACTGCACGAACCCGAGCCCCTCGTACAGTTCGTTCGAGCGCACCCGCGACCCGCGGGAAAACAGGATCATCGCGCGGTGGATAGCGTCCAGGGCATCGCCGTCGCGGTCTTCTCCCGGCATGTCCCCGCATGCTAGAGATGCACCATACAACTGTCAACGCGGCTCGGCGGCGATCCCCCGGCGCAGCAGGTCTTCCGCGTCGACCCCGGCTTCTTCAAGCAGCGCACGGGTATGCGCCCCGAACGCGGGCACGTCGCCCATCCGCGCCTCGACGTCCGCGAACGTCACCGGCGGCAGCAGCGCGTCGACGGTCGCGTGTTCGGTGCCGATCTTGCGCCAGCGGTCGCGGGCGCGAAGCTGCGGGTCGGCCACGACGTCGGCGACCTGTTTCACTTGCGCCGCAGGGATTCCGGCGTTCGCGAGCCGCTCGTCCAATTCCACTGTGGACCATCGGGCAGTCTCGGCGGCAACCGCCGCGTCGCATTCCGCGCGGTGTTCGACGCGCTGCACATTCGTGGTGAATCGCGGGTCGTCGGCCAACTGCGGGGCTTCGAGGACTGAAGTGACCAACGTCCGCCACCCGCTGTCGTTCTGGACCCCGATCAGCATCTGACCGTCTTTCGTCGGGTACGCGTCGTAGGGGGCGATCGACGCGTGGCTCAAGCCCATGCGCGCGGGCTGGCGTCCGGAGTACATCTGGCTGTACATCGCGTAGCCCATCCACTCGACAGTCGCCTCCAGCATCGACACCTCGACCGTCGCGCCCTGCCCGGTCCGCCAGCGGCGCAGCAGGGCGGCCAGCACCGCTTGCGCGCAGTACATTCCGGAGGCGATGTCGGAGGTCGGGATGCCGGTCTTGACCGGGGTGTCCGGGGTGCCGGTGATGCCGATCAGGCCCGCTTCGGCCTGGACCAGCATGTCGTAGGCCTTGCGTTGTTCCCGGGGCCCGCCGACGCCGTAGCCGGAGAGATCGACGGCCACCAGTTCCGGATGGCCGGCGCGCAGTTCTTCGGCCCCGAACCCGAGCCGCGCGGCCGCGCCCGGAGCCAGATTCTGGACGAAGACGTCGGCCCTGGCGATCAGGCGGTGGACCGCGTCGCGGCCTTCCGTGGTTTTCAGGTCTACGGCCAGGGATTCTTTGCCTCGGTTGAGCCAGACGAAGTGGGCGCCGGTCCCGTGCACGACGTGGTCGTACTCGCGGGCGAAGTCGCCGCCGTCGGCGCGTTCCACCTTGATGACCCGGGCGCCCAGATCAGCCAGCGTGCGGGTGGCCAGCGGGGCGGCGACTGCCTGTTCGATGGAGACGACGGTGATTCCGTCGAGCGGGAGCGCGGAGTCCGAGTGCATGCCGATTACTATTACCCGGTTTTCGCGAGGGTGCTCGGGTGAGTTGCGTCGCGTGGAGCACCCTGAAAGCTAGCCGCGCGGGTCGAACGGGATGCCGGCCGGCTTCGACTTCTCCAGCAGGTCCTGGTACCGGCCGTCGCTGATCTTGATCGTCGCGGCGCCGAAGTCCGCGGCCATGAGGCGGTCGCGCAGCGCGCTCGACGGCCACCCGTCCCAGCCGACCAGCGGCGGATAGCGCCAATCGTGGTAGTGGTTCTCCGGCGGCTCGTCGTGGGCGTCGGCGAGGCGGAAGAAGTGCGTGCCGGGGCCGTCCTTGTGGTACACCGCCTTCGGGTGGGCGCCGTCGAAACTCACCTTCGACCGCGGGTACGTCACCTGCGAGGAATGCTGCGTGGTCGTCACGTACTCGACCTGGTTCGACGACTGGTCGATCCACGAGATCACGTGCTCCCAGTCGTGCCGGTGCCCGCCGAGGCCGCTGCCGTCGACGGCCTGGTCTTTCTCGAAGTAGCTCGCGTACACGACCGCGCACCAGCCGTGGTTGCAGGTGGAGCGCGAGTAGGTCTGGGAGTTGTCCAGGTCCGACTGGTCGTGGCAGTTGCCGTTGACCGCGCCGGTGGTCTTGAGGCCGGGCGCGAGGGTGCCGTCCGGGCCGATCGCGGGGGTGGCGTAGCAACCGTCGCCGTCGTAGTCGTAGGCGGGCGAGAAGGACTGCTCGTATCCGTTGGCGTTCTGCGGCAGGTTGTGCGGCGGATCGGCGTACGCCGCGGACACCGGGAACAGCAACGCGACGCAGGCTGCCACCGTCGCGACGCGGGCGAGCGGGAGTTTCCTCATGTCCGGATGGTGACACCGCGAACGCGGAAGGTGAAGGGACGCAGGGGAAGCATCCGGTGTCCGCACGGACCTTCAGCTCGCGAGGACCTCCGCGCCGCGGTGCACGCGCAGCAGGTCAGCCCGTACAAGGTCGGCGAGCAGCCGTTCCTCCTCGTCCGCCTCCGACGGTCGCGGCGGCAGTTCCCCGCTTCCGGCCAGCGCGCCTGCCGCCGCCTCCGCGAAGGACGCCATCGTCGGCGACTGCCCGTCCCGCTGCAGCAGCGCGCCCGCCGAAGCCGCGAGACCGCGCAACCCCTGTCCTGCCTCTTCCAAGGCTTCTCGCTGCTCCGACGAAGGCTCCCGGCTGCCGGGTTCGGGGCTCAACAGGTCCTGATGCGTCCGAGCCGCCGCGCGGAACCGCAGCCCGACCTCACGCCGGCCGCCTCCGCCGCGCAACCGCTCCGCCACCGACGCGAGCAGCTCGCCAGTTTCGGAGACGGCATCGGAAAACCGTTGCGCCACCGAAGGTTTCGGCACCCCGGGCACCGCGGCGAAGCCGAACAACAGGCCGATCACCACCGCCAGCACGACCAGCAGCAGGTACTCCACGAGCACCGACACCGCGTCCAGATGCCGTGTCGTCGCGTTCATCCCGACGCTCATCAGCACCATGCACCCGTTGAACACCATGGGCTGCACCTGCATGAACGGAAAACCGACGAGCAGCGCGACGATCCCCAGCGGCAGCAACGCGCCCGGCGGCAGCAACCACAACGCGACCGCCAGCACCACGGCCCCGGCCGCCGCGCCGGCCGCGCGTTGCCAGGCCTTCGCCAGCGTGTCCCGCCATTCCGGCTGCATGAGCGCGAACGTCGTCATGAGGAACGACACGGTGAGCGGATCGCCGGGCCGGAACGTCGCGATCACCGCGGCGACCAGCATCCCCAGCGCGCACCGCACCGCGTGCCGCAATTGCGCGGACCGCCACGAGAACACCCCGGTCGCCTCTCGTCGCAAGGCCTCGCGGACGAGATGCCGCGGGAAGTCCACAATGGACTCGTCGCGGTTCAGCACGGCTTCCCGGATCGCGAACAACCCGGCCCAGGCTTCATCAAGCAGCGCAGCGGTGTCGCCGGGCAACGCGACGTCCGGGTCGATCCGTTCGATCTCCGGCGGATCCGTAACGGTCTTGGCCCGCACGGCTTCCGCCAGCGCCGCGACCTGTTCGTCCGCGGCGTCGAGCACGCGGGAAACCGCCGCTGCCTGCTCTTCATCGAACGCACGCAGCCGATCCCGCAGCAATGCGGCGGTGCCGTGGTACCGGGCGCCGCCAGCGAGAACCCGCGCCTGCCACGCGCGCGGCCGGTCGGTCACCCACAACCGCACCGCCCGCTCCGCGCTCGCGCGATCCGGCCCGGCGAGCGCGTCGGCCAGCGCGGTGCGGGTCGGCTTGCCCGGATCGCTCAGGCCCATCAACAGCCGCAGCACGAACACGACCGCGACGGCCAGCGCCGGCGCGCAGATGATCTGCACCGGGCTGGCCGCCCCGCTCAACTGGAAGCCGTAGCCGAAAACCGAAGCCATGCCGAGTCCGAGCCCGACCGTCACGTACCGTGGCCCGAGCGCGGGCACCACCGCCGCCGCGAACACCACCAGCACGAGCAGCGCGATCGACGCGACCGGCGACACCTCGCCCAGCAACCGCGGC
Source organism: Amycolatopsis sp. La24 (assembly GCF_029087445.1). Classification (NCBI taxonomy): domain Bacteria; kingdom Bacillati; phylum Actinomycetota; class Actinomycetes; order Pseudonocardiales; family Pseudonocardiaceae; genus Amycolatopsis; species Amycolatopsis sp. La24. The sequence continues at coordinate 27,382 of NZ_JARACH010000057.1, forward strand.
CCGGCCCCGCCGATCACCACCGCCGGAGCGAACGCCGCGAGCAGCCACAGATCCGGCCGCAACGGCCCGCCGGTGGCGGCGATGAAGCAGAACAACGCGGTCAGCCCGGCCAGCACCGCCGTCCCGCCGAGCCCGAGCGCCACCCCGAGCCCGGCCGTGCCGCCGACGACCACCAGAACCGCCGCGAGCATCCCGCCGCCGCGCGCAATCGCGTTCATCCCGCCCCGTTCCGTCACCGCGCAATGCCGCCGGGTAGCCTCGCACGCCGCACGCGGGCGCCGCGCGTCGGGGAAAGCCCGTGCGGCGATCGCGGTTCAACCCCGGCAGGCACGCACGACCGCCCCACCACTCGCCCTCGTGCGCGGCAATTCCGGTTCTCACCGGCGCAGGCACGCACGATTCAGACGGTCGTGCGCTCCGGCGGCAGCGTCAGCAAGTTGTGCACCTCGCTGTGCTCCTCCCCCGGCAGCCCGTCCAGCGCCCGCAACGCCGCGCTCCGCGCCGCCACCTCCGCCTCGGTCCGCGGCGACATCAACGCCGACCCGCCCGTCGCCAACGCCTGGTTGGCCTCCACGAACTCCCGCGACCGCCGCTCGTACGCCGCGAAAGCGACGTCGTGCGGAGCGTCCGCCAGCTCGTACGCCAGCAGATACGCACCGATCATCGCGAGACTCGACCCCTGCCCGGACAGGAACGACGTCGCGTGCGCGGCGTCCCCGGCCAGCGCGACGCGCCCCTTCGACCACACCGGCATGTGAATCTGGCTGACGACGTCGAAGAACAGGTCGTCCGCCGAGCGCATCGCCTCGACCATCCGCGGCACCTCCCAGCCGCAGCCTTCGAAACGGCTCGCGACCAGTTCGCGCTGCGCGGCCGGGTCGGCGAACGCTTCGAAGGGCGCGTCGGCGCGGGTGAACACCAGGAACCCGTGCACGTGGTCGCCGTCGCGGTCGCCCGCGGCGTAGAGCGACGCCGACCGGCCCGCCACCGCCCAGGACATGCCCTCGTGCGAGAGGCCGAGGTAGTTCGGCATGGTGAATCCGGCGAAGCAGTAGCCGAGGTAGCGGTGGAACTGCTCCTCCGGCCCGAACGCCAGCGAACGGGTCTTCGAGTGCAGCCCGTCCGCGCCGATGACCAGGTCGAACGTCTGGCTCCGGCCGCTGGCGAAGGTCACGTCGACCCGGTCTCCGCGATCGGCCAGCGCGGCGATCGACTCCGAGAAGCGGAACTCGACGTCGTCACGGACCGCGTCGTACAACAGGCTGGTGAGGTCGCCGCGAGCCAGTTCGATGTCGTGCCCGGCCTCGTCCCCGGTGATCACGGTCGGCGCGACGCTGTTCAGCACGCTCCCGTCCGCGTCGAGGAACGAGAGCCGCCGGGTGGCGACATGCCGCTCCCGCGCCTGCTCCGCCAGCCCCATCCGCCGCAGCACCTCGACGGCCGGGCCGCGCATGTCGATCGGGTACCCGCCGCCGCGCACCGCCGCCGCCTTCTCCACCACGGTGACCGCGAAGCCGTACCGGTTCAGCCAGTACGCCAGCGCCGGACCCGCGATGCTCGCCCCCGAGATCAGCACACTCCTGCTCATGGTTCTCCCCTTTGTTCCCCGGCAGGCGATAGATGCCTACCTTAGGTATCATTTTTGAGACCGGCCGGAACCGCCTCGCGCGATCCCGGTGACCCAACTGTATACCTAAGTTAGGTATCTATTCAAGGAGCCCGCGATGTCCGCCGTCCCTTCCCTGTTCCGGGACCTGCTCCCCCGGCTGAACGAGCTGAGCGGGACGCTGCGCCGGGGCAAGCTGTTCGAGCGCGCGGTCGAGGCGACCGGGCTGCCGCTGGAGCGGCCGGCGATGAGCGTGCTCGGCATCCTGCACATCGAGGACGCGCCGCTGCGGGTCGGCGAGATCGCGAACCGGATGAACGTCGTCGGGCCGCACGTGACGCGGCAGGTGCAGGGGCTGGAAAGCCGCGGGCTGGTGCGGCGCGTGGCCGACCCGGACGACCAGCGGGCGCGGCTGATCGAGCTGACGCCGGAAGGGAAAACGGCGGCCGAACGCTACGTCGCGGTCATCGAGGGCTGGTTCGCCGACGCGATGAGCGACTGGACCGCCGAAGACCGCCAGCTCCTCGACCGCCTCATGACGAAGCTGGTCGAGGACCTGACGGCCCGGCTGTCCGATCTGGACTGAACGGGATTACCGCGACATCCGCAGGAACTCCTGCTGCTCGCGGTCGTAGCGCTGGGTCAGGCCGTTTCCGTAGCGGTCCCACCAGTTCTGCGTGTGCCCGTTCTGCCGGGTGGTCGTGTCGCCGTAGACCTCGCGGTCGTATTCGATCCGCGCGTCGTGGAACTGCTGCTGGAATTCCTGCGGCGTCAGGCTCTGCAGATGCTGCACGGCGTCCGGGTCGAGGGTGCGCGCGCTCTGCACGATGTCCGCGCCGCCCATGTGGTTGAGGATCGCCCGGACGCCGCCCGCACCGCGCATGTGCGCGCCGGACATGATCGCGGCCTGGGTGCCCGCGTCGGTGAACTCCATCGCCCCGGCGCGGCGCGCGTTCGCGGTCATCAGCTGCGCGACCACCGCGCGTTCTTCGGCGCTGCCGAGGCCGTATTCCCGGCGGGCGGCCATGATCTGGTCGTAGCCGTTGTGCATGCTCTCGCGGAAGCCGTACGCCTCGCGCACGCCGCCCTGTTCGCCGGTCGCGCCCTCGGACCGCATGATCGAATCGACGACCCGGTCGTCCAGCTGCTGCGGTGCGGCACCCCCAGCAGCCGCACCGCCGCCGCCCGCCCCGGCTCCTCCGCCGCCCGTGCCGCCGCCGTAGCCCTGGGCCACCGCGGTGTCCGCGTCGGCGTAGTTCCGCGCCGCGTGCTGCACCTTGCCGTTGACCTGTTCGATCAGCTTCACGAAATCGCCGAGCGAGGACACGAGTTTCGACTGCAGCAAGGTGTTCGCCGCGGCGACCCCGCTGCCGATGCCCGCGAACGACAAGGCGTCGATCACGAGCGTCTCGAGGTCGCGGACGGCCGAGAACGCCGCGGCGCCGAGGCCCTCCACGTTCTTCACGATCGCCGACACCTCGGCCGGCAGCACCCGGTAGCTTCCCGCTGTCATGCCCGTGACCCTCGCGCACCGGCCCGGGCGCGCCAACGGCCGAATTACCCACTTTCGAAGGGGATCGAATCGCTGCCCGGTGGGTACCTGGGCGGCATGGAGTCCGACGAGGACCGGCACGACCGGACCGACCACGAAATCGAGCTGCTCGCCGAGCGGCTCTGGGCCTGGTCCCGCGAACCGGACGGCGAGCGGGGGCCGGAGCTCGGCCCGCTCGCCGAGGCCGGGTTCGCCGTCGACGGCGGCGTCGCGCGGTACGGCTCCGGCCGTCCGTGCGTCGCCCTGCTGCTCCCGTCCGACCGGCTCCGGGAGTTCGGGCACAACCTCGTCACCGCGGCGGTGCTCGGCGCCGCGCTCGCCACCGCCGCGACACTGGAATCCGGTTCCGTCGTCGTCACCGACCGCGCGGGCGACGAGATCGACGCGGTGCTGACCTTCCAGCCCGGCGTGCACACCTGGGCCGCCGCGCCGCTCGCCGCGCGGACCGAGCTGCGCGTAACCGTGCACGGGAATTCCGGGCCGGCTCCCGAAGACAGCACCGACGCGGTCGCCGGGCTGGTGCAGGTCTTCACCGCGATCGCCGCGCTGCGGGCCCGGCTGCCCGCCGGCGCGGCGGTGCAGGGAATCGTGACGCACGGCGGGGAATCCACCGATGTAGTGCCCGATTTCGCCGAAGCCCGCTTCGGGTTGCGTGCGCCGGACTCCGCAACGCTCGGGCACGTCGTCACCGAAGTGACCACCGCCGCCGAAGGCGCCGCGATGGCGACCGGGACCAAGGCGAACGTCGAACGGTTCGGCCCGATTCACGCGCGGTTCCAGGACAATCCGGTGCTGTCCGGGCATTTCGCCCGGCATCTCGCGGCGTGCGGGATCCACGCGTCCCCGTCCGGGTCCGCGGCGATTCCCGGCCGGCCCGAGGTCGGCGACCTGAGCGTGCGGATGCCGACGATCCACCCGTCCGTCGCCCTCCACGATCCGGTGCGCGCCGTCGGCAGCCGCGCGTTCGCCGAGGCGACCGGATCGCCGCGAGCCCGGACGGTGCTGCTCGCGACCGCATCGGCGCTGGCGCGCACCGCGTCGGACCTCCTCGCGCATCCCGCGCTGGTGCGCCAGGCTTGGGACAATTTCGCCGATCGAGCGCGGCGGGGTGGCTAGAGTCCTCGACATGGGGACGACTGACCTGCCGCTGCCCGACGGCCGCAACCTTCGGGTCCACGACAGCGGAGGCGACGGCTTCCCTTTGGTGTGGCACCACGGGACTCCGCAATCCGGTCGTCTGCTGCCGCCGGTGGTCGAGGCCGCGTCCGCGCGAGGATTCCGGGTCGTTTCCTATGCGCGGCCTGGATACGGCGGGTCCACTCCGCAGGTCGGCCGCACGGTGGGCTCGGCTGCCGAGGACGTGCGACAACTGGCCGACGCACTGGACCTGCCGCGGTTCGCGGTGATGGGAGCGTCCGGCGGCGGACCGCACACGCTGGTTTGTGCCGCGCTGCTGCCGGATCGGGTGACCGCGGCGGTGTGCCTCGCCGGATTGGCTCCGTACTCCGAGGAGTACGACTGGTACGGCGGGATGGTCGACGACAGCTCGCTGCGGGCCGCCCGCAAGGGCCGCGAAACCCGGCTGCAGCACGGAGAAACGCAGGAATTCGACCCGACAAGCTTCACCGACGCGGACTGGGCGGCGCTGCGCGGCACGTGGGGTCCTCTCGGCGAGGACGCCGGCGCCGCGGCGGACGTGGCCGCGGAAGCCGACGACGACCTCGCGTACGTCGCGCCGTGGGGCTTCTCCGCCGCCGACGTGCGGGTCCCGGTGCTGCTGGTGCACGGCGGCGAGGACCGGATCGTCCCGGTCAGCCACAGCGAATGGCTCCTGCGGAACCTCCCGGACGCCGAACTGTGGCTCCGCCCGCGCGACGGGCACATCTCGGTGCTCAACGCGCTCCCGACCGCGCTCGACTGGCTGCGCAACCTCCACGGCTGACCGTGAGGGGAACCCTCACTTACTCTGATTCCCCATGCCGGGAACTTAAGCCAGTGTTGCGAGGTGCGCTTGCTCCAGGCGGGGTTCGCAGTACGTGAGGGGGTCCCTGAGGGAATCAGATTCCCTCAGGGACCCCCTCACGTACCTCAAGAACCCGTCAGATAGTCGAAAAGCGGTCATTTCGACAGCAGTGGTGTCTCTTGTGGACGATCAGCCGGGCTGAATCGACGCGGCTGCCGTTTCCCGGCGGCGAGACTGAAGCGTCCCGCGATGGACGTTTCACGCGTGTCCGGCAGGTGGCCCCTCACCGCCAGCCGGGCAGTAACCCCGTCTCTCGCCGGTTATCGTGTCGGGCATGAGCAACGTCGAGACCGACCCGGCCGAACTAGCCTGCGGCGGCGACCCTGTTGACCCCGGCAAGGTCGAGATCCTCGACGCCCGCTCCGTGCCGCTCGGCGGCCCGCGCGCGATGCCGGTCCGCCGCACGCTGCCGCAACGCCAGCGGTCGCTGATCGGCGCGTGGTGCTTCGCCGACCACTACGGTCCCGACGACACCTCCGTCAGCGGCGGCATGTCCGTCGGCCCGCATCCGCACACCGGACTGCAGACGGTGAGCTGGCTGTTCACCGGCGAGATCGAGCACCGCGACAGCCTCGGCTCGCACGCGATGGTCCGGCCCGGCGAGCTGAACCTGATGACCGGCGGGCATGGCATCTGCCACGAAGAGGTGTCGACGCCGGAAACCACGACGCTGCACGGGGTCCAGCTGTGGGTCGCGCTGCCGGACGAGCACCGGCACACCGCCCGCGACTTCCAGCATTACGTCCCGCCGGCCACGGCCCTCGACGGAGCCACCGCACGCGTCTTCCTCGGCACGCTGGCCGGGGAAACCTCGCCGGTCAAGACCTTCACTCCGTTGCTGGGCGCGGAAATCGTCCTCGACCCGGGCGCATCGCTCAGCCTCGCCGCGGATCCGTCCTTCGAGCACGGCGTCCTGCTCGACACCGGAGAGCTCACCTTCGCGGGCACCCCGCTGCAGCGGGCCCAGCTCGGCTACCTCGGCATCGGCGCAACGACGCTCGACCTGCACAACCCCGGGTCGTCCCCGGCGCGGGCGATCGTGCTCGGCGGCCCGCCGTTCGGCGAGGAAATCCTGATGTGGTGGAACTTCGTCGGCCGCAGCCACGACGAGATCGCCGAATACCGCGAAGCCTGGGAGGCGAACTCCGACCAGTTCGGCGCGATCGAGCCGTACCCCGGCGGCCCGGCGCGGCTGCCCGCTCCCCCGCTGCCCGCGGTGCGGATCAAACCGCGCCGGAACCCGTCGTGAACGGCTGTCGCGGGGTAGGCGGGGGATCCCCGCTCACGACCCTCCGCTGAGCCGGTTCCGCGCCCCGGACGGGTCGAAGTTCACCCGCCGGAGCGGTCCCGCGGCCAAGAGCACCACCGCCACCGCGCTCAGCGCCGCGAGCACCAGCGCCGCCACGAACCGGGCCGGAACCGACGTCGCCGAGGACAGCACCGCGTACCCGCCGAGCACCACCGCGACCGGCCCGAACAGCGCGATCGCCGTCCGCACCGGCGGGATCCGGCTGCCGTCCGGACGCCGCGCCGAGACGACCGCCGCGCCCGCCGACACGACCGCGGCCACCAGCAGGCAGGCGCCCACGGTGTCGGAGAGCCGGTGCCAGCTGAGCGCGACGGTCGCCGCGGCCACCCAGGCGACGCCGGGCGCACCCACGGCGAGCACCCAGGTCCGGAACCGCGCGGGCAGCACCACGGCCAGTGCCAGCAGCACGGCGGTCGCCGCGCTCACGTGCCCGCTCGGGAAGCTGTTGTGGTGCGGGGCCCCGGCCGACCCGACGTCCGGCCGGTCCAGCAGGTAGATCTTGAGCAGCTGCGCGGCGGCCAGCGGCAGCAAGTACAGCACCAGCGCGGTCACGCCGAGCGCGAACCGCTTGCGCAGCACGGCGAGCGCCACGATGACGATCCCGGCCGCGCCGAACACCTCGACCCCGTCGATCCCGGCCAGCGGCCGCGCCCAGTCCACAGTGGACCGCGGAAGGCCCTGCGCGAAGCGGACGACCCCGTCCTCCGCGCGCTGCCCGGCCTCGGTCCGCACGAACAGCAGGTAGGCGACGACGAACGCGCCCGCGAACCCGATCGCCGCGGCGATCAGCACCGCGGTCCGCGAACGCCGCGGCGGGGCGAGCGCGTGGCGGGGCGCGGACAGGGGCACGGTCGGCGGATCAGGAGTCAGTACTGCCATGTCTTCGAGCCTGGCCGCGGGATTTCGAGATCTCGTCAGGGCCATGTCATGGTTTCGCTACAAGATCCGCCCGGCTCGCGCGAATCCGCGGGCATTCCGAATAATGGCCAGCGTGGCTGTGGTGTTGGTGGTCGAGGACGACGCGTCCGTCCGCGAGGGCATGGAACTGGCGCTGCGCCGGCAAGGACACACCGTGCACACCGCGGCGACCGGCGAGGACGGCGTGGCGCAGCTGCGCGAACGCGCGCCGGACCTCGTGGTGCTCGACCTCATGCTGCCCGGCATCGACGGGTTCGAGACCTCCCGCCGGATCCGCGCGCTCGGCCAGGTGCCGATCATCATGCTCACCGCGCGCAGCGACGATTTCGACATCGTCGCCGGCCTCGAAGCGGGCGCGGACGATTACGTCGTGAAGCCGGTCGAACCGCGCGTGCTCGACGCCCGCATCCGCGCGGTGCTGCGCCGCACTGCCGCCGAACCCGGCGGCGCGGGCCCCGAACAGCACGGCGACCTGGTGATCGACCGGGCCGGGATGCTGGTGCGCAAACACGGCGAACCGGTTTCGCTCACGCCGACCGAACTGAAGCTGCTGCTGGAGATCTCGCGCACGCCGGGCCAGGTGTACAGCCGCAGCCAGCTGCTGGCGTCGGTGTGGGGACACGATTATCTCGGCGATTCCCGCCTGGTCGACGCCTGTGTGCAGCGGCTGCGCGCGAAGATCGAGGACGTCCCGGCGCGGCCGGACCACGTGCAGACGGTGCGCGGCTTCGGCTACCGGTTCGGCCGCTCGTGAAACGGCTCCGGTCGTGGGTGTCCGGGCTGCGCCTGCGGCTGGTGCTGGCGTTCGCGGCGATGACGCTGGTCGGCGCGGGTGCGGCGGCGGGCGCGAGCTACGTGTCCGCGCGCAACACGATCCTGGCCGGCGTGCAGGACCCGGCGATGGTGCAGCTGCGCGACGAGGTCAGGACGTACCTGCCGCAGCTGACCCTGCCGCCCGACCAGCGCCAGCTCGACAACATGGCGAGCTCGCTCAAGGGCGTCACGACCGTGGTGTTCGGGTCGCTGCATTCGCGCGTCGGGCTGAATCCGGCGGAGATACCCGGCGGCCTGCGCACCGCGGTCGCGGGCGGGACCAGCATCCAGTTCCAGCGCGTCATCGAGGGCGGGCGCCCGGTCCTCTACATCGGGATGCCGCTGCTGCGCTACGGCGCGACGAAGGGCGAACACACCGGCATCGAGGTCTACAAGACGGTCCCGCTCGCCACCCAGCAGGCCGCGATCGAGCAGCTGGCGACGCGCGCGTGGGTCATGACCGCGCTGGCCTTGCCGATCGCGGTCGCGCTGGCGCTGCTGGCCGCGCGGCAGGTGCTGCGACCGGTGCGCGCGCTGAACTCGGCGGCGCGCAAACTCGGCGACGGGCAGCTCGACGTGCGCCTGCCCGCGAAGGGTTCCGACGAACTGGCCCAGCTGGTCACCACGTTCAACCACACCGCGGCGGAACTGGAACGCACCGTCGGATCGCTGCGCGAGATGGAGGCCGACGCGCGCCGGTTCGTCGCGGACGTCTCTCACGAGCTGCGCACCCCGCTGGCGGCGATGAACGTGGTCACCGACGTCCTCGACGAAGACGCCGACCAGCTGCCCGCGGACACCGCCGTAGCGGCGCGCCTGGTGTCCGCCGAAACGCGGCGGCTGACCCGCCTCGTGCAGGACCTGGTCGAAATCTCCCGCTTCGACGCCGGACGGGCCGAACTGCGGGTCGAGGAGGTCGACCTGGCCGAGGCAGTCGCGAACAGCGTCGCCGCCCGCGGCTGGACCGACTCCGTCGCGGCCGACCTGCCGAGCGTCACCGTGCCCGCGGACCCGCGACGGCTCGACCTGGTCGTCGCCAACCTCGTCGGCAACGCCCTGCGTCACGGCGCGCCGCCGGTCGAGATCCGGCTGAGCACCGACGACACGACCGTTTTCCTCACTGTCACCGACCACGGCCCGGGAATCCCCGAGGAGGTGCTGCCGAAGGTGTTCGACCGCTTCGCGAAGGCCGACACCTCGCGCGCCCGGTCCGACGGCAGCGGCCTCGGCCTGTCGATCGCGCTGGAAAACGCCCGCCTGCACGGCGGCGACATCGAAGCGGCGAACACCGGCAACGGGGCGCGGTTCACGCTCCGGCTGCCCCGCACCGCGAAGGAGGAGCGATGAAACTTCTGCGGCGCTTCGTCGCTTTCGCTGCTGTGTTGGCCGTCGCCGGTTGCGGTATCCAGCCGACCGGAGTGATCTCCGCCGGCGATGCTCCCGGCGGCTTCCAGCTGGGCACGCCACGTCCGCAAATCACGCTCTACTTCGTGTACGCGGGACAGCTCAGCCCGGTGCAACGCGCCTGGGCGAGGGACGCGACCCCCACGACGGTGCTGACAGAACTGTTCGGCGGCCCGACTCGCACGGAAGAACAAGAGGGCTTCTACTCGATGCTCTCGCCCGGCCGGCACGTCACAGTCGACACCTCGGCCCAGCCGGTGACCGTGACCGTCTCCGAATCGATGAAACTGCTGTACCCCGTCGGTCTGCAGCAGGTGGTCTGCACCGTGTCCGCGTCGCTAGCGGCGTCCGGGCAGCCGGTCGGCAAGGGGATCACCGTGGTCGCCTCGGACACCAAACTCGAATCCCTGTACTGCAACTAGCCTTCCGGCACGAACCCGCGCACGACCCGTTCGACGATCCCCAGCACGGCTTCCGTCGCGCTCTCCCCCGGCGGCACCTGCCGCAACGCCGCCTCCAACGCGCCGAACACCGCACCGGTCAATCCAGCCGCCTCGACGCGGTCCAGCTGCGGCGCGCACGTCTCGTACAGCTTCTCCGCCCACCGATCCCCCACCGCCGCGTTGCGCAGCAGGTATCCCGCGCGCAACGCGGGCACCCCGGCCAGCAGCCGGGTGCGCACCTCGGTGAGCGGATGGTCCAGCGGGAAACTCCACGCGTCCGCCGTCACCAGCGCATGGACGGTCCTGGTCACCATCTCCGCCACCGGCGTCCCCGGCTCCGCCGCGGCGAAGACCCCGTCCACCACCTCGTCGTAAAGATGCTGGTCAGCGAAGACGACGTCCTCTTTGGCGGCGAAGTAGTTGAAGTACGTCGCCGGGGACACCTTCGCCCGCGCGGAGATCTCGGCGACGGTCGTGCCGTCGTAGCCCTGCTCGTCGAACAGCGTGAGCGCCGCCTCGATCAGCGCCTGGCGGGTCCGCCGCTTCTTCTCTTCCCGCAACCCGGTCATGGCGTGAATCTTAGCGTTACTCTAAACTTAGAGAGTCTCTAATATTGGAGGTCCCGATGGAACGGACCGGATGCGTGGTCGCCGGGGGCGGTCCGGCAGGCGTGATGCTGGGCCTGCTGCTGGCCCGGGCCGGGGTCGAGGTGGTGGTGCTGGAGAAGCACCGCGACTTCCTGCGGGACTTCCGCGGCGACACCGTGCACCCGTCGACGCTGCGCCTGCTGGACGAACTGGGCCTCGGCGCCCGGTTCGCCGCGCTGTCCCGTTCGGTCCTGGAGCGGATGAAAATGGAGATCGGCGAGGAAACGGTGATCGCCGCCGACTTCAGCAGGCTGCGCGGCCCGCACAAGCACATCGCGATGGTCCCGCAAGCCGAATTCCTGGGCCTGCTGGCCGAAGCCGGTGCGGCCGAACCGAATTTCACCCTGCGCATGGGCGCTTCTGTTACCTCTCTGCGCCGCGAAGGCGGACGCGTCACGGGCGTCAACTACCGCGACGACAGCGGTGACATCGCCGCACTCGAAGCCCCGCTCACCGTGGGCTGCGACGGACGCTGGTCGAAAGTGCGCCAAGAACTCGGCCTCGCATTGCGGGAGACAGACGTCCCGATGGACGTCTGGCAGGTGCGAGTGCCGAAAGCCGGACCGGGCGAACAGGGGGTGTTCGCCCGGTTCGGCCCCGGATACGCCTCGGTGACCATGGACCGCGGCGATTACTACCAGACCTCGTACCTCATCCCGCGAGGCCAAGACGCCCGCCTGCGTTCCGGCCCCATCGAAGACTTCCGCTCACGACTGGCCGAGTTGTTCGGCTGGACGCCCGCGCAAGTGTCCGCCGTCCGCTCGTGGGACGACGTGAAGTTGCTGGAAGTGACCATGGGCCTGCTGCCGCGCTGGCACGCCCCGGGAGCCTTGTGCATCGGCGATGCAGCCCATCCGATGTCGCCGGTTGGCGGTGTCGGGGTGAACCTGGCCGTGCAAGACGCCGTCGCCACCGCACGACTCCTCGCGGAACCGTTGCGGCGCGGGGAAGTTCCGGTGTCCCGCCTGGCCGCCGTACGCCGCCGCCGGTTGTTGCCGACTGTCGCGGTGCAGTCGAGCCAGCGGGGTGAACACGAGATGCTGTTGCGCCCCGCGCTAGCCGGGACGCTGGACCGTTTACCCGCGCCGATGCGGGTGGTGCAACGATTCCCGGCGCTTTCCGGGGTGACTGCTTACCTTGGCGGCGTTGGGTTGCGGCCGGAACACGCTCCCGCTTTCGCCCGACGGTCTGGTGTGGACAGTCACGCTGGCTGACCGGTTGGCGGTCCGGTGCGGTGCCGCTTGGGTTTCGCGGCACCGCACCGGATTTGCTGTTCCGGTGGGCGGCACCGGACTCGCTGCATTGTTGAGGCTCCGGACTCAGCGCCTTGTTGAACGGTGCCGCACGGAACTCAGCGCCTTGTTGAACGGTGCCGCACTGAACTCGCTGCTTTGTCGGACGGGGCGGCACCGAACTCGCCGCCCCCATTTGGACGGTGCCGCACCGGACTCAATGCCCTGTTGAACGGTGCCGCACCGAACTCGCTGCCTTGTCGGACGGTGCCGACCGAAGCGTGGTCCAGCCTCAGCCAGCGCGGCGGGAAGCTCCGCCGAGCCGCAGCGTCGCCAACCAAGACTGCGCTGGCTTCCCGCAACGCCGGATTCCTCTTCCATCGCAGCGGTTCCGGCCCAGAACATGGTCCGGCCGCCCCTCTTCTGGAAGGGCAACCGCATCACCCAGCGGGGCCGCACCGTCAGTCAGCGCACCACCGGCTTCCAGCGCCGCCCCGAACTCACCCCCTCGGCTGAGCGGAACACGTCGCAGTTCACGGCAGCGAGCCGTCCAAACTCCGCCGGAGCAGCATCCGCACGGCTACCCCGGCGCTTCAACCACGCCGACCAGCGCCACCCCGCAGCAGCTACGCAGGGTAAGCCCGCACCGATCGGGCGTCCTGCAACGCGCGGGCCCACCATTCGAGCTGGTCGAGCAAGGCCTTCGCCGCGGTCTCGACGGCAGGGTCGAGCGGTTCGCCGTCCTCCCCGAACCGCCCGTGGACCCCGTGGAAGCTCACGGTTTCGCGGATGGTGACCGCGTGCAGTTCGGCGAAGACCGGGCGGAGGTGCTCGACCGCGCGCAGCCCGCCGGAAATCCCGCCGTAGGACACGAACGCGACCGGCTTCGCGTGCCATTCGCCGCGGAACCAGTCGAGGACGTTCTTGAGCGCGGCCGGGTAGCTGTGGTTGTACTCGGGCGTGATCACGACGAACGCGTCCGCCGCCTCGAGCCGGGCAGCGACGGGCGCGGCCCCCTCGCCGTTCATCGCGAGCGGCAGCGAGATCTCGGCGACGTCGAGGACGTCGACCTCGAACCCGCCGTGGCGGTCGGCCTGGCGGGAGAACCAGCGGACGACCGTGGGGGCGAACCGCCCTTCCCTGGCGCTGCCGACGAGCACAGCGAGCCGGACGGGAGCTTCGGACACGTTTTTCTCCTTTTCTCCGGGGCGGAACAGGTTTCCCGCCTCCGGAAAGGAGTCTCGAACTTCAAGCTCCCTTTAAGTCAAGCTATGCTGTGCGCATGGCGAAAACGGAGCTGCCCGAACTGACCGTGGGCGAACTTTCCCACCGCAGCGGCGTACCCGCGTCGGCCCTCCGGTTCTACGAGGACGAGAACCTGATCCAAAGCAGGCGCACCGCGGGCAACCAGCGCCGCTACCGCCGCGACACCTTGCGGCGGGTCACGTTCATCCGCATGTCGCAGCGGGTGGGCATGCCGCTGGCGCAGATCCGCGACGTGCTGGCCCTCCTCCCGGACGACCGCACCCCGACCCGCGCCGACTGGTCGCGCATCTCGTCCTGCTGGCGCTCCGACCTGGACCAGCGCATCCGCCAACTGGAACAACTCCGCGACCAACTGAACGACTGCATCGGCTGCGGCTGCATGTCCCTGGCCAAATGCCGCCTGGCCAACCCAGAAGACCGCCTAGGCCAAGACGGCCCCGGCCCGCGCCGACTGCCGGACCACCGGGGCGCCGGATTCGAGTGAGACCGCTCGGCAGCTGACTCCGGGAGGTTGACTGGCTGCTCGGCCGATGCTTCTTCGTGTGGGACTGCGGGAGTTCTCCGCGGAACTGCACCTACGCGAGGCCGCGTCCGCTTCGGCTACCAGCCAGTGCTCACGGCGCACTCTTACCGCGCGCTTCAGCCACCAGCTCGCTGCACGCTCTCACTGCGCGTTGGCCAGCAACCCGACTCTCACCGCGCATTCTCACCTCCCTCGCCAGTCCCGCTCTCGCCGCGCGCTCGCCTCAGCGACGAGCCAACTTTCACCACATGCGATCACCACGCCTGCTTCAGCCGCCAGCCCCGCTCTCGCTTCACGCGCGCACCTCAGTCAGCAGTCCCGCTCTCGCCGCACGCGCGGACTGCACCCACCTCAGCCACCGGCCGTTCTCTCACCACATCCCCTCACCACACCCGCCTCAGCCGCCAGTCCTGCTCACGCCGTGCGCTCGCACGGCACCCACCTCAGCCACCAGCCTCGCTTTCGCCAAGCGCCCTCGCCAGTCCTGCTCACGCCGCGCGCTCGCACTGCGGCCGCCTCAGCCACCCTCCGCTCTCTCGCCGCCTTCCCTCGCCGCACCCGCCTAAGCTGCCACCCCGCCTTCGCCACGCGCCCTCGCCGCACCCGCCAGCCCCGCTCTCGCCGCGCGCTCGCACCGCGCCCGCCTCAGCCACCGGCCGCTCTCTCGCCACTCGCCCTCACCGCACCCGCCAATCCCACTCTGACCACGCGCCCTCACCGCGTTGGCCAGCATGCGTCGCCATCACTCCCCCGGCCCGCCGGGCGAACTGTGCGGCGGTTCGTTGCCCAGGTACAGAGCGAGAGCGCAGCGACGGTGCGCGTGTTCCGCGACGCGAGCTGCCAGGCCAGCCGGTCACTCACTCAGCGCGTCAGCCGCTCCAGGTCATCCCAGCAGCAACCCCCTCACGTAGGCGGCCTGTCCGGCGTGTTGCAGGTCGTCGGAGAGCACGCTGACCAGCCGGACGCCAAGGGTGACCGGCGGGTTCCAGCCTTCGTCGACCACGCGGTCCAGCGCCGTTCCGTTGAGGCTGGTCACCCACGAAACCGTGTGCTCGTGCACGGCGTCGTAGTAGCCGGTGAGCAAATCCGGCGACTTCGGCTGCACCTTGGCCACGTCGTCGCTGCTGTGCCCGTAACCGATGTCGCCGGCGGGAAACGGCAGGGCGAATTTCTCGCGCCAGTCCTGTGCCGTCCAGAACTGGTCGGTGCCCGCGACGTCCGCGACATGGTCGTCCTGCACCCGCGCCAAATGCCACACCAGCCAGCCGATCGAGTTGGCCTCCGGGCCCGGGCGCGCCGCCAGTTGCTCCGCGGTCAGCCCGTCGACTGCCTGGTGCACCACTTCCCGCACCCGGCCGAATCCGTCCACGAGCAGATCGGCCACATTCATCTCGCGCTCCTCTTCGTCGTCGTGCGCTTGCCTCGATCATGCCTCGAAGATCCGCTTGTGCCCAGCACTGTGACTCGAGCGGCACGAGGGGTCCATTCGCACCGGATCGAACGGCCTCGGCACGGAAAATCCGTTGACTACCAGCGGTGACCGCAACTGTCCACTTCGGACCTGACGCGTGCGGCCGGTGGCAGGTAGACTCCGGCGCGAGAGCGATCTGCACGCCGACGACGCGAACGGAGGGACCCGTGGCGATCACCGCGCCCCGAGCCCTGCCCGGGTTCGACAACATCGCCGGCATCGCGATTCCCGCCTGGGCGGGCATGGTGATCGCCGCCGCCTGCGCGATTTCGGCGATCACGGTGCTGCTGGTGATCCTGCGCAACCGGCGGAAGTAGTTCACGCAGCGCGTTCGCTGCGATATCCGGCGGATCTCACGTGCGGCAGTGCGGAATCCTGCGCCAGGCCGGGAGGATCATCGGTCCGCGCGCGTGAACCGGCTGGTGATGACGTGGTCCTTGGCCGGTCCGGTCACGACCCATTCCTGCTCCCACTGGCGATCGTCGAGCACGCGGTACGCCCCGCGATACCAGTCGGCGGCGCACGGATGATCGGCCGTCCACTCGCCGGTCGCCAGGTCCACGTCGTGGAAAAACCCGCCGTGGTCGAAGTGGACCGCGGCGCGCGAGCCGCCGGACGGACGGTAGTGCAGCGTCCGGACAAATGGTCCGCGATGCGCTCCGAGCTGCAACTCTCCCGACTCCCGATAGACGAGCACCCCGTCTTCGCAGGTGAACGTCGCCCGGCCGCTCGCCTCGCCCAGCGCCGCTCCGTCGACGTCGACGATTTTGCGCGCGAGCTGCCATTCGCCGGAGAAATACCCGGTCAGGTCATCGATCGGAAAAGCCACGGATCCATTGTGCGCCTCCGGTCCGCGGGCGAGGGGCACCAGGACTGTCGTCTCGACACCGTCTGTCACGGGGGTGGCGTGAAGGGTCCCGCCGCCCCCGGTGTCACCAGTCGCCAGGCTGCTTACCCTGTGCGACCAGGCCGGTCGCGAACGCCGAAAACGGCCGGTGCGATGGGGACTCTCGCGCCGAACCCGGCGGGGCAGGCTCGCCCGGACGGCCCGCCGCCCTAGAATCGGCCGCGTGGCGCACCCCGATCTGGCCGAGCAGGCCACCCGTTCCCCCGCTCTCGAGACCTTGCAGCGCGTCTTCGGCTACGACGCGTTCCGCGGCGACCAGGCGGAGATCGTCGAGCACGTGATCTCCGGCGGCGACGCGCTGGTGCTCATGCCCACCGGCGGCGGGAAATCGCTGTGCTACCAGATCCCGTCGCTGGTGCGCCCCGGCGTCGGCGTGGTGATCTCGCCGCTCATCGCGCTGATGCAGGACCAGGTCGACGCGCTGCGCAACGTCGGCGTGCGCGCCGGATTCCTCAACTCCACCCAGGATTTCGCGCAGCGGCAGGAGGTGGAGGAGGCGTTCGTCGCGGGCGAACTGGACCTGCTCTACCTCGCGCCCGAACGGCTGTCGGTCGAATCCACCGTGCGGCTGCTCGACCGCGGTAAAATCGCCCTGTTCGCGATCGACGAAGCGCACTGCGTCTCCCAGTGGGGCCACGATTTCCGCCCCGACTACCTGATGCTGTCCTCGCTGCACGAACGCTGGCCGGACGTGCCCCGGATCGCGCTCACCGCCACCGCGACCGAGGCCACGCACAAGGAAATCTCGCAGCGGCTCGGCCTGGACGGCGCGAAGCACTTCGTCGCGAGCTTCGACCGGCCGAACATCCAGTACCGGATCGTCCCGAAGAACTCGCCGCAGAAGCAGCTGCTCGACCTCCTGCGCACCGAGCACCAGGGCGACGCCGGGATCGTCTACTGCCTGTCGCGCGCGTCGGTGGAGAAGACGGCGGATTTCCTGGTGCAGAACGGAATCCGGGCAGTGCCCTACCACGCCGGGCTCGACAAGTCGACTCGCGCGGCGAACCAGGCGAGGTTCCTGCGCGAGGACGGGCTCGTCGTGGTCGCCACGATCGCGTTCGGCATGGGCATCGACAAACCGGACGTCCGATTCGTCGCCCACCTGGATCTGCCGAAGTCCGTGGAAGGCTATTACCAGGAAACCGGCCGCGCGGGCCGCGACGGACAGCCGTCGACCGCCTGGCTCGCGTACGGGCTGCAAGACGTGATGCAGCTGCGCAAAATGATCGACAAGTCCGAAGGCGACGAGATGCATCGCCGCCTGCAAGCCCGGCATCTGAACGCGATGCTGGCGCTGTGCGAGACGGTCGAATGCCGGCGCACGCAGATCCTCGCGTACTTCGGGCAGTCCGGCCAGCCGTGCGGGAACTGCGACACCTGCCTGGCCCCGCCGGAACGCTGGGACGGCACCATTCCCGCGCAGAAACTACTGTCCACAGTGGTCCGTCTGCGTAACGAGCGGCGGCAGAGTTTCGGCGCCGGCCAGATCATCGACATCCTGCTGGGCAAGACGACGCCGAAAGTCACCCAGTTCCAGCACGACACGCTGAAGGTCTTCGGCATCGGCACCGAACTGCGCGAACCGGAATGGCGCGCGGTGGTGCGGCAGCTGCTGGCGCGCAACCTGCTCGCGGTCGAGGGCGATTACGGATCGCTGGTGCTGACCGAAGGTTCGACCGCGGTGCTGAACGGTTCCCAGGAAGTGCAACTGCGCCGCGAACCGGAACGCCCGGCGCGCGCCCCGCGCACGTCCCGCCGCACGCCAGCCGCTCCGATCGACATGCCCCCAGAGGCGGAACCGGTGTTCGAGCGCCTGCGTGCCTGGCGCGGGGCGACGGCGAAGGAACAGGGCGTCCCGGCGTACGTGATCTTCCACGATGCGACGCTGCGCCAGATCGCCGCGATGATGCCGACGACGCTCGACAAACTGGGCACGGTGAGCGGGGTCGGCGAGAGCAAGCTGGCCAAGTACGGGGAGGGTGTGCTGGCGGTGCTGGCCGAGGAGTGAGGCTGGCCGGAAGAACAGGCGGCGTCCCCTCGACAGTCGTCCCTGCTAAGCAGCTTCAGAACGTTCCGCCTGGCGATGCCGCTGCCCGGAAGGCTTGGTTCGTGCTCGTACCAAGCGTTCCGGGCAGTACATTGCGGGGATGGCGTGGGGTTTGAGCGAGCTGATCGCGAAGCACGACGTACCGGGCGCGCAGGTCGCGGTGCTGGCCGACGGCGAGATCCGGGACGAGGCCGCGGGCGTGCTGAGCCTCCGCACGCGAGTCGAGGCCACGACCGACTCGGTGTTCAAGATCGGTTCGATCACCAAGATCTGGACCGCCACCCTGGTCCAGCAGCTGGTGAACGACGATCTGCTCGACCTCGACCGCCCTCTTCACGCCTACCTGCCCGGGTTCCGGCTGAGCGACCCGGCGGCCACTGAAACCCTGACCGCCCGCCACCTGCTCACCCATACCGGCGGAGTCGACAGCAACCACCTCGTCGACACCGGACGCAACGACGACGCGATCGAGAAGTTCGTCGCTGCCCTCGCCGACGCGGCTCATCTCTTTCCCCCGGGCCGCGTTTTCTCCTACTCCAACAGCGGATACGCCGTGCTCGGCAGGCTGGTCGAAGTCTTGCGCGGCAGGACCTTCCACGACGTGCTCCGGGATCGATTAGCGACGCCGCTGGGACTTTCCACCCTCGCCTCCGACACTTACGAAGCGATCCTGCACCGCACCGCGGTCGGCCACGTCGAGACCGAAGGAAGACTCGCGCCGACGAAGAGCTGGGCAGTCCGCTATTTCTCCACGCCCAGCGGCTCGCACCTCGCGATCAGTGCCCGCGATCTGCTGGAGTTCGTTCGCCTGCACCTCGCCGACCACACGCTCGCGGGACTGCGCGAACCCCAGCTCGAATCCGTCCCCGACTTCGGCGGCGGCGTCCTCGGCTGGGGGCTCGGCTGGATGCTCTACCGCGACGGCGTCGTCGGCCACACCGGCGTCTCCAAAGGCCAGAAGGCTTTCCTGCGCGTCGTCCCCTCGGCCGGGGTGGCGATGGCCGTCCTGACCAACAGCGCGGGCGCCGAACCTCTGGCCCACGAACTCTTCAGCACGGTGCTCCGGGACCTCGCCGGCGTCGAGACGGCACCGCTTCCCGTACCGCCCGCGGAACCCGTTCCCCTCGACGCGGACCTGATGTGCGGCACCTACCGCACCACCTCGGACGACATCACTCTGACCGTCGACAACGATCGAGCGTTCCTCACTTACCGTCCCCGCAAGGAGACCGCCGAATCGCGGCACGGCAAGCCAGCGCGGCGCGTCGAGGTGGTCCGCCTCGACGACCACGCGGTCATCACCGCCGAACCGAAGTTCGACGGCCACCAGGTCTGGTCACTGATCGGCTCCGACGCGCGCGGCCGCGCGCGCTTCCTGCACAACGGAGCCGCCGCCTACCGAGTCGATTGATCTTCACGCGACCCGGCACGGCCCTGCGGAAGGTGCGCGAACCCGGGTCCCAGCCAGCAGCGTCACTCAGCCGTCCGAGGACGCGTGGTGTCCGAGACCTTCCGCACCGCCCCGGCGATCTGCGAGTGATACCGCCCGTTGGTCTTCTCGTCCACGAAGCGCGCCGCCTTGCCCACGGCCTCGTTGACCTTCTGCGGGTTGTTCCGCACATACGACACCGCGCCCGCGGCACCGGCCAGCATGGTGAGTTTCTTCATCAAAGCCATCGCGCACAGCCTTCCCCTGCGGAAACATCCGTCACCTTCTCAACGCCGCCACGCCACCGCGAGTTCCCCCGGGCAAACTTGAGTGACAGGAGGTGCCGAAGGCAGGCATCATCCGACGCGTGCGCGATCTTTCGGCCCTTCCCAAGGTGCATCTCCACGTCCACCTCGAGAGCACTGTCCGCCCGGGCACGCTCAAGGAGCTCGCGGCTGTCCACGGAGTCGAGGTGCCGGATAAACCGGCCTCGTTCAACGGGTTTCGGGCGTTTGCCGATCGCAACAGTCTCACTCGGTCGTGTTTGCGCGCGGCGGAAGACTTCGAGCGGATCGCGCGCGAGTTCTGCGCGGACGAAGCCGCGCAGGGGACTCGGTACGTCGAGGTTACGTTCACCGCCGCGTCGCACGGGGAACGGCTCGGGGATCTTGAAATGCCGCTCGACGCGGTCCGCAAAGGACTGACGGAGGGCGGAAAAGAGCATGGGCTGCAATGGCGGTTGATCCTTGATCACTCGCGGCGCAGGTCGGTCGAGCGGGCGATGAAGACCTTGGAACTCGCCAAGCAGTATGAAGAGGTCGTCGCGATCGGGATGGCGGGCGAGGAAAGGCATTCGCTCGCTCCGTTCCGGGAGGTGTTCGTCCGGGCGCGGGAGGCGGGAGTGCACCTCGTTCACCACGCGGGCGAGGACGCTGGTCCGGAGAGCATCCGCGAGGCGATTGAAATCGGTGGCGCGGAGCGTATCGGCCACGGGATCCGCATTGTCGAGGATCCGGAACTGACCGCCCAGGTAGCGGAAAGCGGGATCGCGCTCGAGGTGTGTCCGTCGTCCAGCGTCACGCTCGGCTTGGTGCCGACGCTTCCGCGGCACCCGCTCCCCCGGTTGATCGAGGCGGGGCTGCGGGTCACGCTCAACACGGATGTCCCGGACGTCACGGGCACCACCATCACCGACGAATTCACTCGGGCGAGGGAAGTTTTCGGGTACGACGACGCGACCTTGGCGCAGCTGGTCCACAACGGGGTCGAGGCATCGTTCGCACCGGAGGAGACCAAAGCGTTGCTGCGCAAGGAGATTGACGGCTGGCTCAGGTCGGCAGAAGTCGGGTGACCAGCACGCCCAGCTGCTGTGCGTTCCGGCATTCGTGCATCTCCACCAGGTCCGCGTAGTCCGGCGCGGCCGAATCGCCGGTCCCCCACAGGGATCGGCGTTCGGGGTTCAGCCAGTGGACGTGCCGGGCACGCGAGCGGATCGCGCGGACGGCCTCGAGATTCGGGTCGCCGCCGTTCGTCCGGGCGTCGCCCAGGATGAGGACCGACGTTCGCGGGCCGACGGCGTCGAGCCAGTGCGAAGTGAATTGTCCTAGTGCGCGGCCGTAATCGCTGTGGCCGTCCCAGCGGACGACTGCGGCTTCGCTGAGCATCCGCGCGCCCAGCTGTTCGGGGTCGGCGGCGCCGGTGTCCACGAGATGCGTTACCTCGTCGGTGCTGTCGACGAAACCGAAGACGCGGATTTTGCTGAACTGGTCCCGCAAAGCCTGCACCAGCAGCATCGTGAAGTTCGCGAAACCCGCCACCGAACCGGAAAGGTCGCACAGGAGGATGATTTCCGGGCGGCCGGGACGCCGGTGCCGGTAGGCTGGACGCAAGGGCACGCCGCCAGTGGAGAGTGAACGACGCAGCGTTCGGCGCAAGTCGATCTGGCCGCGTGTGGTGCGTTTGCGGCGCGCGGCAAGCCTGGTGGCGAGTTTTCGGGACAGCGGCTGGATCGTGCGCCGCAGTTCGGCCAATTGCGTGCGGCTGGCCAGGAGAAAGTCGACGCGGTCGGCGGCGGGCGCGATCGCGTGCTTGGCGATCCGTTCGCGGCCCCGGACTTCGGCGGCCCGGCGGCGGGCTTCGGTGCGCACCCGGCCGCGGAAACCCTCGACGCGGCGGCGGATTTCGTCGCGGGTGAGCCGGTCGGTGAACTCGTCCGGGGCGCCCGCGGCACGCATCGCGGCCAGCACCTGGGCGATGAGCGTCTGCGGTTGCAGGCGGTCCAGCGTCTGGTGCGCCGAATACCCGCCGCCGGGGCCGGTTCCGACGCCGTACTGGCCCAGCAGGTCCACGGCGAGTCCGGCGAGCTGGTCCAGCGCCTGGTCGTCGCCTTCGGCCAGGGCGGCGGCGAGCGCTTCCCGCAGCTCTTCCCGGTCCTGCGGCGGGTTTTCGCGCGCCAGCTCCGGGGCGCCGACGCCGGCCGGGAAGTACAGGTCGAACGCGGCGTCGAACACCGTGCGCTGCCCGCCCCGGCGGACCAGCGCGGCGGCGAGCCCTTCGCGGACCAGTTCGCGGTCGTCCAGGCCGAGCACCTCCAGCGCGGCCGCCGCGTCGGCCGTCTCCCCCGGACCGGCCGGGATGCCTTGCGCCCGCAAGGCCCGCACGAACTCGGCGAGCCGTCCGGTCAGGCCCGGCGCGGCGGTCACGACGCGTCCAGCACCTGGTCGAGACGCAGCCCGGCCCCGGCCTTCGCGATGTCGTCCTGGTGCTTCAGCACGACGCCGAGGCTTTCGCGCACCACCCGTTCGTCGAGCGCGCCCGCGCCGAGCTCCAGCAGCGTGCGCGCCCAGTCGACGGTCTCCGCCACCGACGGCAGTTTCCGCAGGTCCATCGCCCGCAGCGCGGCGATCACCCGCACCACCGAATCCGCGAGCGCGGCCTCGATGCCGGGCACCTTGAGCCGGACGATCTCGCGTTCCAGGTCCTCGTCCGGGAAATCGATGTGGAGGAACAGGCACCGCCGCCTCAGCGCCTCGGACAGCTCGCGCGTCGCGTTCGACGTCAGCACCACGAACGGCTGCTGCGTCGCGGTGATCGTGCCGAGTTCGGGCACGGTCACCTGGAAATCGCCGAGCACCTCCAGAAGCAGGCCCTCGATCTCGACGTCGGCCTTGTCCGTTTCGTCGATCAGCAGCACGGTCGGCTCGGTGCCGGAGATCGCGGTGAGCAGCGGGCGGCGCAGCAGGAATTCCTCGCCGAAGATGTCGGTGCGCGCCTCGTCCCACGTCTCGTCGCGGCCCGCGGTGATCCGCAGCAGCTGCTTCGCGTGGTTCCACTCGTACAGCGCGCGGGCCTCGTCGATGCCCTCGTAGCACTGCAACCGCACCAGCCGCGAGCCGGTGACCTCGGCGACCGCCGTCGCCAATGCGGTCTTGCCGACCCCGGCCGGGCCCTCGACCAGCAGCGGCTTCCCCAGCCGGTCGGCGAGGAACACCGTGGTCGCGACCGCGGTCGACGCGAGGTACCCGGCCTCGGCCAGCTGCGCCGACACGTCGTCGACGGACGAGAAAAACCCGGTGCCCACGTGGCCTCCTAAGCGATCGCTCACCCGCACTGTACTGGGCGGGCGTCGCCAACGGCGTCCCGGCGGCCAGACATCGGATCTAAGCCCACGCAAAGCCTAGAAGAGACACGGAGAGCCCGAGATTCCTCCGACGTATGCCGGAGCCGGTTCACGGCAGGCTCGGAATGACCTGGTCCACCAGCCGTTTCGCGACCGGGCAGGACCCTTCGTTGCTCACGGACCGGTCGAGGTACCAGATGCGCACCGCCGAGTCCGTGCCGGGGATCTGGACCTGGTAACGGCAGCCGCCGCCGGCTTTCGTGGTGTCCTTCCGGACTTCGTGCCCGCTCTGGGTGCTCGATTCGCTGTGCCCGCTCCAGTCCTCCGCCTCGCCGAGCTCCAGCGTCGCGGCCAGGTCGCCGCCGGTCAGCTTGCCCGACGGCGGGTTCCACTCGGTGCGGCAGCCGCCGACGCCTCCCGACGCCCCGGAGTCCGCCAGCTTGTACTCGCTGTGCTGCGGGTCGATCGGCGTGCCCCGCGCGGCGGTCGCCAGCAACTCGCAGGCGTTCGTTTTCGCGAACGTCTCCTCCGGGCCGGCGCCGCCGCATCCCGCTGCCGAAACGGCGACCGCCAGCCCGAGCACGAGCCGCTTAATCATTGCCATGGAACCCCTGCCACGCGTCCTCTTCGTCGTCGAACTCGCGACCGGCCGCCTTGTCCGGGCGGACACTGCCCGATTCCGAGACGGCGTGCGGCGATTTCAGTCCCGCGTTGCCGAACGCGGCTTCGATGTCCTCCTGGATGTTGGCCGTGCCGGCGTTGTCCAGCGCACTGACGTTCGGGGTCGCCGAGATCATCGCGCCGCCCTGGACGCGCAGGGTCAGGTAGCCGAAGCTTCCGCGCACCTCACGCGGCCCTTCCGGCTCCGCCGCCGAAGCGCGTTCTCGCTGCTGCCGGAGCCGTTCGTTCTCGTTGCGCTCCCGGCTGGCCCTGGCTGCCGCGACCACTTCGTCGAGCGTCGGGACCACCACGGGACCGTCCGCGTCGCCCGGAGCCGCGGCAGGCGGCGGTTCCGAAGCCAGGCGTTCGGATCTGGCCTGCACCGCCGCGTCCAGCGCGGACAGGTACGCCTCCGTCAGCGCTTCGCCGAGGAAAGCCGGCTCGACCCGGTCTTTCCAGTGGTCCAGGACGGTCGCCTCGACCAGCTTGAGGTCCTCGTCCAGCGTGATCGTGACGACGCCGGTCCGGTCGGACGCGCGGAAACCGCGGGCGTGCCCGGTACCGACCAGCACGGGTTCGGCGACGGTCGGCAGTGCCTGCGGCTCCGGGGCCCGATCGAGCCGTGCGCTGATGTCCCGAAGTGCTTCCAGCCCCGCGTCGAGCGTGTTCGCCGAGGCGACCGGATCGGTCATTGTCGTTCCTCCGTGCGGCTAGCCGGCCAGGCTCGGCCATTTGTCGTGCGGGAATTCCGCGGCGTCGTACTGGATGCTGGTGGCGTCGCGCGTGCGCCCGACCGCCTCGCTGTACATCTCGACCACCTTGGTGAGCCGCTGCCCCGCGGTGGTGACGAGCTTCTCGACGAGTTTGCCCGCTTCCCCGATGGCTTCCAGCGCGCCGACGATCGTCCCGGCCTCGACCAGAACGGCGACGAACTCCCCCGCGATGGCGGCGAAGGCGTCGCCGAGTTCCTTCACGAACATGATGTTCGCCTTGGCGATGTCGAGCAGCCAGCTGCTGATGTTGTCCGCTTTGGTCTTGATCGCGCCCAGCGCGGCGTGCTGCAGGTCGACGGCGTCGTTGTACGCGTTCCGGGCCGCGCCTTCCCAGTACCCGAAGTTCGCGTCCGGGTGTTCCTTGACGACGCCCTGGAGCTGGGACGCGGGACGCTGGGCGTCCTCCAGCCAGGAGAACCCCTGGACGATGATCGAGACGATCGGGGTCGAATGCTCCAGGATCTTCTTGATGTCCTCGACGATCTTCGTCAGCTTCTCGCTGAGCGCCTTCATTCCCCGGTCGAAGGCGATGACCGCCGGGCCCAGGACGTACCGCCACGCCGAGTCCGCCCATTTGCCGACGAACTCCCGGAACCCGTTGACCATGTCGTTGACCCACTGGACCAGCTGGTCGATCAGTTTCTTGAACTCGGCGGTGGTGCTTTCCGCGTCCTCGCTCACGAGCCGCCCTCCGGGATCTTCTTCGACCAGTCCTTGAGGTCGAGTTCGACGATTTCTTCGTTCTGGTCGTAGGTGTTGGCCGCCTTGACCAGCACGTCGCCGATGTGGCCCATGTCCGCGCCCGCCGTGGAGAGTTTCTGCTCCATGAACTGCTGGAGCTTGTCGTAGGCGGATTTGTCGATCGCGGCGACCCCGGCGGTGAGGAGGAAGTTCACGCCGTCGCCGATCCAGAACGCCGAGATGTCGAGCGTCATGCCGGAAACCGCCGTGTGCACGCCGGCGATCTTCTCCGCGTGCGGATCCCACTTCTTCGCTTCGGTGCGCAAGGCGCCGGTGATGACCTTGTAACCGGCCATGCGTTCCTCCCTCGTTCGCCGTCGGGCTGCCCGGCCGTGACGGGCGCCACAGCCTGCATAGTACGGAGCCAAATGGGATGTCGCGCGCAAAACCGCCTTTTGCCACCGATCAGGAGGTCACCGGCAGTGTGCGGGCTCCGGCGGCGGGTCGCGGGCTAGCATCGCGGCGTGACTTACGCTGCCGCTGACGCCCGTTACGACTCGATGCCCTACCGCCGCTGCGGGCGCAGCGGCCTGAAGCTGCCCGCGATCTCGCTGGGGCTGTGGCACAACTTCGGGAACGACCGCCCGCTCACCGTCCAGCGCGACATCGTCCGGCGCGCCTTCGACCTCGGCATCACGCATTTCGACCTGGCCAACAACTACGGCCCGCCCTACGGCAGCGCCGAGGAGAACTTCGGCCGGCTGCTGGCGAGCGACCTGAAGCCGTACCGCGACGAGCTGGTCGTCTCCACCAAGGCCGGCTACGACATGTGGCCCGGTCCGTACGGCGAATGGGGTTCGCGGAAGTACCTGCTGGCCAGCCTCGACCAGTCGCTCGGGCGGATGGGCCTGGACTACGTCGACATCTTCTACTCGCACCGCTTCGACCCGGAGACGCCGCTGGAGGAGACCGTCGGCGCGCTCGACCGGGCGGTCCGGTCCGGCAAGGCGCTGTACGTCGGGATCTCGTCCTACAACTCCGCGCGGACCGCGGAAGCCGCGCGGTTGCTGCGCGAACTGGGCACGCCGCTGCTGATCCACCAGCCGTCGTATTCGATGTTCAACCGCTGGACCGAGACGGACGATCTGCTCGGGACGCTGGAGCAGGCCGGGGCCGGGTGCATCGCGTTCTCGCCGCTGGCGCAGGGCTTGCTGACCGACAAGTACCTTTCCGGGGTGCCCTCGGATTCTCGTGCGGCGCAAGGGAAATCGCTGAACCCGGACACGATCACCGAGGAGAAGCTCGCCAAGATCCGGGCGCTGGGCGAGATCGCGGCGCGGCGCGGGCAGACGCTGGCGCAGCTCGCGCTGGCGTGGGCGCTGCGGGATCCGCGGATGACGTCGCTGGTGATCGGGGCCAGCAGCGTGAAGCAGCTGGAGGACAACGTCGCCGCGCTGGACAACCTGTCGTTCACCGCGGAGGAGCTGGCCGAGATCGACCAGCACGCCACCGAAGAAGGCATCAACATCTGGAAGCGGTCTTCCGACGGATGACCCGGCACGGCCGGAGGCGAGGACTACCCGAGCCTCCGGCCGAACTCGCCGTAGACCGTCTCCCCGGCCAGAAACGCTTGGTGCGCCAGCGCGATCCGCCGTGCCTTCGAGGGCCGCAATTGCGTTTGCGCGGCCTCGAGGTCAAGGAACTCGAACCGGCTCACTTCGTCCGTTGCCAGGCGGATCGCGCCGATCTGCTCGCGGCTCAGCACGCCGCCGTCGAAGACGAATTGCAGGCTGTCGCGCCAGACTCCGTGCTCGGGCAGCCAATCGACCACGAGAAGCCGCCCCACCGGCACGTCGATGCCGAGTTCCTCGCGGACCTCCCGACGGCACGCCGCCAGCGGTGATTCGCCGTCTTCGACCAAGCCGCCCGGGATTTCCAGGAACGGCTTGTAGGTCGGGCAGACGAACAGGATCCGACCGCGTTCGTCGCGGACGAGCGCTCCCGCGGCCGCGTTCTTGCGCGGAAACCGTTCGGCGATGCCCGGGTTGAACTCGGCCTCCGGCTCGCCCTCGTCCCGAAGATCGCGCGCGAAAACCGCGTCGTCGCCGCAATGGCGGGCCTCGCTGCCGGTCATGATCAGCCGCGGGCCGCGCGGATCGTCTCCGCCGCCCACTCCGCCCAATCGCGTTCCATCGCCGCGTATCGCTTGCCCCACTCCAGCGCGAGGCGGCCGTACAGCGACGGATCGCTGTCGTCCCAGTCCACCGACGCGTCGATCGCCGCCAGTTCGTCGACCAGTCCCTCGGCGAAAGCCCCGTGCCTGCGCAGGAATCCGCGGGCCTCCTCCGGCGTGACCTCGCCCAGGAAGTACACCCGCAGCAGCATCTCGTTCCGCCGTGCGGCCGGCGGCCGCTCCTCCAGCAGCCACTTGCGCAGTTCCGACCGGCCGGCGTCGGTGATCGCGTACTCCTTGCGGCCGCGCGGGCCTTCTGCGGAGACCTCGATCAGGTCCGCGCTCTCGAGCTTGCCCAGTTCCCCGTACAGCTGGCTCTGCGTGGCCGTCCAGACGCTCGACATTGCCGTTTCGAAGCGTTTCAGCAGGTCGTAGCCGCTGCCGGGGGCAGTGGCGAGCAGCCCCAGCACCGCGTGTCGCAAGGTCATGCGCTCACCCTACCTTCCACTATTGACATGTGCACGCCGGACGTTCTAGCTTTGACATGTCACCACAGGAACGTGAGCGAGGGGCACCGATGAACTACCTGAAGAGTTTCCTTCCGTGGATCGCCTTCGCGGTCGTGTCGACGCAGGCCGACTGGCGCTGGTCCGGGCTGACCGGGCTGGTGCTCGCGGGCGGACTGCTCCTGCTCGAGCGCCGGCGCGGCAAGGGCTGGGACACGCTGGTCATCGAGGTCTCCGCGATCGTTTTCTTCGCGGCGCTGTCGATCTGGTCCTTCAGCGACCCGGCCTCGCCGCTCCGGGATTACGTCGGCGCGCTCACCGATCTGTGGCTCGCGGCGACCGCCTGGGGGTCGGTCGCCGCGAAACGGCCGTTCACCCTGGGAATCGCGAAAACCATGGTCCCGCCGGAAATCGCCGCGACCCCGGTGTTCCGCCGGGTGAACGTCGTCATCACCGCGGTATGGGCGGCCAGCTTCACGGTCGCCGGAATCGCCGAAGCCGTCCTGCTGCATTACGCACCGCACGACACCGTCGGCTTGGTCGTCATCAAGGTGCTCGGCTTCGCGATTCCGATCTCGTTCACCATCCGCTATCCGCGCATCGTCCGGGCCCGTGCCCAGAAAGCCGCGTGAATCCATGACCACCACCGATTTCCACCTCAAGGGCCACTACGCCCCGGTCCACGACGAACTCACCGCCTACGACCTGCCGGTCACCGGTGCGCTGCCGCCGGAACTCACCGGCTGGTATCTGCGCAACGGGCCGAATCCGCGCCAGGACAGCGCGCATTGGTTCACCGGCGACGGAATGGTGCACGGCGTCCGGCTGGAAAACGGCCGCGCCGCCTGGTATCGCAATCGCTGGGTGCGCACCGAAAGCTTCGATCTTCCGGATCCGGCGCTCTACAACGCGGACGGAACCCGGAATCTCCGGTGGAGCGTCGCCAACACCCACGTCGTCAACCACGCGGGACGCACGCTCGCGCTCGTGGAATCCTCGCTGCCGTACGAAATCACCACGGATCTCGACACTGTCGGCGTCTACGATTTCGGCGGCAAGCTCGCCGACGCGATGACCGCGCATCCCAAGATCTGCCCGGAAACCGGCGAACTGCATTTCTTCGGCTACGGCAGCATCACCGCCCCGCACGTGAGCTACTACCGCGCCGACGCCGCCGGGGAACTCGTGGTGCAGCAGCCGATCGACGTTCCCGGGCTGACGATGATGCACGACTTCGCGCTCACCCGGCGGCACGTGGTTTTCTTCGACCTCCCGGTGGTGTTCGACCACGCGACCGACGGCGGGATCCCGTACCGCTGGAGCGACACGTACGGCGCGCGGCTCGGCCTGCTCAGCCGCGACCGGCCGGAGGACGGCGTGCGCTGGTTCGAAATCGACCCGTGCTACGTCTTCCACACCCTCAACGCGCACGACACCGCCGACGGCCGGATCGTGGTGCACGTCGTGCGGTACGAGCATCTGTCCAAGCCGGACGTCCCGAATCCGAAGGGCGTGCTGTGGCGGTGGACGATCGACCCGCGCGCGGGCACCGTCGCCGAGGATCTGCTCGACGACCGCGACGGCGAGTTCCCCCGCATCGACGACCGGCTCGCCGGGCTCGACGCCCGCTTCGGCCACGTCACCGGACGACACAGCCCGGAAGGCCCGCTCGTGCTGCGCCGCTACGACCTGCACACGAACGCGTCGCGCGAGCACCTGTTCCCAGAAGGACACATCCCCGGCGAAGCGGTTTTCGTACCGGCCGACGACCGTCCGGACGGCGCGGGCTGGCTGCTCGCCTACGTCTACGACGGCCCCAACGACCGCAGCGATCTGGTCGTGCTCGACGCACAGGACCTCGAAGCCGATCCGGTCGCGACGGTCCACCTGCCCGGCCGCGTGCCCGCCGGTTTCCACGGCAACTGGCTGCCCGACGCCTGATCCGCCTCGATCAGCGGACGGCACACTCCGCGTGCCGTCCCCGGGTCTTGCCCGCCGAGCCCGTATCGTCGGGCAAGACCTCCCGCCTGCCCTCCCGAGCCGGAAGAAAAGAAACTTTCCTGCCAAAGCGGGGCGAATCCGGTTACCGTGGCAGGACGGAAGTCCGAACGGGAAGGAAACTCAGCAGGTGGCAGGGTCGGGTACACCACCGGTCGGCACCCCGGCCGGGATGCGCATGATCAACCAGCGGGCGGTGCTCGACCTGCTGCGCCGCGGCGGGCCCGCGACGCGGCCGCAGGTGGCGAAGGACACCGGGCTGTCGAAGCCCACGGTGAGCCAGGCGCTGCTGGCGCTGGAGGCCGCCGGGCTCGCCCGCGCGACCGGGCACACCTCCACCGGCACCGGCCGTTCGGCGGTGCTCTACGAGGCGGACCCGACCGCGGGGTACGTACTGGGCCTGGACATCGGCCGCGAGCACATCCGGGTCGCGGTCGCCGACCTGGGCCGCACCACGGTCGCCCGGCGCGACGTGCGCAACACGGCCCGCTCCGGCAGCGCGCTGATCTCCGCACTGGGCAAACTGGCCGCCGACATCGTGGCCGAGGCGGGCCTGACCAACGACGACATCGTGGTCCGCGTACTGGGCTCCCCCGGTGTCGCGGACCCGGTGAAACGCTGCTTCCGGCACGCCCCGAACCTGCCCGGCTGGGGCCGCCCGGGCCTGCTCGACGACCTGGAGCAGGTCCTGGGCCCGGAACTGGTGGTGGAGAACGACGCGAACCTCACCGCCGTCGGCGAATGGGAAAGCGGCGCCGCCCGCGGAGCATCGGTGGTCGGCTGCATCACCATCGGCACGGGCGTAGGCATGGGCCTGATGGTCGACGGCCGAGTTTTCCGGGGCGCCACCGGCGCCGCAGGCGAAATCGGCTACCTCCCCTACGGCCGCACCCGCGTCGCCGACGAACCGGCCGAACCACCCGCGCGCGGACACCTGGAAGAAGCCACCGCCGCACAGTCAGTAGTCCGCGGCGCACGAGAACTAGGCCTGGGCACAGCACGATCCGCCCGCGAAGTCTTCCGCCTAGCCCGCGAAGGCGACGAACTGGCCCAACGCGCAGTCTCCGCGGAAGCGGACCGCCTCGCCTACACAGTCGCTTCGGTAGCCGCAGTAATCGACCCAGAACTCATCGTCCTGGGCGGCGGCGTAGGAACGGCAGCAGACCTCCTGCTGGAACCCATCGACCGAGCACTCCGCGCCTTCACCCCCCTGACCACCACAGTGGTACAAGGCGAACTAGGCGACGACGGCGTACTAACCGGCGCAATCAGCGTCGGCTTACGCGCAGCGGAACGCCTGGTCTTCGACCGCCGAGTAGGTGCCGCCTAACGTTCCGTGAGGGCCACCCTGAGGGAATCTGATTCCCTCAGGGTTCCCCTCACGACCAGCCAGCGGCCGTGAAGGTGCCCTTCACGGACATGCCGCCCCCCGCCGCCACTGAGATGCCGCCCCCAATGCGGCATTGGGTGCGTCAGACGCACCGAACGCCACATTGGGTGCATCCCACGCACCGAACGCCACATTGGGTGCATCCCACGCACCCAATGCCACATTGGGGCGCTAGCCCCCACCCCCGCCCAACCGCAGCCGATGCACCCACGAGCGAGGCACCCAGCCCCTCCCCCGCACCCCGATACGAAGCCTCCCTGCGGTTCGGGGGTGCTTGTCAAGGCATCTTTCCCGCCTTGACAAGCACCCCCGAACCGTCAGCACAATCAAACTTCGGGGTGCCCCACGCA
This sequence comes from Amycolatopsis sp. La24, assembly GCF_029087445.1. Classification (NCBI taxonomy): domain Bacteria; kingdom Bacillati; phylum Actinomycetota; class Actinomycetes; order Pseudonocardiales; family Pseudonocardiaceae; genus Amycolatopsis; species Amycolatopsis sp. La24. Next base: position 59,122 of record NZ_JARACH010000057.1, read on the forward strand.
ACCAACGGGCCAATG
>NZ_JARACH010000058.1:0-59027 GCF_029087445.1 Amycolatopsis sp. La24
GAAGCTTGATTGTGCTGACGGTTCGGGGGTGCTTGTCAAGGCGGGAAAGATGCCTTGACAAGCACCCCCGAACCGCAGGGAGGCTTCGTATCGGGGTGCGGGGGAGGGGCTGGATGCCTCGATGGTTGGGTGCACCGGCTGCGGCTTAGTGGGGGTGGGGCGGCATCCCGGCGGGCGCGGGGCGGTCGAGTGGGGCAGGCGGGCCGTGAAGGGCTCGTTGAAGGAATCTAAGTCCGTGAAGGAGCCCTTCACGGACCGTCGCCGTACGTGAGGGGAACCCTGAGGGAATCAGAGTCAATGAGGGTGGCCCTCACGGACGAGGGTGCGTTAGTCGCCTTCGATGACGTCTGGTTCTACGCCTAGGTAGCCTGCGACTTGCTCTACCAGGACGTCGTGGACCAGGTCCGCAAGTTCTGAGGGGTCTTTGGCGCGTGCTTCCAGCGGACGCCTGTACAGGACGATGCGGGCGCGGGTGGGCAGGCCTGCTCGGTCGACACCGGCTGGGACCAGCCTCGACAGTGGCACTGCGCCGTCGTGCAGCACCCCGTCTGCGGGGGCTCGGCCGTCCATCCGGACTTCGGGGACGTCGTCCACCGCTACGTCCAGTTTCGTCAGCTCGTGTCGCCAGCGGGCCTCGATGGGCTCCAGGGCGTCCAGCACCAGCGCGTCGAAGCGTTCCGCGCGGCTCGCGGCCGCTGGCAGGGTCGCCGGATAGAGCGTTCCGCGCAGGCCCCGGCCGTGCCGGTCCCGTCGCAGCCGCTGCCGTTGTCGGTAGTCACGAGCCGTCGCCACCGGCCAAGTCTATGCGGTCGCCAGGGGAACGCGCGTGTCGCCGGTACTCGCTTGCGGCGACGCGCTATCGTTTCGGATCGTGCGGAGCGTACGGAAATGTTCGCGAACGGGTTGCCTCGAACCCGCTGTCGCCACGCTCACGTATGCCTACCAGGACTCGACCGCGGTCGTCGGACCGCTGGCCACCGCTTCCGAACCGCACTCCTACGACCTCTGCGAGGCCCACGCGCTGCGGCTGACCGTCCCGAAGGGCTGGGAAGTCGTCCGCCACGAGGGGGCCTTCGCCGCTCCGGAGCAGTCCGCCGACGAGCTGACCGCGCTGGCCGAGGCGGTGCGCGAGGCCGGTCGCTCCGACGTCCCGCCCGCGCAGCCCGAGCCCGAAGGGCCCTCCGGCAGGCGCGGCCATCTGCGCGTCCTCCCGGGGCGCGCCTGAGCCATCCTCCCGACCGGTAGGCTTTCGCCCGCGGCGCGAGTGGCGTCGCCACGGAACTAGCGGCGGGGAGAAGGCGTGCCAGACCTTTCGGGCATCGTGAAGGCCTACGACATTCGCGGCGTGGTCGGCGAACAGCTCGACGCCGCCCTCGTCCGGGACTTCGGGGCCGCGTTCGCGCTGCTCATCAAACCCGAGGCGCCGGCCGTGGTGATCGGCCACGACATGCGCGATTCGTCGCCGGAACTGTCCGCGGCGTTCGCCGACGGGGTGACCTCCCAGGGCCTCGACGTGGTGACGATCGGCCTGGCCAGCACCGACCAGCTCTACTTCGCCTCCGGTTCGCTCAACCTGCCCGGCGCGATGTTCACCGCCAGCCACAACCCCGCGAAGTACAACGGCATCAAGATGTGCCGCGCCGGAGCCTCGCCGGTCGGGCAGGACACCGGCCTCGCGGAGATCCGCGACACCGTCGAGCAGGGCGTTCCCGCCTTCGACGGCCAGCGCGGCACCGTCTCCGAGCGCGACGTCCTCAGCGACTACGCCGCCTACCTGCGCAACCTCGTCGACCTCTCCGGCTCGCGGCCGCTCAAGATCGTGGTCGACGCGGGCAACGGCATGGGCGGGCACACCGTCCCGACGGTCTTCGAGGGGCTGCCGATCGAGGTCGTGCCGATGTACTTCGAGCTCGACGGCACCTTCCCGAACCACGAGGCCAACCCGCTCGACCCGGCCAACATCGTCGACCTGCAGGCCAAGGTGCGCGAGGTCGGCGCGGACGCCGGGCTGGCGTTCGACGGCGACGCGGACCGCTGCTTCGTCGTGGACGAGCGCGGCGAGCCGGTGTCCCCGAGCGCGATCACCGCGCTGGTCGCGGTGCGCGAGCTGGCCAAGGAGCCGGGCGGAACGGTCATCCACAACCTGATCACGTCGAAGGGCGTGCCGGAGATCGTGTCCGAGCACGGCGGCAAGCCGGTGCGCACGCGGGTCGGGCACTCCTTCATCAAGGCCGAGATGGCCCGCACCGGTGCGATTTTCGGCGGCGAGCACTCCGCGCACTACTACTTCCGCGACTTCTGGCGTGCCGACACCGGCATGCTGGCCGCGCTGCACGTGCTGGCCGCTCTCGGCGAGCAGAACGGCCCGCTGTCCGCGCTCACCCAGGACTTCTCGCGCTACGCGGCGTCCGGCGAGATCAACTCGACGGTCAGCGACCAGGTCGCGCGGATGCTCGCGGTGAAGGACGCGTACGCGGGCAAGTCCGGCGTCCAGATCGACGAGCTGGACGGCCTCACCGTGCAGCTGCCCGGCGGCGCGTGGTTCAACCTGCGCCCCTCCAACACCGAACCGCTGCTGCGGCTCAACGTGGAGGCCGCCGACCGGGCCGCGGTCGAGGCGCTCACCGCCGAGGTGCTGGCCATTGTCCGGGCCTGACCGGCTGGCGCCGGATTGTGTCCGGAAGGCGCCCTCAACACCCCAACGACGCGTGGTATGGAGGAACTATGGCCATCACGCTTGACGCACAGCTGCTGGAGATCCTCGCGTGCCCGTCGCCGGATCACGCCCCGCTGCGTCCCGGTACGCCGGACGACGCCGAGGCCGACGCGCTGACCTGCACCGAATGCGGCCGGGTGTACCCGGTCCGCGACGGCATCCCGGTGCTGCTGCTCGACGAGGCGACGCTGCCCGGTTCGGCCGCTGACCACGGCGACAGTGCTTGACCATGCTTGACGATTCCCTGCTCGACGACTCCGCGCGGCTGGCCGATGCCGACCGCGCGGGGTTGCTGCGCGCCGCCGCGATGGCCGGCGCGCAGGTGCGGGCCACCGCCGAGGCGGCGGCCGAACTGGAGCTGAGCGAACGGCTGGACGTCGGGCGTCCGCGTTCGCTGGTGCTCATCGACCGGCCAGGGGTGAGCCGCACGCTCACCCGGCTGCTGGCCGCGTTGCTCACGCCGTCGTGCCCGGTGCCGGTCGTGGTGGCCGAATCGGTGCCGGCCTGGATCGGCGCGCTCGACGTGGTGTTCGCGCACACCGACGACGCGGGCGACCGCGAGCTGGCCGCTTCGCTGGAGCGCGCTGCCCGGTTCGGCGCGTCGGTGGTGCTGTCCGCGCCGGCGGAGGGGCCGGTCGCGGCGTCGGTGGCGGGCAAGGGCGTGCTGCTCGCGCCGCGCGTGCCGGTGCCGCCGGAGCTGGCGTTCCCGCGCGGGCTGGCCGCCGGGCTGCTCACCGCGAACGCGCTCGGCCTGCTGGTCGCGGACGTGCAGGCGCTCGCCGACCAGCTCGACCTCGAAGCGGAGAAGGACTACCTGGCACGCGAGTCGTTCGCCAATCCGGCGAAGGCGCTCGCGCTGCGGGTCGCGGACCGGGTGCCGCTGCTGTGGGGGCTCGACCCGGTCGCGGTGGCGGTCGGCGAGCACGCGGCGCACGCGTTCGCCGCGCACGCCGCGCTGGTGTGCGACGTGGAGGACTACCGGCAGGCGCTGGCCCGCCCGGCGTTGCGCCGGGTCGCGCAGTCCGGCGGGGCGGAGCGGGACATTTTCGCCGACCCGGACGACTCTCCCGGCGGAGTCGCGACCCGGGTGCTGCTGCTGTCGGTGCGGACCGGTCCGGCCACCGAGGCGGCCCGGTACCAGGCCGAGGAGTTCCTGCCGGGCGCGGACCTGATCGCGCCCGCCGAGGAGATCGAGGCGGACGAGATCGTCCGCGCCGCGGTGCTGGCGCTGCGGTTCGAGCTGGCCGCGGTGTACCTGGGGCTGGCGGCGGGCAGCATCGGCGGGGCCGGGAGATACGAACCGGCCTCCGCCTGAGGGAGCAGGGGGGGAACGCGGGCAGGCGGTTCCGCCGCCGCGTGCGTCGGCCCAGTGCCGACGGGAAGGATTGGGAGTTGACAGTGGAGCTGTTGCGCAACGCCGTACGGCCCTACGCCTGGGGATCGCGAACGGCCATCCCGCAGCTGCAGGGACGTCCGGTGCCGGCGCCGCACCCCGAGGCCGAGCTGTGGATGGGAGCGCACCCAGGGGACCCGTCGCACGTGCTCGGCCCGGACGGCGCCGAGGTGAGCCTGCTCGAACTCGTCGACGCCGATCCGGTCGGCCAGCTCGGCGAGGACTGCGCGCGGCGCTGGGGCAACCGGCTGCCGTTCCTGCTGAAGATCCTCGCCGCGGAAGAACCGCTGTCGATGCAGGCGCACCCGTCGGCGGCGCAGGCCGCGGAGGGACACGCCCGCGAGGAGAAGCTGGGCATCCCGCGCGACGCCGCGAACCGGAACTACCCGGACCCCACGGCGAAGCCGGAGCTGGTCTGCGCGCTGACGGAGTTCCACGCGCTCGCCGGGTTCCGCGACCCGCACCGCACGGTCAAGCTCCTGAAGGCGATCGAGACGCCCGGGCTGGGCAAGTACACCGGCCTGCTGGAAGCCCAGCCGGACCCCGCCGGGCTGCGCGCGCTGTTCACCACCTGGATCACGCTGCCGCAGTCCGCGCTGGACGAATTGCTGCCCGAGGTGCTCGACGCGTGCGTCCGGCACGTCCAGGACCACGGCGAGTTCGCGACCGAATGCCGCACGATCCTGGAACTGGGCGAAACCCACCCGCGCGACGCAGGCGTGCTGGCCGCGCTGCTGCTCAACCGCCTGACCCTGCGTGCGGGCGAGGCGATCTACCTGCCTGCCGGCAACCTGCACCTGTACCTGCACGGCACCGCGGTGGAGATCCTGGCGAACTCGGACAACATCCTGCGCTGCGGCCTCACCCCGAAGCACGTGGACGTGCCGGAGCTGCTGCGCGTGGTCGACTTCGCGTGCGGGGAAATGCCGGTGCAGCACGGAGAATGCGCCGGCCAGCGGATGGCGGTGTACCACACGGACGCCCCGGAATTCGAACTGTCCCGAATGGAATGGGCGGCCGGGGAGGACACCGAGATCGAGGTCGATTCGGCCGGTCCGCAGATCCTGCTGTGCACCGAAGGGGACCTCCTGGTGCTCGCCTCGGACGGGGAACAGGCGGAATTGCGGAGGGGACAGTCGGTCTGGCTGCCCGCCGCGGATCCGGCGGTGCGGGTACGCCCGTTGGGCGGGGAGCGGTCGCAGCTGTTCCGGGCTACCGCCGGGGCTTGCGAGCTGTGATCCGACCAGCTGATTGTCAGGCCCAGCGCTTCCCTTCGCCGAGGTTCCTCTAGGCTCCCACCGGGCAATTCGGGCGCGGAGCAGGGAGCGGGAAGTGTCAGCTGGCGGGGGAACCAAGGCGATCATCGCGGCGCTCGCCGCCAACGCCGGGATCGCGGTGGCCAAGTTCGTCGGGTTCCTGGTCACCGGGTCGTCGTCGATGCTGGCGGAGGCGGTGCACTCGCTGGCCGACACGTCGAACCAGGGGTTGCTGCTGCTCGGGCAGAAGACCTCGAAGCGGCGCGCCACCAAGGAACATCCGTTCGGGTTCGGCCGCGATCGGTACTTCTACTCGTTCATCGTCGCGCTCATGCTCTTCACGCTCGGCGCGGCGTTCGCGCTCTACGAGGGCATCCACAAGATCATCGAGCCGCAGCCGCTGGAGACGCCGGTCGTCGCGGTGATCATCCTGCTCGTCGCGATCTGCCTCGAGGGCTACAGCTTCTACACCGCGATGGGCGAGTCGCGCAAGATCAAGGGCAATGCGAGCTGGTGGCGGTTCATCCGCCAGGCCAAGGAGCCGGAACTCCCGGTCGTGCTGCTGGAGGACTCCGGCGCGTTGCTCGGTCTGGTGTTCGCGTTGCTCGGCGTCGGGCTTTCGGTGCTGACCGGCAATCCGATGTTCGACGGCATCGGCACTGTGTTCATCGGCGTGCTGCTCGGCGTCATCGCGATCATCCTGATCATCGAGATGAAGAGCCTGCTGATCGGCGAGGGCGCGACCGAAACCGATCTCGCGACCATTGTGGACGAACTGGCCGCGGGCAAGGTCGAGCGCGTCATCCACATCCGCACCCAGTACCTCGGCCCGGACGAACTGCTCGTCGCCGCGAAGCTCGCGCTCGTGCCCGGTCTCGACACCGCCGCTATCGCCGGTGCGATCGACGACGCCGAGGCCCGCGTGCGCGCGAAGGTCCCCGTCGCGACGCTGATTTACCTGGAGCCCGACCTCGACCGCGAGACGCGCTGACTGTCCGGACAGCTGGCGCCCAACTGACAGGCTAGGGTGGCGCCCGGTCCCCACGAAGGTCACCGCAGGAGGTCAACGTTGCCCGGCACTGGGTTGTGGCGCACTAAGTCAATCGAGCAGTCCATTTCGGACACCGATGAACCGGAGACAAAACTCCGCAGGAACCTGAGCGCCTGGGACCTCACGGTCTTCGGCGTCGCGGTGGTCATCGGCGCCGGCATCTTCACGCTCACCGCGCGCACGGCAGGGGACTTCGCCGGTCCCTCGGTGTCCGTCGCGTTCGTGATCGCGGCGATCGCCTGTGCGCTCGCCGCGTTGTGCTACGCCGAATTCGCTTCCACCGTCCCGGTCGCGGGCAGCGCGTACACGTTCTCCTACGCCACCTTCGGCGAGTTCATGGCGTGGATCATCGGCTGGGACCTGATCCTGGAGCTGGCCGTCGGCGCCGCCGCGGTCGCCAAGGGCTGGTCGTCGTACCTGCAGACGGTGCTGGAGTACATCTTCGGCAAGGGCACCAAGACGTCGATCGATCTCGGCGGCGGTTTCGGCATCGACTGGGGCGCGTTCATCGTCGTGGTCGCGCTGGTGACGCTGCTGGTGCTCGGCACGAAGCTGTCGTCGCGATTCTCGATGGTGATCACCGGCATCAAGGTCGCTGTCGTGCTGTTCGTGGTCATCCTCGGCTTCTTCTACATCAAGTCCAGCAACTACACGCCGTTCGTGCCCGAGGGCAAGCCCGCCGGATCCGGGTCGAGCGGCGTCGACCAGTCGCTGTTCTCGCTCCTCGCCGGCGGCGGCAGCAGCTCGTTCGGCATCTTCGGCCTGCTGGCCGGCGCGTCGATCGTGTTCTTCGCGTTCATCGGGTTCGACATCGTCGCGACCACCGCGGAGGAGACCCGCAACCCGCAGAAGGCCGTGCCGCGCGGCATTTTCGGCTCGCTGGCGATCGTGACCGTCCTGTACGTCGCGGTGTCGCTCGTGGTCGTCGGCATGGTGCCCTACACCGACCTGTCGACCTCGGCGGGCGACGGCAGCCACAAGACGCTCGCCACCGCGTTCTCCGCGAACGGCGTCGACTGGGCCGCGAACGTCATCTCCGTCGGCGCGCTGGCCGGTCTGACCACCGTCGTCATGGTCCTGATGCTCGGCCAGGTGCGGATCATCTTCGCGATGTCCCGCGACGGCCTCATGCCGCGTTCGCTGGCCAAGACGAGCGACCGCGGGACGCCGAAGCGCGCGACGCTGGTGGTCGGTGCGTTGGTCGCGGCGGGCGCGACGTTCTTCCCGGCGGACAAGCTCGAGGAAATGGTCAACGTCGGCACGCTGTTCGCGTTCATCCTCGTGTCGGCGGGCGTGCTGGTGCTGCGCAAGAGCCGCCCGGACCTGCCGCGCGCGTTCCGCGTGCCGGGCGTGTGGGTCATCGCGCCGCTGGCGATCCTGGCCTGCCTGTGGCTGATGCTGAACCTGACCGTGCTGACCTGGCTGCGGTTCGTCGCCTGGATGGTGATCGGCGTCGTGATCTACTTCGCCTACAGCCGCCGGCATTCGCTGCTGGGGAAGCGGCAGTCGGGTGTCGACCAGGGCGGTGCGGTTTCCGAACCCGCGCCGCCGGTCGCCGACTGACCTGTTTTCGCTGACGAGCGGCCCGTCGCCCCCTGTGGGCGGCGGGCCGTTTCGCATGGTCGGTCACGGATGCGCAACTCGCGGATCTCGGTTCGGGTGGCTACTCGGGCCCACCAGGGAAGGCGTGCTGAGCGTGCGATACCCTCCGCGTCGTCTTCCCTCTGACGGGTTAATCACTCTCGGGTAATTCGCACGAACAGTGGTCGGGGTTCCTACGGAGGGTCGCAGTTCTCCGCGTGTGTTATCCCCCGTTCGGATTTTCCCTGAGGAGTAACTCCATGCCCATCAGCACTAGACTGCGTGCCGGTTTCACGGTCGCCGCGGTGGCCGGACTCGCCCTGCTCGGCACCGCGACCTCGGCGCTCGCCTGCACCACGGACGACGGCCGGGCGAAGCCGGTCGAGGGCAACGCGACCACCTGCGCCCAGGCGAAGGTGCCCGGCGACCTGCTCGGCGCTGGCGACCTCACCGTCACCGGCGGCACGCAGAAGGACAAGTACCTGAACGTCACCGCGGTGGGCGAGGGCGTCACGGTCACCGCGATCGTGGTCAAGGGCGGCCCCGGGTTCAACGTGTACGTGCCGGGCCAGCGCGGCATGTCGGCCACGCCGCCGTGGGAGAAGCTGCGCTCGCCGTACAACCGCGGCGACCAGCTGCCGACGATCAGCCACTGGTTCGCCTGCGGGACCAAGACCACGCCGACCAAGCCGCCGGTGTCGGAGACTCCGACCACTACTCCGTCGCAGCCTACTTCGGAGGCGCCTAGCACTACGCCTGCGCCGACTACGTCGTCGGTGCCGGGGGGTGTGACTTCTGCTCCTGCTACTACGACCAGTGCTCCGGCTGTGGTTCCGGCTGGGAATCAGAACGGGACTGGTGGCGGGTTGGCTAACACCGGGTTTGACAATGCCTGGCTGTTTTGGGTTGCTGGGGTGTTGATTGTTGGCGGTGGTGCGTTGCTGGTGCTGCTTAAGGTTCGGCGGCGCGGGACTAACTGATTCGGTTCGGGGTTTCGGCTCGTCGCCTGGCGGCGACATTGCGCACGGTTGGTGCGGCGGGGCACCCCGAAGCTGATTGTGATGACGGACGGCGGGTGTTTGTCAAGGCGGGAAAGATGCCTTGACAAACACCCGCCGTCCGCATTTTTGGCTTCGTATCGGGGTGCGGGGGTGGTGTGGGTGCCTCGATGGGTGGGTGCATCGGTTGCGGTTTGGGGCTGGGTGCGTCGATAGCGGGTGCATCGGCGGCGGTTTGGGGCTGGGTGCGTCGATGGCGGGTGCATCGGCGGGCGGTTTCGTTCGTGGCGGGGCTAGCGCCCCAATGTGGCATTGGGGTCAGCACCCCGGCGGCCGCGGCTGGCGGGGGTGGGCCGTGAAGGGCTCCTTGAGGGAATCCAGGTCTGTGAAGGGGTCCCTCACGGAACTCGCTCGGGTCGTGAGCGGGTCGTGAGGGGAACCCTCAGGGAATCAGGTTCCCTCAGGGTGACCCTCACGTACGCGAAAAGGTCGTGAGGGGAACCCTGGGGGAATCAGCGGCTGTGAGGGTGGCCTCAGGACAACGGGGGGGCTAGCGGGGGCGGGGCAGGTCGCCGAAGAGGGAGCCTTGTTCGCCTAGTGTGCGGGCGCGGCCGTTGGGGCGGCCTAGGCCTGCGGCCATCGCTACAGCGTTGTCCCACTCCGGGTCGGCCAGGTACTCGGTGTGTTTCAGGACTCCGGGGGCCCATCGGCTGCGGCCGTCGGGGGCTCGCAGGGGGTCGGGGACCCAATGGTCGCCGCCGAGGATGAGGACTCCTGCGTCGTCTGGGGTGGTTTCCAGGGCGCCCCATTTGCCGTCCGGGAGGTAGCCCTCGCCCAGCAGGTGGCCGTTGCTTGTTTGGTGGCGCCAGGTCGTCACGCCGCCGCCGAAGATGTCGGTGCCTCGGCACAATGCGCGCCAGCGGCCGTCCAGCGACGAGAACAAGTCGGCCAGCGAATCTTGCGGCAGGACGGCGGGGAAGGCGCGCTGGTAGCCCCACTGCAAGGGGGAACCTGCGGTGAGGAGGCCGACTCGGTCGCGTTCGTTCGGGGGGAGTTCGGCGCTGAGTTGAGCTGCCGTGAGCACGGTGAGGATGCTGCCCAGGTTCAGGCCGGACAGGACGACTCGCGTGCCTGGCTCGGCGAGGTGTTCCTTGACTCGTGCCGCCAGTTCGGGGACGACCTTCAGCGCGTAGCAAGGGGGTACGCCGGGGTGGGCGGCGCGCGGCCAGAACGAGACCAGGTCCGCCAGGGCGCCCAGGTGGCGGCTCCGTTGAGGGGAGCGAGCGGCGGAGTAGACCACTCGCAGCAGACCGGCGGCCAGCGCGCCTAGGGCGAATACGCCGATCGCCGACACGGTGGTGAACCAGCCTGGCTGCAGGTTGAAGCCGAACCGCACGACCAGCAGTGCGATCGCGCCGACGCAGAGGCCCAGCGCGACGATCACGGCCAGGTGGTGCAGGTGGCGGCGTTCCCAAGCCGAGCGGGCCCAGGCTCGGGCGGCGTCTTGTTCTTGCTGTTCGTCGTGTTCCATCAGCTCGACGATGGGCGGGATGCCGCGTCGGCGGCGGCGCAGCGGGACGGCGATGGCGTACCCGGCGATGGCGAGCAGGGCCATCAGGCCCAGACCGCCGCCCCACAGGACGGTGACCAGGTCGTACATCGTGGGCAGGGCCAGTTTCTCCGCGCGGAGAAGTTTTCGGATGGCGATCGCCAGTCCGGCGCCGAAACCGCCGCCGAGGAGGCCGGCGAGTGCGAGTACCGGGGCCGCTGCCCAGCCGCCGAGCCACGGGCGGAGCCGGCGTGGGCGGTCGCGCCAGGCGGAGCGGGCCAGCAGCGCGGACGGGATCAGCGCGAGTGCGAACAGCAGGGTGACGACGAGCAGAGCGCCGCCGAGTCCTTCGACGGTGTTGTCGACGCCGGGCAACCGGTTGTCGACGGGGGCGGCCAGCACCGTGGCGAAGATGACCAGCAGCGTCGCGAAGGTGATCAAGCTTCGGCGCGCGATGGTGCCGGTGTCGCTGCCGATCGCGCCGCCGAGCAAAACCGCGAGGACCAGGGCGAGCGTGCAGATCCACGCGATCAACTGCGGGATTTTCGTGGGCACGTGGAAGGGTCCGCCCAGCAGAAGCAAGGAGATGCAGGCGAGTGCGGCGACCGCGTGCGTCGCGGACATTCCGGGCGCTTCCGGATCGGCGCGCAACCGCATCGGGACGCCCCGGCGGACGGGAGGATCGGGCGGGCGGACTCGCCAGTTCGTCGACGAGATCCGGTGCAGGGCGTAGACCAGCGCGAGGAGCACGGCGACCCCGACGCCGATCCGCAGCGATCCCTTGCGCAGTTCGGGGGTCACCCAGGTGAGGCAGGCGCGGCCGGGCGCCAGGCATTGCGTCGCGACCAGGTCCAGCACCGCCGCCGCGACCTGGCTGACCAGCAGCATGGTGAGCAGCACCGCGGCGATCCGCAGCAGGCCGCGGCACAGGCCGCCGAGCCAGCGGCCGCGGTGGACCGGCGGCAGCATCCAGAACGCGACGTTCGCCAGCGAGAACGGGAACAGCAGCGCCCAGGCGGCCTTCGCGACGCCGCCGGACGTCATGCCGCTCCACAGGTAGCCTTCGACGGTGCGCGGGATCGACCGGCCGAGCGCGGGCACCACCGGACCGGGAGCCGGGCGCCGCAGCCGGTCGGCCGGGCGTACCACGCGGCCGAGTTCGTCGCCGGCGACGTCGACGGTCTGGACCGTGTCGAGGAGCGTCTCGCCGCTCGTGCCCACGAGTCCGGACACCCTCATTTCGACGATGCGGGTGTCAGGGCCGGGGAGCGGGGCGGGCACGGTGGTTCTCTCCTCATCCGTTCGAGTCAGGGTCGAGCCGACAACGGTACTGTTCAGGTGCCATCAAACCTTGGAGGAACCGCACTATGACCCCCGAAAGCGTTGTCAAGCGGCACGACACCCGGGGCGGCCTCGAATTCGCCGTCGCCGATCTCGAGGCCGCGGAGTTCGGCCGGAAGGAGATCCGGCTCGCCGAGCACGAGATGCCCGGCCTGATGGCGCTGCGTCGCGAATACGCTGAGGTCTACCCGCTGCGCGGGGCGCGAATCGCCGGGTCGCTGCACATGACCGTGCAGACCGCGGTGCTGATCGAGACGCTGGTGGCGCTCGGCGCGGAGGTGCGCTGGGCCTCGTGCAACATTTTCTCCACCCAGGATCACGCCGCGGCCGCGGTCGTCGTCGGACCGCACGGCACGCCCGAGGAGCCCAAGGGCGTCCCGGTGTTCGCGTGGAAGGGCGAAACGCTCGAGGAATACTGGTGGTGCACTGAGCGGATGCTCACGTGGGAGGGCGAAGGCCCGAACATGATCCTCGACGACGGCGGCGACGCCACCATGCTGGTCCACAAGGGCACCGAGTACGAGAAGGCAGGCGTGGTCCCGCCCGCCGACGACGAGGACCCCGAGGAGTGGAAGGTCTTCCTGGAGCTGCTCCGCGCGTCGGTCGCGGCGGACAAGGGCAAGTGGACCGCCATCGGGCAGAGCGTCAAGGGCGTGACCGAAGAGACCACCACCGGCGTGCTGCGGCTGTACCAGCTGGCGGCCGCGGGCGAACTGCTGTTCCCGGCGATCAACGTCAACGACTCGGTGACGAAGTCGAAGTTCGACAACCGCTACGGCATCCGCCACTCGCTGATCGACGGCATCAACCGCGGCACCGACGTCCTGATCGGCGGCAAGGTCGCGGTGGTCTGCGGTTACGGCGACGTCGGCAAGGGCGCGGCGGAATCGCTGCGCGGCCAGGGCGCCCGCGTGATCATCACCGAGATCGACCCGATCTGCGCACTGCAGGCGATGATGGACGGCTACGAGGTCAAGCGCCTGGAAACGGTGCTGGACGAGGGTGACATCTACGTCACCACCACGGGCAACAAAAACGTGGTGATGGTCGAGCACATGGCGCGGATGAAGCACCAGGCGATCGTCGGCAACATCGGCCACTTCGACAACGAACTCGACATGGCGGGCCTCGCCCGCTACCCGGGCGTGCGGCGCGTGAACATCAAGCCGCAGGTCGACGAATGGGTGTTCCCGGACGGCAAGAGCATCCTGGTGCTGTCCGAGGGCCGGCTGCTGAACCTGGGCAACGCGACCGGGCACCCGAGCTTCGTGATGTCGAACAGCTTCGCCAACCAGGTCATCGCGCAGGTCGAACTCTTCACGAAGACGGAGGAGTACGACAAGGAGGTCTACCGGCTTCCGAAGAAACTGGACGAAAAGGTCGCGCGGATCCACCTGGAAGCGCTGGGCGGAGAGCTGACGAAGCTGTCGAAGGAACAGGCGGAATACATCGACGTGGATGTCGAGGGTCCGTTCAAGTCTGAGCACTATCGTTACTGATTGCTGACGCTAAAGCCGCCCCGGAATGCGTTTCGGGGCGGCTTTTGTCTGCATATGAAAACACGTGATAACTCTAATTGGTTACGTTTTATCATGGTGTGGTGAAGCAATTGATCACTCGCGTCGACGACGAGCTGCACGCTCGGCTGAAGGCCAGGGCCGAGGCTGAGGGGCGCAGCATGAACGACCTGGTCACCGAAGTGCTCAGCAACGCGCTCAACAGGGAAGAGACGCCGGAGGCGTGGAAAGCCCGGCTGCTCGCGGAGGGCAAGCTGATCGCTTTCGAGTCTGAGCGGGAGCCGGTTGGCCTCGACGAACTGGAGCGGCGTTCGGCTGGATGGGGTGCGTCGGTCAGCGAGGCGCTCGACTGGTCGCGGGGTGAATGGTGACTGTCTATTACGCCGATACGAGCGCAGTCGTGCGGGTGTTCTTCGCTGATGAGCCCGAGCACGCCGAGTTGCGCGACCTGCTTGCGAGCGGCCGGAACCGGGTTCTCGCCAGTGAGCTGACCCGGATCGAGTTCGCGAGCGCGATGGCGGCGGCCAAGCGGTCCGGGTGCATCCCGGATGCGCGGGAGTTTCTCGATCAGTTCGACGCGATGAGTCGTTCTTCGACGTTGGGCGTGATTCCGTTCCGGCCTGCGCGTGTTTTTCCCGCCGCGCAGCGATTGGTCGTCGAGAACTATTCTCTTCGCACGCTTGATGCGCTTCATCTCGCGGTCGTGATGCGGGAAACCGCCGACCTCACTGGCGGTGAACCCGTCACTGTGGTTACTTGTGACGCGCGGCAGGCTGATGCGGCAAAGGCCAATGGCCTCCTCGTCCGCTAACGCGGATACCGCATCGTCAACACCGCAGTAGCCGGTCCGCCGATTCCTCGGTAAACATGGTCCGTCTCCGCGATAAACGTATGCGTCCCGGCAGCGGCAACCGTCACCGGCGCATCGATCGGCCCCACTTCAGCCGTCCCGGTCAATACCGTCAAAACCTCCCGCACCCCAGGGCTGTGCGGATGCGACACCTGAACCCGCTCGTGGATCGTGAGCCGGTACACCTCGGTCACGCCGTCCGGATCCTCCCATCGGCCGAGCAGCGTCGCCGCCACGCTGTCGCCATGCGCTTCAGCCACCCCTTCGTCGCCGAAGAGCAAGTCGCTCAACGGGATCGACAGTGCGGTGGCGATGGCGAACAGCGTGTCCAGCGTCGGGTTCCTGCGGCCGTTCTCCAGCTCCGACAGCGTTCCCTTGCCGAGACCGCTGTCGGCGGCGAGCGTGGTCAGGCCGACGCCTGCGCGGGTGCGGAGCGTTCGGATGCGGGTACCGACCGCCGCGGCGAGAGCGCGACCGTCCGGGGCGGGTGACGTCGACATTGGGCCTAGTCTAGTGTTCTGTTTACAGAACAGCTGGAGGTGTGCAGATGTCGGCAGTGCAAAACGTGCAGGACGCGCTCGACGAGGCGGGCGTCGAAGGCCGGGCGCGGACTCTCCCGCAGTCCACGCGGACGGCGGCCGAGGCGGCGGACGCGCTGGGCTGTCCGGTCGGCGCGATCGCGAACAGCCTGGTCTTCATGGCCGACGACGCCCCGCTGCTGGTCCTGACCAGTGGCGCGCACCGCGTGGACACCGAGGCGCTCGCCGCGCGGCTCGAGCGCGGCCGGATCCGCCGGGCCAAGCCGGACGAGGTGCGCGCGGCTACCGGGCAGGTGATCGGCGGGGTGTCGCCGGTCGGGCATCCGGCTCCGCTGGAGACCGTGGTCGACGAGGCGTTGCGGCAGTACACCGAGGTGTGGGCCGCGGCCGGTACGCCGAACGCCGTCTTCCCGACGACGTTCGACGAACTGGTGCGGATCACCAAGGGCACGCCGCAGCGCGTGGACGGATAAAGCTCAGTTCCATTCCACCGCGATGCCGGCCAGCCCTGGTCCGGTGTCGCGGAAATACCCGCTCGTCACGCCGCCGGTGTCGCACGGCAATTCCTCCGCCTCGACCGGCAGCGCGTCGTCGCGGGCGCGGACCTCCCGGGTGATCCGGGCGGGCATCGCGGTGGGCGCGAACTGCAGTTGCAGCAGATAGCTCGCGCATTGGTCGCGCAGCATCCGGTAGTACCCGGGGAACGTCACGGCGGAATTGTCGTGGATTTCGAAGCAGAAAACGTGGATCTCGCCCTCGGCGAGCTTCCGGTCGAAAAGCAGCTCCGTCGCCATCGTCTCGCGCGCCGGATGCCTGCGGATCCGCCCGACGCGGCAGCCTTCCGCGGTGATCAGCTCGACGTCGTCGATCCGGCAGCCGGGGTCGCCGTTGTAGACCGCCACGTACCGGTCCGGTCCGTGCCGCCGCGCGCGGGTGACCAGCCGGGTCCGGAATTTCACCTGATGTTTCTGTTCGTCGATGGTGATCTGGTCGTGCACCGACAGCATCTCCAGGTCGGAGTTCGACTGCCGGGACGCTGGCGCGGCGCCGAGGTCGCTCATCAGCTGCTCGACGATCGCGCCCATCTCGCCCGAGCGCAGGTCGTGGAACGACGCCGCGGCCTGGTGCCCGCGCGGGCGCGCCGTGCGCGGGCCGATCAGCACCACGAGCGAGTCCGCGGGCAACTGCAGCACCGACTCCAGCGCGCGGACCGCGGGCAGCGCCTTCGGCACCTCGGGCTGGCGCAGCCCGCGCTGCCAGTAGCTCAGCGTCGACTGTCCGATGTGGACGCCGCGGAGCGCGAGATGCGCCCGCAGCCGGGCGAGCGACAGGCCGCGATGCGCGATCGCGAGCCGCAGCGCCTGGTGGAATTCACCGGATCGCAGTGCTTCGCCGAGCTCGGGCGGCAGTTCACCCGCGCCGCGCCGGCCAGGTTCCATGATCAGTGGGCCATCCCCGTCTCGTGCCACCGCTGTCCCTTCAACGCCGCCCGTGCGCTGGGCGTGAATGCCGCGGAACGTTCACGTTAGCAGCGCGCGGTAACGGGTCCGGCCCCCGTTTGGTGTGCTTGGCCACGGAAGGGTAACCGTTCCGTGTTCCACCGCGGACCCGGAACACCATCGTCGCCGGACAGGCATCTTGCTCGGAGTGATCGACCGGTTCACCGTTGTGACCACCACTGGCCACGTCTAGGCGGGAGGTGCGTCATGGGTCTGGGGAAACCGAATCACGTGGGGAGCACTGCCGGGCGGGTCCGGCGGTCCTCGACCACTTGCCGAAGGCACGTCGGACGCTTGCTGCTCCTCGTGGCGTTCACGGGCCTGGCGTTGCCGGTGTCGGCTCCGGGCGCGGGCGCGGCGCAGCCCGCTGACACCGGCAACGCCCACCTTACGGCCGCACCGCGCAGCGAGGTGGTGCAGCGGGACGGCGGCCAGAGCACGCCGGCGCAGCCGCACGGCGACGACTGGATCCCGCTGCTCTGCCTCGCCGGGCTGCTGGTCGCGGTGCCGGTCGGCTACCTCGGCTACGCCCGCGCCCGCCGAGAGACGGCCTGAGCACGCCACCAAGTATCTTCGACGGCGTGGGGCGACTGGTCGTGATCGAAGGTCTGGACGGCGCGGGCAAGCGGACGCTGTCCGAGGGGCTGACTGCTGCGCTGCAAGAGGCGGGCGCGAGCGTCGGCAGCCTCGCCTTCCCGCGTTACGGCCGCAGCGTGCACGCCGACCTGGTGCGGGAAGCGCTGCACCGCGGGCACGGCGACCTCGCCGACTCGGTGTACGGAATGGCGTTGCTCTACGCCCTCGACCGCAGCGGTGCGGCCGACGAGATCCGCGCGCTGCTCGCGGCCAACGACGTCGTCCTGCTGGATCGTTACGTCGCCTCGAACGCCGCGTACGCCGCCGCGCGCCTTCGCGAGCACGCCGATGGCGCTGTGGTGCAGTGGGTTTGGGACCTCGAGGTGACGCGGTTCGGGCTGCCCCGGCCGGACGCGCACCTGCTGCTGCGGGTGAGCCCGGAGGTCGCCGCCGAGCGGGCAGTCCGCCGGGCGGAGTCGGACGCGGCGCGGGCGCGGGACGCGTTCGAGTCGGACGACTCGCTGCAGCAGCGTTGCGCCGCGGTGTACGACGAACTGGCCGCGGCTTCGTGGCTCGCGCCGTGGCATGTGCTGGACGGCGTGGCGGGCGTTGATCTGCCGATGCTGGCGAAGTCTCTGCTCGCTTAACCCAGCGCCGCGGTCGCTTTGCGCAATTCGCTGAGCACTTCGTCGGCCAGCGCGCCGAACTCCCGCCGGTTCCCTGCCTCGACCCAGCGGTAGAAAGCCGTCCCGAAGGCGAGGCAGCCCAGTTCCGCCGCGACGCGTGCGGTCGGCTCGCTGATTCCGCGTGCGGCGAGTGCGTCGTGCATGGCCTGGACCATCTTGGTGCGCTTGAGCAATTCGCGTTCGAGCAGCTCGCTGTTCGCCGCCACGACCGGCTGCCGCGCCCGGGCCTGAGCCAGCCGCTCGCCGGTGAAAACCGCCGCTGCGGCATCCAATGCCCCGCCGACCGCTTCGAACGGCGTCGCGCCCGCTGGCGTCCCGGCAATGCCCTCGGAGAACAGCCGGGTCAGCTCCTCCTGCCCGCCGAACAGCACCTCGCGTTTGTCGGCGAAATGGCGGAAGAAGGTCCGTTTCGTGAGCCCGGCGCGTTCGGCGATTTCGGCGACCGTGGTCTGGTCGTATCCGCGTTCGGTGAACAGGTCGAGCGCGGCCCGCTCCAGGCGTTGGCGTCCGTTCGGTTCCCAGCGGCCCATGCCGTCCAGTCTAGGTGATGACACCAGATGACATCAGGCGTACGTTGATGGCACTAGGTGTCATCAACTGTGAAAGGACAGCTCATGCGGGTTTTCGTCACCGGGGCCAGCGGCCACGTCGGCTCGGCCCTCGTTCCCGAACTGCTCTCGGCCGGACACGAGGTAGTCGGGCTCGCCCGGTCGGACGCCTCTGCCGCGGCGCTCGCCGAACGCGGCGCGCAGGTGCGACGCGGCGACCTCGACGATCTCGGCGGCCTGCGCGAAGCGGTGGCCGAGGCGGACGGCGTCGTGCACTTGGCGTTCAAGCACGACCTGATGGCCAGCGGCGAGTTCGGCGCGGCGGTCGAGGCGGATCTGTCCGCGCTGAAAGCGCTCGGCGAGGCTCTCGCCGGCACCGGCAAGCCACTGGTCTCGACCTCCGGAACCCTGATGTTCGCCGGGCTCGGCCGCGCCGGCACCGAGGACGACCGGCTCCCCGGCGGTCCGCGCGTGGACGCGGAGAACTACGTGCTCGGGCTCGCTGACCGCGGTGTCCGGTCGTCAGTCGTGCGGCTGCCGCCGTCGGTGCACAGTTCGCTCGACAAGCACGGCTTCGTCCCGACCATGATCCGCTTCGCTCGCGCGGCCGGGGTTTCGCCGTACGTCGGCGAGGGCGTCAATCGCTGGTCCGCCGGGCATACGCTCGACGCGGCCAGGCTCTACCGGCTGGCGCTGGAGAAGGCTCCGGCCGGGACGATGCTGCACGCCGTCGGCGACGAAGCCATCTCGCTCCGGCAGATCGCCGAGACGATCGGCGCGCGGCTCGGAGTCCCGGTGAAGTCCATCGCGCCGGAGGAAGCCGCGGCGCACTTCGCGTTCCTGGCGCCGATGGTGCAGTCGGACGCGCCGACGTCCGCCGCGCGCACGCGTGAACTCCTCGACTGGAAGCCGGAACACCCTGGCCTGCTTGAAGATCTCGCCGAAGAGCACTACTTCGCTACGGCGTGAACCTCGCCGGATCGAACAGCGAGATCGGATGCCGCGTCTCGCCGTCCACCACCAGGTCGGCGAGGATTTCCCCGACCACCGGCACGAATTTGAAGCCGTGCCCGGAAAACCCGGACGCCACGACCACGCGCGGATGCCGCGGGTGCGGGGCGATCACGAAATGCTCGTCCGGGGTGTTCGTGTAGAGGCAGGTCGCCGCGCGGCGGAAGGTCGCCGGGAGTGTCGGGATCCGGGAGCCGACGACGTCCGCGATCGCGCGCACCTCGTCGTCGTGGATCCGCCGGTCGATCGTGTCGGCGGTGCACGGCGTGCCGCCAAGGTGCACGGCGACCTTGACGCCTTGCGTGGTGTGCGCGGGAAAACCGTAGAACTGGCCGCCTTCAGCGGTTTCCCAAAGATAGACGGGATGATCGGTGAACGGCCGCACGTCGGCCGGTTCGAACCAGTACTGGACCTGGCGGCGCACCTCGAAATCGACGCCTAGGTCCGCGAGCAGCACGGGTGCCCAAGCACCGGGGCACAGCACGAGCCGCTCGGCGGTGTAGTAGCTCGAAGCGGTGCCGACGCGCACCCCGGTTTCCGTGGTGGTCCACGTGAACACCTGCTCCTCGTGGTGCAATTCGGCACCGTGGCGCGCGGCGAGTTGCAGGTGGGCGGCGACGCTTCCTTCGGGCGACACGAAACCGGCACCCGGTTCCCACAGTGCCACCTCGTCGTCGGCCGGGGTGATGGTAGGGAACCGGTGCCGGATCTCAGCCGCGTCCAGGATTTCGTGCGGGATGTCGAACTTCTCCGCGGAAAGCGTGCTGCCCGCGATCGTGCGCGACTCCGGCGGTCCGCCCATCACCGCGCCGCAGCGGGTGAACAGCGACCGTCCGGAGTCGCGTTCGAGTTCGTCCCACATCTCGTGCGCGCGCAGCAGCAGCGGTACGTAATCCGGACCTTCGAGGTACGCCTGCCGCGTGATCCGCGAGCCGCCGTGGCTCGAACCGAGGTTGTGCACTGGCGCGAACTGGTCGATCCCGAGCACCTTCTGGCCCCGCTGCGCCAGTCGGTAGGCGGCAGCACTGCCCATTCCGCCGAGGCCGATCACGATCACGTCGTAGTGCGTCATTCACTGCTCCTCAACGGTTCCGCGGCCACCTTCGCCGCGAGCCGTTTCCCGAAGTACTCGATTTCCACCGGCGTCCGCGGCCTGGCGTCCTCGACGGGAAGCCAGGCGTAGGCCAGGTTTTTGTCGACGGTGTAGCCGTACGCGCCGCTCGTGACGTATCCCGCCGGACGGCCGTCGACGTACACCGGCTCCCGGCCTTGCATCACCGAGTCCGGGTCGTCGACGGTCAAACACGCCAGTTTCCGCCGCACCGTCGCGGGAGAACGGTGGAGAAGCGTGTCCCGGCCGAGGAAGTAGCCCTTGTCCATCCGCACCGCGAACCCGAGCCCCGCCTCGTACGGATCGTGCTCGGTGGTCACGTCGACGCCGCAGTTCCGGTGGCCCTCCTCCATCCGGAGGCTGCGCAGCGCGTCCTCTCCCGCCGCGACGATCCCGTACGGCTGCCCGGCCGACCAGACCGCGTCCCACAGCGCACGCCCGAGATCCGCGCCGGTGTGCAGCTCCCAGCCGGGTTCGCCCACGTCAGACCCGCGCAGCACGGTCACCGGCACGTCGCCGACGTACGTCTTCCACGCGCGCGAGTCCGATGTGGACAGTTCGGGCAGCACCTGTTCGGCGAGCGGTCCCCACAAGCCGAGGCAGCAGGTACCGCCGGTGGTTTCGCGCAGCTGGACCGAGCCGTCGCCGGGCAGGTGACGGCGCAGCCAGGCGACGTCCCGATGATGGTGCGCGGCGACGTGGAACCGCTCGACGCCAAGCCGGGCGACCGTCAGATCGCTGCGGATCCCGCCGTCTTCGCCGAGCAGCAACGTGCTGGTGACCGAGCCGGGCGGCCGGTCGAGCTGGTTCGTGGTCATCGTCTGCAGGAACGGCAGCGCGCCGCGGCCGGTGATCTCCAGCCGTCGCCGCGGGGTCAGGTCGAACAACGCCACCCGGCTCCGGGCCGCGACTGCTTCCGCGCGGCTGCCAGAGGAGTACCGCTGCGGCCGCGCCCAGCCGTCCACCTCGCGGAACTCCGCGCCCAGCGCGACTTCGCGTTCGTAACAGGGCGTGGTCCGCACCAGTTCCGTCGCCGGTCGCTGATGGCCCGCCGCCGTCAGGCTCCGCTCCCGCACCCGGCCGGGCGCGAGCTGAAGCCGATCGAACCGGGCGAGGTCTACGGAGTGCAGGTCAAGGTGTGCTTGCCCCTCGATCAGCCAGCGCGTCAGCTCCCGCGCGACCCCGGCGGACCACGCGCAGTCCACCGCTTCGGCGACCCAGAACCCGTCGAGTTCCGGATGTTCGCCCAGCAGCGGCAACCCGTCCGGCGTGCCCGGGACCAGCTGCCGGACCCCTTCCTCGACCTTCGCGTCGGTGAGCGCCGGCACCAACCCGAGCGCGGCCGTCCACGATTCCTCGAAGCCCGCCGGAGCGAACTCGGCGTCGGCTTCGACCGGACCCAGCGCGCTGATGCCCAGCCGGTCGACGTGCTCGCGCAGCGACAGCCCGGCTCCGCGCAGGATCGGTTTGTCCGCCTCGGTGAAGTGGTCGTTGTCTCCGGCGAGCTGCGCCAACGGCGTGGTGCGCGCGTGCTCGACGGCGATCGGCACCACCGGCACTGCGAGGTCGACCAGCCGGCCGAACTGCGGCGCGCGTACTCCGGCGCAGGAGATGACCACGTCGGCGCGGAACCGATCGGTCGCGGTCGCCACGGCGGTCACCCGGCCCGCCGTGCGCACGATCTCGACAATCTCTTGCCCAGTAAGGAATTTCGCGCCCCGCTCCTTCGCGCGGCGGGCCTGGGCGAGCGCCGCGCGGATCGGTTTGACCAGCCCGTCGCCGGGAATGTGCAGGCCGCCGAACACTTTCGCGGAGTCGAGCAGCGGATGCAGTTGCGCGCATTCGCCCGGTTCGCGCAGGTAGCCGCGCACGCCGGACGACGTCGCCCAGCCAAGCCGTTGCCGCAACCGGGAAAGCTGCTCGGGCGTGGTCGCGAGCTCCAGGCTCCCGACCGGCTGGAAACACCAGCCGCCGTCGACGGTCAGCCCGCTGTACTTCTCCGCGGTGTACTTGGCGAACTCGGACGCCGTGCGATCGGCGTGCGTGCGGAAGAGCAGTCCCGGTCCGGCCGAGGCGAGCGCCGGTTCCGGTTCGAGGACGGTGACGTCGGTCCAGCCGCGTCCGGTCAGCTCGTCGGCGACCGCGCAGCCGAGGAGTCCGGCGCCGAGCACAACCACCCGCGGTCGCACTGCCATCGCGAGGTACCTCCTGCCTGCCGGCCGTCGCGGACGGCCCGGCTCGGGACGAGACAGGCATGCCGGAACGCCCCCGCCGGGGAACGGACGCGTTGCGGATGGAGATCGATGTTCCGTCTGCTGCAACTCACAAATTGCGGGATCGCGGGCGTGCTGTCAAGAGAGCCGCCGCGGCCGCCGGGGTCACGCGGAAAAGTAGCCGAGCTGAGCGGAAAGCTCCCGGGCCGCCTCGGCCATCGGCGCGACGATCTGCCGGATCCGCTGTTTGGACAGCCGGTAGGACGGACCGGACGCGCTCATCGCCGCGACGACCTCGCCGCCGGGGCCGCGCACCGGCACCGCGACCGCGTGCATGCCCAGTTCCAGCTCCTCGAACGAGGCCGCGTAGCCGTCCTCCGCGACGCGGTCCAGTTCGGCCGCCAGCTCGTCCCGGTCGACCGTGGTGCGCGGCGTGTACTGCTCTAATTCGTGCGCGAGCATCCGCTTGCGCTCGGCGTCGTCCATCGCGGCGAGCAGGACCTTGCCGCTGGACGTGGCGTGCAGCGGCGTGCGCTGTCCGGTCCAGTTCTGCGTGGTGATCGCCGCCGACCCGCGCGCCTGGCTGATGTTGATCGCGACGCCGTCGTCGGCGATCGCGATGTTGACCGTCTCGCCCAGTTCCTCGGCGAGCGACTGGCAGGTCTGCCTGCCGAGCTTCGCCAGGTCCATCCGGCCGGTCGCGGCGCCCGCCAGCCGGACGACGCCGAACCCGATCGCGTACTTGCCGCGTTCGCCCAGCTGCTCGACCAGCCCGTGCGCCTCCAGCACGCTCAGCAGCCGGGACGCGGTGGACTTGTGCACGCCCAGCTCGCCCGCGATCTCGGTGATGCCCGTTTCCCCGTTGCGGGCCAGCAGCTCCAGGACCGTGATCGCCCGGTCGACGGACTGCACCGCGCTTCCCGTTGCGTTTCCCGAGTCCTGGTTCCGCATAGCGCAACAGTAACCGCTCGGCTGCGATCTGTTCGGCTGAGCGGGCGAATCCGGCCGCGGCCGGGCGCCCGAGGCGTCCGGATGGCCCAACCGGGCCGGTGATCTTGATCTTTCCGGTGGTCAAACGCGCGGGTCGTGCGCACGGGTGCGGGAGGTAGTGCGAACATGTGGTCATGAAGGCACGTGTCTTGGTGGTCGACGACGACCCGGCGCTGGCGGAGATGCTCACCATCGTCCTGCGCGGCGAAGGGTTCGACACCGCGGTGGTCGCGGACGGTTCGCGCGCGCTTCCCGCGCTGCGGGAGCTGAAACCGGACCTGGTCCTGCTCGACCTCATGCTGCCCGGCATGAACGGCATCGACGTGTGCAAGGCGATCCGCGCCGAGTCCGGCGTGCCGATCGTCATGCTCACCGCGAAGAGCGACACCGTGGACATCGTGCTCGGGCTCGAATCCGGCGCCGACGACTACGTGGTCAAGCCGTTCAAGCCGAAGGAACTCGTCGCCCGCGTGCGCGCCCGGATGCGCCGCACCGAGGCCGAGCCCGCCGAATCGCTCACCATCGGCGATCTCGCGATCGACGTTCCCGGACACGAGGTCACCCGCGACGGCAAGGCGATCCCGCTGACGCCGCTCGAGTTCGACCTGCTCGTGGCGCTGGCCCGCAAGCCGCGCCAGGTGTTCACCCGCGAGGTGCTGCTCGAACAGGTGTGGGGCTACCGGCACGCGGCCGACACCCGGCTGGTGAACGTGCACGTCCAGCGCCTTCGCTCGAAGGTGGAGAAGGATCCGGAGCACCCTGAGGTGGTGCTGACGGTGCGCGGGGTCGGGTACAAGGCCGGCCCGCCGTGATTGTGCGATGACCGGTTTCGCGGGGCGGCTTCGCGCCGCCGCCCGCGCCACGGCTCGGCTTTCGGCCCGGGTCGTGGTTTTCGCACGCCGCCGCGCGGTGGCGTTCAACGAGCTGTGGAAGCACTCGCTGCAGTTCCGCGTCACGATCTCGACGCTGGCGCTGTCCTCGGCCGTGGTGTTCGTGCTGGGCATGGTCCTGCAGAACCAGATCACCGAACGGCTGCTGGACACCAAACGCCGCGCCGCGATCGAGCAGACGCAGGCGCTGGCCGACACCGCCACGCGCGAGCTGGTCGGGATCGGCGGCGAGTCCCCGGAGGCGCTGCACACGCGCCTGCAGAACGCGCTCAAGAAGATCTCGACCACGTCCTCGTCGCGCGCGGGTTCCACCGCGGGCACCTTCGAGCCGGTGCTGGCCAGCGTCGGCCGCGGGCAGTCGGACGCCGACCCGGTGTACGTCGGGCCGTTCCCCGCGGTGCCGGAGCGGCTGCGCCAGTTCGTCGAGGCCGACCATCTCGCCCGGCTTGAGCACACCGTCGACGAGAACGGCGTCCGGACCACTTACTTGATCGTCGGCACTCCGCTGTCGACCGCGGCCAGTCCGCTGCAGCTGTACTTGCTGTTCCCGCTCACCAGCGAGCAGACCACCGTGTCGACGGTGCAGAACACGTTGTTCGTCGCCGGGATCGTGCTGCTGCTGTTGCTCGCCGGCATC
Organism: Amycolatopsis sp. La24; assembly: GCF_029087445.1. Lineage (NCBI taxonomy): Bacteria > Bacillati > Actinomycetota > Actinomycetes > Pseudonocardiales > Pseudonocardiaceae > Amycolatopsis > Amycolatopsis sp. La24. Next base: position 24,953 of record NZ_JARACH010000058.1, read on the forward strand.
ACGAACCTGGTGGTCCGGCAGGTGGTCCGGCCGGTCCGGCAAGCCGTCGCGGCGGCCGAGCAGTTCGCCGGCGGCGACCTCGACCAGCGGCTCGCCGTCGTGGGCGAGGACGACCTCGCCAAACTCGCGGTGTCCTACAACAGCATGGCGGCCAGCATCCAGAACCAGATCCGCCAGCTCGAGGAATTCGGCGGCCTGCAGCGCCGATTCACCTCCGACGTGTCGCACGAACTGCGCACCCCGCTGACCACCGTGCGGATGGCCGCCGACGTGCTGCACGCCTCCCGCGAGCAGTTCCCGCCCGGCCTCGCCCGCTCGACCGAACTGCTGGTCGACGAGCTCGACCGGTTCGAGGCACTGCTCGGCGACCTGCTGGAGATCAGCAGGCTCGACGCGGGCGTCGAGGAGCTGTCGGCGGAGTACATCGACGTGCGGCCGATCGCGACGCGCGCGGTCGAGCAGGTGCGAGTGCTCGCCGGGACCGCGGGCAGCGCGGTCGAACTGGTGCTGCCGGACGAGGACACCTCCGCCGAGGTGGACGCGCGGCGCATCGAACGGATCCTGCGCAATCTGCTGGCCAACGCCGTCGACCACAGCGAGGGCAAACCGGTGGTGCTGACGGTCGCGGTGAACGAGACCGCGGTCGCGATCACCGTCCGGGACTACGGCGTCGGCCTGCGCGCGGGGGAGGCCGACCTGGTGTTCAACCGGTTCTGGCGCGCCGACCCGTCGCGCAACCGGCGCACCGGCGGCACCGGGCTCGGCCTCGCGATCAGCCAGGAGGACGCGCGGCTGCACGGCGGCGTCCTCGACGCGTGGGGCGAGCCGGGACACGGCGCGTGCTTCCGGCTCGTGGTGCCGCGCCGGCAAGGCGTGCCGATCGCGGACAGCCCGCTGGTGCTGCCGCCGCCGGACGCCGTTTCGGAGATCACGCTGTCGCCGTCGTCGGTCGCCGAACTGCATCCCGCGCCGGAGGCGATCCTCGCCGATCCGGCGCCGGACCGGGAGGAGGTCGGTCAGTGAGGCGAGTGCTCGTCCTTCTCGCCTGCGCACTGGTGCTCGTGAGCTGCGCGAACGTTCCGCAGGAATCGCTGCCGGTCGTGGTGTCGGTCGAAAAGGCGCCCCAGCAGGCCAACAACGCGCCGGAACCGCCGACCAACGCCGAACCGCTCGACATCGTGCGGCTGTTCATCAAGGCCAACGCCGATCCGCGGTCGGGCAACGCGGCCTCGCGGGCGTTCCTCGACGACAAACAGCGCGGCGCGTGGCGGCCGAACCGCTCGTTCACGATCATCGACAAGACCTTCAGCACGGTCTACGACCCCACGGCCAGCACCGGCGCCACCGCGACGCCCACTCCGTCGTCGACCGCGCCGGACCCGAACGTCCGCACGGTCACCGTGCGCGGTTCGGTGCTCGGCACGCTGAGCGCGGATTCCGCGTTCATCCCCGGCAGCGGTCCGGCCGAACAGACCTTCCAGGTGCGCAAGCAGGCCGACGGGCAATGGCGGATCTCCAGCCCGCCCCCGCCGGTGCTGCTGGTGACCGACGACGAGTTCGACGGCAACTACAACCCGGTCGTGGTGAGCTTCTACTCGCCCGACTCCGGATCCTTCGCGCCGGACCTGCGCTACGTTCCGGCGAAACCGCAGTCGGGCATGCCGGGACGGGTGATGGACCTGATCCTCCAGGGCCCGTCCGCCGGGCTCACCGGCGCGGTGAAAAACCTGTTCGGCGACGGGGTGTCGCTCGAAAACAACGTGAAGAACAACGACGACGGCTCGCTGACCGTGCAGCTGAGCGGGCTCACCGGAGTCGGCGCGGACACGCGGTCGCTGATCGCCGCGCAGATCGTGCTGTCCATGCAGACGGTCACGTCCACGCGGATCCGGCTGCTCGCCGACGGCGCTCCGCTCGTGGCGGGCCACGAGTACTGGCGCAGCACCGATTTGCCCTCGTACAACGCTTCCTCGTCGCCGAACGGGCTGATGACGGTCGGCGGCCGGGTCCGCTCGCTCAGCGACGGCGCGCCGATCCCGGGCGCGGTGGGCAACGGCGCGTACCCGGTGGTGAGCGCGGCCGAGTCGATCGACGGCAAACGCCTCGCGGTGGTCGAGCAGGACGGCGACCGCGTGCGGCTGCGCATCGGCGATCTCGGCCGCGACCTGCCGACGGTCGACCTCGGCGGCGGTTCGCTGAGCCGCCCGACCTGGCGTCCGGCTCAGGCCGGGGCCGGGCCGTCGAACGAGGTGTGGACGGTCGTCGACCATTCGATCATCGCGCGGATGGTCCTCGACCCGAACGGCCACTGGCTGCGCCAGAGCGTCAACGCGAACGACCTGCTGGCGCTGGGGTCGATCGGCGTCCTGCGGCTTTCCCGGGACGGCGCCCGCGTGGCCGCGACGGTGAACGGCCAGCTGGTCGTGGCGTCGGTGGTGCGCAGTGGCGACACGGTCACCTTGCGCGAGCCGCGGGTGCTGCAGCCCGGCGTGCTGACCGACGTGCTGGACGTGGACTGGGGCTCGACGCCGGACACCCTGGTTGCCGCGACGTCCTCGCCCTCGCAGCCGGTCCAGCGGCTGTCGATCGATGGACGACGGATGGACGCTTACAACAGCTCGAACCTCACCGCGCCGGTGCGGGCGGTCGCGTCCGCCCCGAGCCAGCCGATCGTGGTCGCGGACGCCGGGGGCCTGTGGACGGCGACCGAACTGGGCGAGGTGTGGCGGCCGCAGGCGCACTCGATGCAGAACGCGGATCCGTTCTATCCGGGGTGATTTCCGGGCTCCGGTGCTCGCGCGGCCGAAAACTGTCGGTGGTCGGGTGCACACTCGGAGTCGTGTTGCTGAGACTGCTCTTGAACCTGCTCCTGCCGACCTACTGCGCAGGCTGTGAAACCCGCGGCGCGCCCGTGTGCGCCGGATGCTCAACGACGTGGGGGTCCCCCACTGCGGTATTCCGCGCGCCTTTGGCAGCGCTGGTCCCGGCTTACGCCTTGGCTCGCTACACGGGTGCCGCCAAGCGGATCTTGATCGCCTGCAAGGAACGCCGCCGTCGGGACGTGGCCCCGTTTTTGGGCCGGGTACTGGCGGCCGGGCTGATGGCGTTGCCTTCCGGCGGTCCTCGCGCCAGTCCTTGGTGCCTGGTTCCAGCGCCGAGCCGCCGGATCGCTTCGCGGGTGCGCGGCGGCCCGCACGTCCAGCGAATCGCCTCGGAAGCCGCTCGGCTGACGGGAGCGTATGTCGCGCCTGCCCTGGTGCTGAAGGGCGGCCGGGACGCGGTCGGGCTGAGCCGGGCGGAACGGACGGCCAATCTGGAGGGACGGCTGCGATTCGCCGCGGCAGGGCGTCCGCCGCCGGGCACGCGGGTCGTGGTGGTGGACGACGTGATCACCACAGGCGCCACGTCCGCCGCATGCGTCACGGCGTTGAAAAACGCGGGCGTGCCGGTGGTGGCGGTGCTGGCCCTGCTGGCGACAGTCTGAAAGGGAGCCTGTCCCACGTTGAAAGGCGGCCTGTCCTACTTCCGAAACCCGGATGCGCGTTGGCCGTGTGCGGATCCGGAACCCGGATGCGCCTTGGCCGTGCGCGGATCGGGAACCTGAGCGTGCCCCTGGCCGCCCGCGAATCCGCCGCGCGCCCCAGTCGCGCGCCCCAGTTCGGCGAGCGCGGAAACCGAAATCCGGTTACGCGGAAACCGATCCTCCACTCCGTGTCCGGCCAAAACGGAACGATTCCAAAAACCGTCCGCCCGAAAACGTCCGTCCGCTTTCTCGCCGGGGAGGCAACTCGCGTTCGCATGCCCACTACCGCCAGGTGTCACCTACACGAGTGATGTCAAGAGGGAACCTCCTGTCCTCGTCGCCCGTTGTCGGGGCATGAGGGTCGAGGCCGGAATCACCCCCGCGACGGGGCAGTCCACCGAGGTGGCGGCTGTGCTGCAGGGGCCGGTCACCCTCGGCGTCCGAGGTGCCGCTCTGTTGAGCCGTCCGCGTGAAACTTGGGCACGCGCGCTCGGCCTTCCGAGCGGCGGTTCCGGGCTGCGCACGCATGATTCACTGCGCCCCGTGACGAGTTCCCGGATCGTGACATCCCCCGGCTCGGGGGCTGTTGCGGACGGCGTGATGAAGCTAACGTGCTCCGCTATCAGCAATACCCGCAGGCAGGGAGGTGTGCAGCCCATGTCCCTGGCGCCGGCGGCCCGCTGAGTCCGCGTTCGCGCTACCGCCACGAGACGTCGTGATCCGGTCGCGAATTCTTTATCAGCCCGCCGAACCCGTGCAGTAGCCGTTCAGTACCGGTGCCGTGAGAACACAACAGCTCGCAGTTTCCTCAGCGAGGGAGGTCGTGTATGGACATCGTCGTTAAGGGCCGCAACGTGGAGGTGCCCGAGCATTACCGGGCGCTTGTCAGCGAAAAGCTGGCCCGCCTTGAGCGCTACGACAAGAAGGTCATCCGCTACGACGTGGAGCTCTTCCACGAGCCCAACCGCAGGCAGGCCAAGAGCTGCCAGCGCGTCGAGATCACCGGGAAGGGCCGCGGTCCGGCTGTTCGCGCAGAAGCGAGCGCAGCCGACTTCTACGCAGCGCTCGACTCCGCCGTCACCAAGCTGGAAAACCGGCTCCGGCGGACACACGACCGCAGGCGCGTGCATTACGGACGCAGCCGTCCGGAGTCGGTCGCCGAGGCGACCTCGATGGTCGGCGGATCCGATGCCGTCGCCGGGCCCGCCATGGGCACGGCCGTCCTGGACGCACCCGACGCGACCGAACCCATGGTGAACGGTTTCGCGGCGACGAGTGCGGGCGACATTCCCCGGCAGGGGCGCTGGGAAGACGAGGACCTGGGCCATCAGCCCGGCCGCGTCGTCCGCGAGAAGCAACACGACGCGGATCCCATGACGGTGGACCAGGCTCTCTACGAGATGGAGCTGGTCGGCCACGACTTCTACCTGTTCAACGACTCCGAGGCCGGCCGGCCGAGTGTCGTCTACCGGCGAAAGGGCTTCGACTACGGCGTGATCCGGCTGGGCTGATCCAGCCAGGGACAAACCGCACCGGCGGCCCGCACGCGAACGCGTGCGGGCCGTCCGCGTGCCCGGAGCACGACCCGCGGCACGACCTTCGTCGGGACCTGTGCAAACCTTCCGTGACCTTCTGCGACGACGTGCGTGCGCGGACCAGGCCGCGTTCCCTACGATGGGGGAGACGGCGGCGGCGCACACGGGCGCCAGCCGTGGCGATTTACTGCCCGGGAACGGCCTGGGCGCGATCATGATCAGCTAGTGAGGTCGACCGGATGGTGCTGAACCGCCTGCTCCGCGCGGGCGAGGGCAAGATGGTGAAGCGGCTGCGCAACATCGCCGATCACATCAACACCCTCGAAGACGACGTGAAGGACCTGTCGGACGCCGAACTGCGGGCCAAGACCGACGAGTTCCGCGAGCGGTACGGCAAGGGCGAATCCCTGGACGAACTGCTGCCGGAGGCCTTCGCCGTCGCGCGGGAAGCCGCGCACCGGGTGCTCGGCCAGCGGCCGTACGACGTCCAGCTCATGGGCGGGGCCGCGCTGCACCTCGGCCAGGTCGCCGAGATGAAGACCGGCGAGGGCAAGACGCTGACCTGCGTCCTCGCGGCCTACCTGAACGCCATCCCCGGGGACGGCGTGCACGTCGTCACCACCAACGACTACCTCGCCAAGCGCGACGCCGAGTGGATGGGCCGCATCCACCGCTTCCTCGGTCTCGAGGTCGGCGTCATCGTCGCCGAGCAGGACCCGCAGGAACGGCGCAAGCACTACAACGCCGACGTCACCTACGGCACGAACAACGAGTTCGGCTTCGACTACCTGCGCGACAACATGACCTGGTCGCTCGACGAATGCGTGCAGCGCGGGCACAACTTCGCGATCGTCGACGAGGTCGACTCGATCCTCATCGACGAGGCGCGCACCCCGCTGATCATCTCCGGCCCGGCGGACCAGTCGTCGCGGTGGTACGTCGAGTTCGCCCGGCTCGCGCCGCTGATGCAGGGCATCGACACCACCACGATGGGCACGCGCGAACGGGTCGAAAAGGCCAACCTGATCAACTCGAAGTACCACTACGAGACCGACGTCCGGAAGCGCACCGTCGCGGTCACCGAGAAGGGCGTCCGGTTCGTCGAGGACCAGCTCGGCATCGAGAACCTGTACGAGGCGGCGAACACCCCGCTGGTCGGCTACTTGAACAACGCGTTGAAGGTCAAGGAGCTCTACCACAAGGACAAGGACTACATCGTCCGCGACGGCGAGGTCATGATCGTCGACGAGTTCACCGGGCGCATCCTGGTCGGCCGCCGCTACAACGAGGGCATGCACCAGGCGATCGAGGCCAAGGAAGGCGTCGAGATCAAGGCGGAGAACCAGACGCTCGCCACGATCACGCTGCAGAACTACTTCCGGCTCTACAAGAAGCTGTCCGGCATGACCGGTACCGCCGAGACCGAGGCGGCCGAGTTCCACCAGACCTACAAGCTCGGCGTCGTGCCGATCCCGACGAACCGGCCGATGGTCCGCGCGGACCGCGCCGACCTGATCTACAAGAACGAGCAGGCCAAGTTCGAGGCCGTCGCCGAGGACATCGCCGAACGGCACGAAAAGGGCCAGCCGGTGCTGGTCGGCACCACGAGCGTGGAGAAGTCCGAGCACCTGTCGAAGCTGCTGCTCAAGCTGGGCGTGCCGCACGAGGTGCTGAACGCGAAGTACCACAACAAGGAAGCGCTGATCGTCGCGCGCGCCGGCCGGAAGGGCGCGGTCACCGTCGCCACGAACATGGCGGGCCGCGGTACCGACATCGTGCTCGGCGGCAACCCGGACATCATGGCCGACGAGGTGCTGCGCGAGCGCGGCCTCGACCCGGTCGAGCACTCCGAGGAGTACGAGGCCGCGTGGCCGAAGGTGCTCGAGGAGATCAAGGAAGAGGCGCGCGCCGAAGCCGACGTCGTCCGCGAGGCGGGCGGGCTCTACGTGCTCGGCACCGAGCGGCACGAGTCCCGGCGCATCGACAACCAGCTGCGCGGTCGTTCCGGACGGCAGGGCGACCCCGGCGAATCGCGGTTCTACCTGTCGCTGGGCGACGACCTGATGCGCCGGTTCAACGCGGTGCTGGTCGAACGCATCATGACCACCATGCGGCTGCCGGACGACGTGCCGATCGAGCACAAGATGGTCTCCAAGGCGATCAAGAGCGCGCAGACCCAGGTCGAGCAGCTCAACATGGAGACCCGCAAGAACGTCCTCAAGTACGACGAGGTCATGAACGAGCAGCGCAAGGTGATCTACGCCGAGCGCCACCGCGTGCTCGAGGGCGAGGACCTGCGCGAGCAGATCGAGCACATGATCGTCGACGTGGTGAAGGCGTACGTCTCGGGCGCGACCTCCCAGGGCTACGCCGAGGACTGGGACCACGAGCAGCTGTGGACCGCGCTGAAGACGCTGTACCCGGTGAGCCTCGACTGGGACGACCTGATCGAGGACGGCGACCTCGACGCGGAATCGCTCAGCCAGGCGCTGGTCGACGACGCGCTCGACGCGTACGCCAAGCGCGAGGCCGAGATCGACGAACTGGTCGGCGAGGAAGGCTCGATGCGCCGCCTCGAGCGCCAGGTCATGCTCACCGTGCTGGACCGCAAGTGGCGCGAGCACCTCTACGAGATGGACTATCTCAAGGAGGGCATCGGCATGCGGGCGCTCGCGCAGCGCGACCCGCTGATCGAGTACCAGCGCGAGGGCTTCGACATGTTCCGCGCGATGCTCGACTCGCTGAAGGAGGAGGCCGTCGGCTTCCTGTTCAACCTTCAGGTCGAGCGCGCCGAGCCGGAAACCGTGCAGCAGCCGGAACCGTCGGCGCTCCCGGGCGGAGTCACGTCCGCGACCGCCGCGGCGGCGGGCGCCTTCGGCAACCAGGGCGAGGACGAGGGCAAGCACGCCCGCCCCGCCCCGCCGCAGCCGCCGGCCACCGACTCCGATTCGGTCCCGTCCGCCTTGCGCGGCAAGGGCCTCGGCGGCGGCGGTGTCCAATCCGGACTGACCATGTCCGGCCCCTCCGAGGGCGGCGGCGTCGAGTCCCATTCGGACAGCGCGAACGACGCGGACGCCGGAGCCGCGGGCGGCACCCGCCGCGAACGCCGGGCCGCCGAGCGGGCGCAGGCGAAGAAGGGCAAGAAGGGCCCGCGTCGCTGACGCGTGCCTAACTCCGTCCACTGTGGACGGTACCGACTGAGAACGGCAGCACGAGAACGCTCGTGCTGCCGTTCTTTTTGTCTCCACAGTGGACTTGCTGCAGGATCCCTGTCCTAATCTTCAGGACACGTGTCCCACTGGGAATCAGGCCACTGAGGACCGACCAGCCTGCGCGATCTCGGCGCGCGGTGCGAGCACGTGAAACCGCGTGCACACCCACCCCGTCCGCGTGCGCTCGAACCGGGCCGCCAACGCCAGCACTCGAGGTCCGGAGTGGATGATCGTGCTGGTCTCCAACGCGGTCTCGGCCGGACGGCAGACGCGCAACTCCCCGGCGACGTGATGGCGGATGCCAGGCATCAGCCCCTGGCTGCTGAGCCGGGAAAACAACGCCTCGTCCACGAGCGGACGGATCTGCCCGGCCGCCCGCCGCCCGGCGAGGACTTCGAGGATGGCGTTGAGCCGCTGGCTCAGCCGCTGCCCAGTAGGCGGATCGGCAAGCCGCACCAGCCGATGCCCGGCAGGCGGCAGCTCGTGCGGCGACGGCCACCGACCGCGCCGATGCCTGCGCCGCCCCTTGACCTCCGGGACCGCAGCCAGCGGCCGGAGGCTGTGGTTCGTCATTGAGTTCCCTCCCCGAAACATGGACGTCCACCCGCGGGTTAGTGCGTCCAAGGGCCGGGGGATGGGACGTTGAGTGCCTGATCCGGCGAAAAGGGCAGATTGGCGCAGACGGGATGAGCTTGATGCGCTAGGGGGCTTCCCGGCAGCAGTGGGCGCAGGACGCCCGCGACGAGTGTGGCCAGTGCGCGCGCCACGTTGAGCGCACCGGAGGCGATGCGTGAATCCCGCGCGGACCTGGGCGGCCCTGCCCGAATAACCGCAACGCGCATCGTGCTGACCTGCCGAGGAAACCCGACCGGCAGAACAAACAGTTAGGCTGGCGAAGTGCTGAAAGGCTTGCTCGTCGACTACGCCGGAGTCCTAACCGACCCGGACGCCGCGCTGCTCTACGAATACCTCCGCGACGCCCGCGCGAACGGAACCCGCACCGCGCTCGTCTCGAACGCACCCGGAGCCGCCCCTGGGGTGAAAACTGAGCTGGCCCAATACTTTGACGCGCTCGTCTTCTCCGGCGAGGTCGGCGTGGCCAAGCCGAACCGCGAGATTTATCTTGTCGCGGCTGAGCGGATCGGGCTGGCCGCGCCGCGGTGTGTGTTCGTGGACGACGCCGAGCGGAACGTGCGTGGGGCGGTCGCCGCGGGCATGGTCGGCGTGCATCACCGCAGCGTCGCCGAGACTCTCGACGAGCTGGCCGCGTTGTTCAGCTGACCCCGCGTCGCACCAGTTCGAACGACAGCACGGCAGCTGCGGCGGAGACGTTCAGTGATTCGACGTCGCCGGGCATTGGGATGGACAGCCACTCAGTCACCAACTCGGCAACTGCCTCGCCGACGCCTTCGGTTTCGCCGCCCAGTACGAAGGCCGAGCGCTGCGGCAGCTCCGCGTCGAACACCGAGGTCGACGCTGAGGCACCGAGTGCGAACAGACTGTATCCGGCTTCCACCAGCATTTCCGCCGCCTCGCGCGCCGATCCGCAGCGCAGTACCGGTGCCCGGAAGGCAACGCCCGCCGAGGATTTCACCACCATCGGATCCAGCGCGGCGACGCCCCGGCGCGGCACGATTACGCCGGAAAGCCCGGCGGCCGTCGCGGTGCGCAGGATCATTCCGACGTTGGCCGGTGTGGTGATGCCGTCCAGGAGCAGCAGCCGGGCCGGTGGGCGGCGGTCGTCGAGGGCCGCGGCGAGGGCTCGCATTCGCGGCGCGACGACGTCGGCCAGTACGCCCTGATCCTGTTTTCCATTGCCGGCCAGCACTTTCACCCGGTGGGCGCTCGCTCGCTGCACGGGCACCCCGGCGGCTTTCGCGGCGCGCTGGATTTCCGCGGCGGCGGGGCCGCGCGCGGTGTCGGCGAGGATCACCTTGTCCACGCGCAGATCCGGATCGCCCAGCGCCTCCAGCACGGGTTTGCGCCCGTAGACGGTCAGGAAGCGGTCTTTCGGCGAACCCGCCAGCTCATCACCCACACCGGCCAGTCTCGCATTGTGTAAGGATCGGCTCATGCCCGACCGCCTGTCCGCGCTGGACGCCTCGTTCCTGTACGTCGAGGACCAGACGACGCCGATGCACGTCGGGGGCGTGGCGATCTTCGAACGGCCGTCGTCCGGGTTCACCTACGAGCAGGTGCTCGACCTCGTCGCCGCGCGGCTGGCGTTCCTGCCCCGCTACCGGCAGCGCGTGCTCGGCGTGCCGGGGCACCTCGCGCGTCCGGTGTGGGTGGACGACGTCGACTTCGACCTGAACTACCACGTCCGCCGCTCCGCGCTGCCTCAGCCGGGCAGCGACGACCAGCTGTTCGACCTGGTCGCGCGGCTGATGTCGCGGCGGCTCGCGCCGGAACGCCCACTGTGGGAGGCGTATTTCGTCGAGGGGCTGGCCGGCGACCGGGTCGCGATGGTGACGAAAACGCACCAGTCCGTTGTGGACGGTGTCGGCACGATCGACCTCGGCCAGCTCATCCTCGACGAGACTCCCGAACCGCCCGAGCCGTTCGAGGACATGTGGGCCCCTCGGCGCGAGCCCAGCCGTGCGCAGCTGGTGCTCGACGCGATGAGCGAGACCGTGCAACGGCCCGGCGAGCTGATCGAAAACGTGCGCTCGATCGCCGGTGACGCGGTGACCACGGTGAGCAAGGCCGTCGAGACGCTCGGTGGCGTCGCGGCGACGATCACCCGACCCGCGCCGCCCGGGCCGTTGAACGTCCGGGTCTCCGGCGGACGCGTGTTCTCGGTCGTGCGCACGCGACTGGAGGATTTCCGCAAGATCCGCGCGGACCACGGCGGCACGGTCAACGACGTCATCCTCGCCGCGATCACCGGTGCGCTGCGGGAATGGCTGCTGTCGCGCGGGGAGCACCTCACGCCGACCGAGACCGTGCGCGCGCTCGTGCCGATGGCGGTCACCGACGCCGAAACGGCCGAGTTCGCGACTCCTGCGCTGGTCGGCAACGAGGTCGCGGCCTACCTGATCGACCTGCCGGTCGGCGAGCCGAGCGCGGTGCTGCGGCTGCAGCACATCGGCCACGCGATGGCCGAGCACCTGAATTCGGGAAGATCGGTGGCCGCGCGCGGGTTGCTGAAGGTGAGCGGGTTCGCACCGGCGACGCTGCATTCGCTCGGCGCTCGGGCCGGCGGATCGCTGTCCGGGCGGATTTTCAACCTGATGATCACGAATTCGCCGGGGCCGCAGGTGCCGATGTATGCCGGAGAGGCGAGACTGGTGGAGATGTTCCCGGTGATGCCGCTGATGCGCACGCAGGCGCTGGCGATCGGGGTCACCTCCTACCACGGCGGTGTCTACTTCGGACTCAACGGCGACCGCAAGGCCGCGTTCGACGTCGGGCTGCTCGGCGGGATGATCGAAGAAGCACTGGAAGAGCTGAAGGGTGCGCACTGGTGAGGGTTTATCTGCCTGCGACGATCGCGATGCTGCGCGACCTGGAGGCCAATGGCGAGTTCCGCGCTCGCAGCGGCACCGGTTTCGCGCTGACGCCCGCCCTGCGCGAGGCGTACGCGAGCGGTTCCGACGAGGAACTGGAATACGCGGCGTTGCTGGACGCGGCCCGTGCCTCGCTGCGCCTGATCGCCGCTGAGGAAAAGGCCGAACCGCGGCGGGCCGTGGTCTCGGTCGACGTCGACGACGCGACGCTGCGGCCGGACCTGGACGCGGCCGTCGTGCGCCTCGCCGGTCCCGTGCCGAAGTCCCAGATCGCGGCGATCCACGTGGACTCGGCCGAAGCGGAGGAAGCCGTGGCCGCCGCGGCGGCGGTGATCGACGCCGCTGACCTCGGCGACGAGGACGCCGAGTTCACCCTCGGCGACGCCGAAGACCACGAGCTGGCCTGGTACGCGCTGCAGGAACTGCCCTTCCTGCTCGAACTGCTTTAGCGGTCCGTGAAGGGCTCCTTCCGGGAATCAGATTCCCGGAAGGAGCCCTTCACGGCACGTCAGCCGCCGGTGAGGACGCCGATCTCCGCCGGGGCGGGGGCGTGCACGGTGACCGGGGAGTTCCAGTCCGTGTAGTGCGCCTTGACCGTGGCGACGCCGGTCTGCCCGGTGGCCTGCATGACCGGCGTCAGGTCCAGGACCAGCTGCATCGGCCGGTGCTGCGGGTCCAGCCAAAGGTCGAACGGCACCGTCTTGCCGCGGTCGCCGAGCCGGGTCAGCGCTTCGGCGGGAAGCCCACCGGGCAGTTCCGAGCCGAGTTTCCCCAGGTCGACGGTCAGGTGATAGTGCTCGGCCGAGGCTCCGTCGAGGGTGGTCTGCTCGCTGGACGCCACGGTTCCCGCCGTGCGGACCTGCGCCAGGGTGCGCGCCGGGTCGTTCTGCTCGGCCAGTTGCGCCAGGCTGCCGCCCAGCACCTGCGAGAGCGGATCGGTGCCGTCCGGCGACACCTTCACCCACGCTTTGTGGTCGCTGACCTGGTCTCGCGCGCTTTCCGGCACCTTCGCGTACAGAGTCTTGTCCACCAGGCGCAGTTCGATCGGCTCGCCGACGTAGTCCGTCGTCATCGAGAGCGACGTTCCGGCGGGGTCGAATTTCGCCTGGCCCTGGCCGTGGGACACGAGGGTGCCGGTGGTGACGTCAGCGGTGAACTTCGCGGTGTGCCCGGCCAAGGTCGCGGCCGAAGCGGCGTCCGCGAGCGCGCGGGCGTCGGTGAAGCGCTGCGGTTCCGGGGTGCTGGAACAACCCGCCGAGGCGATCGCCAGCAGCGCGGCGACACCCGCCACGGCCGTCCTGCGCATCCGAAAACCCTCTCTGACCGGCCGTAAGGTGTCTCAAGCCAAGCACAACGGGCGGGTCCGCCCCGTTCGGGGGAACGCGTGCTACCGGCAGTAGCGCACAAAAAACGGGCCCCGAGCCGGAGTGGCTCGGGGCCCGCGAAGAGCGGCGGGGGTCAGCGCCCCATCTTCTTCATGAGCTCGCCGAAGTCGGTGACCTGGTCGGCGGGCGGCGCGGTCACGTCGACCGGCTTGCCCCAGTCGCTGTACTTGACGTCGATCTTGCCGCCGGCCGCGGCCGCGGCGGGCGAGCCGGTCGAGGCGCCGAGCTGCTTCATCATTTCCGTCTGGTCCATGGTGATCTGCACCGGAAGCTGGTCCTTGTCGATCCAGATTTCGGCCGGGATCTGGATGCTCTTGCCCTCGAGCATCTTCTTCATCTGGGTCTTCACTTCTTCGGGCATGCCCTTGGCGTAGGTCTCCATGGACTTGCTGACGTCCAGCTCCACCTTGTAGTGGTTGACCTTCTCGCCGTTCAGGTCGACCTGGTCGGCCGAGACGATCCGGCCGGCCTTCGAGACCTGGTCGAGGATCTGGGTCGGGTCGCTCTGCTGGGTCGACTGCGACATCATCTTGCTGAACGACTGCGACATCGGGTCGGTGGCGTCCGGCGAGATCTTCAGCCACGGCTTGTCGCTGCCGAACTGCTTGGACTGCGAGGCCGGGACCTTCATGTAGAGGGTCTTGTCGACGTAGCGCATTTCGGTGGGGCCCTGCGGGCTGTCCATCGTCATGGCCATGGCCGAGTTCTCGCCGTCGAAGCGCATCGAGCCTTCGGCCTTCTGGCCCATCATTTCCATCGTCATCTTCGCCGACTTGGCCTTCTCCGTGCCCTGCTTGGCCGCGTCGGCCAGCTTCAGCGCGTCGCTGAACGGCGACGCCAGGCCGGACCCGCCGTCCTTGGACTGCCCGGCCGGGGACGCGGTGCCGTTCTCGGCGCTCGAGCCGCAGCCCGTCAGCACCAGCGCCAGCGCCGCACCGGCGGCGACAGCGAACGTCGTGGTCTTGCGCATGGTTCTCCCCCTAGGAAGGAATCGGTCTTTCACCTGCGTTGCCGCCGGCTGCCTTCGCGGCCGCGTCCTTGCGGTCCGGCGCGCGGGGCGACTCCGCGAGGTTGCTTCTGAGACGCCGTCCGGCGGGAAAAGGTTCCCTCCGCCGGAGAGGTTTTTCCGGTTTACCTTATCCGCCCAGGTTGTCCACCAGATCCGCGGCCGGGGCCGCGACCTCGACCGGAGTGCCCCAGCGGCGGTACTGGACGGTCAGCACCGAGCCGGTCAGATCGGGGTCGAACCGGGCCATGGGCCGTTCGTCCAGGACGACCTTGACCGGCCGCTGGTAGTCGTCGAGCCACAGGTCGAGCGGGATCCGTACCTCCTTCCCGGACAAGCGCGTCCGGATCCGGTACTGCGATTCGTCGGAGACGAAGCCGATCAGATGGTCCGCCACGCGTTCGAAATCGAGCCGCACTCGGTAGTGCGTGAGCTTGCGGCCGTCGAGTTCGGCCGGTTCGGACCCGGCCAGCTCGCCGCCTCGGACGAGCTGGTCGACGGTGCGCAGTGGGTCGGTCTGTTCGGCGGTTTGCTCCGCGAGCTTCCAGAACGCCCTGGAGTACAGGTCGGCGGCGAGCGGGAAGACCCGGATCCACCGGCTGCCGGAGTCGGCCTGCGCGGTGGGCGGTTTGACGAACACCGTCTGGCCGGACATGCGCAGTTCGGCCCCGTTGGTCATGCGCAGGTCGACCGCGGTGTGCGGGCCGTTGTAGAGAAGGCCGACCTCGACGTCGGCCGTTCCTTTGCCGCTCTCTTCGGACATGGTCAGCCGCACCGTGCCGGTCTTCCCGAGGCTCTGGCGGACAGCCGCGGCGAGCGACCCGAGATCGGTGAACGGGCCCGCCGTCGATGGCGCGGGCGCGCCGCACCCAGCCAGCGCGAGCGCGGCGCAAACGGCCGCGGCGCCAACGCGGAGCCGCATGGATTTCCCCCTGGACTTGGAAGCTGTCGCACTCCGTATCGGCGGCCGACGCCAGGGGTTACGCCGTTCAGGTCACGATTCGGTGCGGATGTCCCCGCCGCCCGAACGCGACACCAGGAGCCTGCGCAGCGACGCCAGCCGTTCCGCTCCGGCGTTTCCGTCGGCGACCACGTCGTCCAGCGCGCAGTCCGGGTCCTCGGGCGGGCCGAGGTGGCCGCAGTTCGGCGGGCATTCCTCGGCGGCCGCGGCGAACTCCTCGAAGGCGTTCACGATGTCGTCCGCGGTCACGTGCGCGAGCCCGAACGACCGGACGCCGGGGGTGTCGACCACCCAGCCGCCGCCCGCCAGCGGCAGCGCCACCGCGGCGACCGAGGTGTGCCGTCCCTTGCCGACCGAGCTGACGTCGCCGGTCGCCAGTTCGGCGGCGGGCACCAGGCGGTTGACCAATGTCGACTTGCCGACTCCGGAGTGCCCGACGAGGGCGGTGATCCGGCCGGCGAGGCGTTCGCGCAGGCCCTCGGGCTCCTCGTCGTGCCGGGTGACGATGGCCGGGACGTCGAGGCCCGCGTAGCCGGCGAGCAGCGAATCCGGGCTGGCGAGGTCGGCTTTCGTCAGGCACAGCACGGGTTCCAGGCCGCCCGCGTAGCACGCGACGAGGCAGCGGTCGATGAATCCCGGCCGGGGAAGGGGATCGGCCAGCGAGGTGACGATCAGCAGCTGCGCGGCGTTGGCGACGACCACCCGTTCGTACGGGTCGGTGTCGTCGGCGGTGCGGCGCAGCACGCTGGTGCGCTCGTCGACGCGGACGATCCGGGCGAGCGTGTCCGGCCGTCCGGACACGTCGCCGACCAGCGCGACCATGTCCCCGACGACCACCGAGACCCGACCCATTTCGCGGGCCCGCATGGCCATCACGACGCGATCCGGATCGGCGTCGACCGCGCACGTCCAGCGGCCGCGGTCCTTGCCGATCACCATCGCGGTGACCGCGTCGGCGTGCTCGGGCCTGCGCTTGCTGCGTGGCCTGGTGCCCTTGCCAGGACGCACCCGCACGTCGGATTCGTCCAGCCGCCTCCAGTCGCCTCGCCCCAAGCCGCCCACGTCCTCCCGGTCGCCCTTTGCCTGGTCGAATGATCCCATGCCGGTCGCGCCGGGCCCGGTTTGCGTGCGACGATGGCGTTCGAGGCACCCCGAGGAGGTTGGCATGTGCGGCCGTTACGCCGCGACGAAAGACCCGGCGAAGCTGGTCGAGGAGTTCGCCGCGGTCGACCTGACCGAGGGCCGGGCGCGAGTGGATCACAACGTCGCGCCGACCAAGAACGTCGTGACCGTGGTGCAGCGGCACCCCCGCGACGCCGAGGGGCTCGTTCTCGAGGACGAACCGGCGGAGCGCTCGCTGCGGATCATGCGGTGGGGCCTGGTTCCGTTCTGGGCCAAGGATCCTTCGGCGGGTTCGCGGATGATCAACACGCGTGCGGAAACCGCGAAGGAGAAGCCCGCGTTCAAGCGCGCGCTGGCGTCGCGGCGCTGCCTGGTCCCCGCCGACGGCTGGTTCGAGTGGCGGCGCACGGGCAAGGAGAAGGAGCCGTTCTACATGACGGATCCCTCCGGGAAATCGCTCGCCTTCGGCGGAATCTGGGAAAGCTGGCGGGCCAAGGACGACGCGGACGCCGAACCGCTGATCACCTTCTCGATCCTGACGACCGACGCCGCGGGCCAGCTCACCGACGTCCACCACCGGATGCCGCTGATCGTGCCGCACGAGAACTGGGCGGGCTGGCTCGACCCGGACCGGTCCGAAGTGGACGAACTGATGGTGCCGACGTCGCCCTCGGTCGTCGAATCGCTGGAGCTGCGGCCGGTGTCGAGCCTGGTGAACAACGTCCGCAACAACGGCCCGGAACTCTTGCGGCGCACGGAAACCGAACAATCCGTCGACTCGCTGTTCGACCTGTCATGACCACGCTCGAGATCGACACCGAGCACGGGATCGCGCGAGCCGAACTGCATTGCGCGCCCGATGGCGACGCGGTGCTCCTGCTCGGCCACGGCGCGGGCGGCGGCATCGGGGCGAAGGACCTCGTCGCGGTAGCCCAGGCGGCGAAGGCGGCCGGGATGCACGTGGCGCTGGTGGAACAGCCGTACCGGGTGGCCGGCCGCCGGGCTCCCGCTCCGGCCAAGCAACTGGACACGGCGTGGCTGACGGTGGCGGACGAGATCTCCGCCCGGTTCGACGATCTGCCGCTGGTGTTCGGCGGCCGTTCCTCGGGTGCCCGGGTGGCGTGCCGAACGGCTTCGGCCGGGCAGGCGGTTGCCGTGCTGTGCCTGGCTTTTCCGGAGCATCCGCCGGGGAAGCCGGAGAAGTCCCGGCAAGCGGAGCTCGATGCGGTCGAGGTGCCCGCGCTGGTGATCCAGGGGGAGCGGGACCCGTTCGGGAGGCCTTCGGCGGCTCCGCACCACGAGGTCGTCATGGTGGCGGGGGACCACACGCTGGCGAGCGATTTGGACGCGGTGGCGCGGGCTGCCGCGGAGTGGCTGGGGCGGGTTGTCCGGCCGCACCTGTGACGGCTGGGACTTGTCTTGGCTGCGGTGGGAGGTGGTGTCGTGAGGGTTCCCCTCACGTACCTCTGAGCGGCCGCAGCGGCTCGCGCACCGGTTTGGCCGCGTTTTTCCGACCGCGCCGTTTTGGCGGCTCGCCCGGTGGCCTGTGGATAATCCGGCGCAAAGAATTCGCAGCTCAGACCCTATTAAACTGAGTTATCCACAAGCTGGCGAGCCTGTGGGCAACTCGTGGCTGCGGCGGCGAGCGATGGGCAGCCCGTGCCAGGGTGGATTTCATGACTGCCAACGCTTCCGACGAGACTCTCGCCAACGACTACGACACGTTCGGCGAGGCCTACGCGATCGAAACCGAGCACAGTCTCATCAACGCCTACTACACCCGCCCCGCGATTCTCGACCTCGCCGGCGACGTGGCAGGCCGGAAGATCCTCGACGCGGGCTGCGGGGCCGGACCGCTGGCAGCCTCGCTGCGGGAACGCGGCGCGCAGGTGAGCGGTTTCGATTTCAGCGCCACCATGGTCGAGCTCGCCCGGAAAAGACTCGGCGCGGACGCGGATCTCCGGGTCGCCGACATCAGCCAGCCGCTGCCGTACGCCGACCAGCAGTTCGACGACGTCATCGTGGCCCTCGTGCTGCATTACCTGGAGGACTGGACCGCCCCGCTGGCCGAATTGCGCCGGATCATCCGGCCCGGCGGGCGGCTGATCCTGGCGGTCAACCACCCGGTTCTCTGCAAATTCGTCCATCCCGAGGGCGATTACTTCGCCGTCGAACGATGGTCCGAGGAGTACACCTTCAACGGGCAAAAGGGCGTCCTCGAGTACTGGCACCGTCCGCTGCACGCGATGACCGACGACTTCGCCAAAGCCGGGTTCCGCATCTCAGTGGTCAGCGAGCCGCACCCGGCCGAGGGGGCGAAGGAGAAGTTCCCCGAGGAAATGCAGGGCAAGGAAGCTTTCCTCTGCTTCCTGTTCTTCGTCCTCGAAAAACCCGAAGCCGCTTAGCCCGCCGCGATCCCGGCCACGACCGCGCCGGTCAGCCGGACCAGTTCGGCGGGATCCAGTTCCACCTCGAGACCGCGGCGGCCGCCGGAGCAGAACATCGTCGGGTGGTCCAGTGCCGAGCCGTCCAGGACCACGGGCAGGCGGCTCCGGTGGCCGAGCGGCGAGATCCCGCCGAGCACGTATCCGGTGGCCCGCTGGGCCGCGGCCGGGTCGGCCATTTTCGCCTTTTTGCCCCCGGCCGCCGCGGCGAGCGCCTTCAGGTCCAGCTGGCCGGTGACCGGCACCACGCCGACGACCAGTTTCCCGTCCACGTCCGCGACCAGCGTTTTGAACACCCGGCCGGGCTCGAGGCCCAGCGCTTCCACCGCCTCCAGGCCGAACGACTCGGCCCGGGGATCGTGGTCGTAGGTGTGCACGGTGTGCGCCACCTTCTGCTTCTGCAGCAGCGCCGTCGCCGGAGTGCCCTTGCCCGCCATGGCGGCGAGTCTACGAAACAGCTCGGGAATGCCTGGTCGGCACACTCTGTTGAAGACAGCGTGACCACCACGCTCGCCACCCCCCGCCCCGCAAGGAGCCGTCCCGGGACCGGCTTTCCGAATCCCCGCGTAAACTCGGTGCTGCCGTATGCGCAGACGCGCATCGACGCCGAACGGGAAGGGAACGGTTTGCCGAGCACCCCCAACTCCGCGCCGGAGACGGCGGCCGACGAACTGGAGCTCGCCGAGCGCTTCGAGCGCGACGCGATGCCCCTGCTCGACCAGCTATACGCGGCCGCGATGCGGATGACCCGCAACCCGTCCGACGCCGAGGACCTGGTCCAGGAAACCTACCTGAAGGCGTACGCGGCGTTCGCGTCCTTCAAGGCGGGCACGAACCTCAAGGCGTGGATGTACCGCATCCTCACCAACACCTACATCAACGGCTACCGCAAGCGTCAGCGGCAGCCGGTGCAGCAGCCGACGGACGAGATCAGCGACTGGCAGATCGCCCGTGCGGAAAGCCACACCTCCGCCGGCCTTCGCTCGGCCGAGGTCGAGGCGATGGACAACCTGCCGGACACCGACGTCAAGGCCGCTTTGCAGAAGCTGCCCGAGGAGTTCCGGCTCGCGGTCTACCTCGCCGACGTCGAGGGCTTCGCGTACAAGGAGATCGCCGAGATCATGGACACTCCGATCGGCACCGTGATGTCCAGGCTGCACCGCGGCCGCGCCCAGCTGCGCGACCTGCTGGCCGACGTCGCGCGCGAGCGCGGCTTCATCCGGGGCAACCGCGAGGAGGTGGCGAAACGATGAGCTCGGAAGACGTGCCCGCGGAGAAGATGCCCTGCGAGGACGCGCTCGCGGAGATCTACCTGCTGCTGGACCGCGAATGCAGTCCGGAGCGGGACGCGGAACTGCGCAGGCACATCGAGGACTGCCCGCCGTGCCTCGAGGAGTACGGCATCGACGAGCAGATCAAGCACCTGCTGGCCCGCAAATGCGGCGGCGACCTCGCCCCCGCGGAGCTGAAGAGCAGGCTGCGCGCCTCCATCCGGCAGACCGTCGCCACGCAGGGCGGCGTCACCGTGGAGCGCACCGAGATCACCGTGGAGCAGCGCACCAGCCGCGACTGACCACACGACAACGGCCCCCGTACCGATCCGGTGCGGGGGCCGTGTCACGTCCGGGCGCGGACTCAGGCGTTGGGCTTCTTGCCGTGGTTGGCGCCGTTCTTCTTGCGGTCGCGACGCTTGCGGGCGCGCTTCGACATGTTCTCTCCTCGGGTGTCCGCTGCATGTCCCGGGGCGGGGTTCGACACACCGGCCGGGAACGGGTCAACCGTTCCAGTGTGTCATGCGGCCGCTGAGCTCCTCGGCGGCACCCGCGCCTACGCTCTGGTTGGATGAACTCAGGAGGTGCGCAGGCATGAACGAACACACCGCATTCGAGGGCGGCCGGTAGCCGTGTCGACCCTTTCCGACCTGCTCGCCGAGAACACCGGCCTCCCCGGCGAAGCGGCCGACCACCTGCAGACCGTCGTCGCGGAGTGGCAGCTGCTCGCCGACCTTTCGTTCGCCGACTTCCTGCTCTGGGTCCCGGTTTCCGCCGAGCACCAGCCCGACGGCGGCGATTTCGTGTGCGTCGCGCACGCCCGGCCGACCACCGCGCCCACCGCGCATCCCGAGGACGTCGTCGGCACCCGGTTCACCGTGGACGAGCACCCGCAGCTGGCCAAGGCCATGCGCGAGGTCAAGATCTGCCGCGAGGAAGACCCGCACTGGTACCGCGACCTGCCGATGCGCCGCGAAGCGGTGCCGGTGAGCTTCGGCGGCGAGGTGATCGCCGTGCTGAGCCGCGAGACCAACCTCGCCGCGCCGCGCGTGCCGAGCCCGCTGGAGATCGCGTACCTCGGCAGCGCGGGCGACCTGTGCCAGATGATCGTGGACGGCACCTTCCCGCCCGCCGGCGGCAACCAGACCGACACGCACACCAGCCCGCGCGTCGGCGACGGTCTCGTCCGGCTCGACCAGGCCGGCACGGTCGTGTTCGCCAGCCCCAACGGCCTGTCCGCCTACCACCGGATGGGCCACGAATCCGACCTCGTCGGGCAGCGGCTGGCCCCGCTCACCCGGTCCCTGATCCGCGACCCGTTCGACGCCACCGAGGTGTCGCACCGGATCATCGAGGCACTCGACGGCAAGCCGTCCACCCGCACCGAGGCCGACTCGAAGCGCGGCGCGGTCGTGCTGTTCCGTGCGCTGCCGCTGCGCCCGGCCGGACAGCCCGCGGGCGCGTTGGTGCTGGTCCGCGACGTCACCGAGGTCAAGCGCCGCGACCGCGCGCTGATGTCGAAGGACGCCACGATCCGCGAGATCCACCACCGGGTGAAGAACAACCTGCAGACCGTCGCCGCGCTGCTGCGGCTCCAGTCGCGGCGCACCACGAGCGAGGAGGCCCGGCTGGCGCTGGGCGAATCAGTGCGGCGGGTGTCGTCGATCGCGATGGTGCACGAGGCGTTGTCGATCTCCGTCGACGAACGCGTGGACCTGGACAAACTGCTCGACAACGTGCTCCCGATGGTCGGCGAGGTCGCCACCGCGGAATCGAAGGTCGGGATGACCCGCAAGGGCTCGTTCGGCGTGGTCGTGGCCGAGATCGCGACACCGCTGGTGATGGTGCTCGCCGAACTCGTGCAGAACGCGATCGAGCACGCGTTCCCGCAGGGCAGGCCGGGCAAGGTCGAGCTGATAGTGGAACGGTCGGCGCGCTGGCTGGACATCCTGATCCGCGACAACGGCCGCGGCCTGCCGTCCGGGTTCTCGCTGGAGCGCAGCGACGGGCTCGGGCTGCAGATCGTGCGGACGCTGGTGGAATCGGAGCTGCGCGGGTCGCTTTCGCTGCGCCAGGTCCGCACCGACGAGGCGGGCAACCGGGTGCCGGGCACCGAGGCGGCGCTGCGGATTCCGTTGTCGCGGCGGCTCTAGAAAATCCGGCGACAGCCCGCAGGCGCCGGATTACTGTCCGGCGCATGCCTGCCCTCGAGTGGCGCCCGCTCACGAAAGCGGACGCCCAGTCCTCGGCCGATCTGCTCAACGCCATCGAAACGGCCGACCGGATCGGCGAGAACTACACCGCCGACGACACTCTCCAAGAGCTGATCGACCCGTTCTCCGATCTCGAACGCGCGAGCCTCGCCGCGTTCGACGGCGACCGGATGGTCGGCTACGTGAAGACCCGGTACAAGCAGCATCCCGAGGAAATCCACCGGGTCTTCCTCGACGGCGGGGTCCATCCGGACTATCGCCGCCAGGGGATCGGCACCAGGCTGGTGGAAGCCGGGATCGCCGGGGCGAAGGCGGTGCACGAACTGCACCATCCGACGTTGAAGCTCGCCGTCGACATCCACAAGGCCGAGCACATCGCCGGGACGAAAGAACTCTTTGCCGCGCAAGGTTTTTCGCCCGCTCGCTGGTTCCAGCGCATGGAACATCCACTCGGGACGGTCGGCGAAGCGCCGCTCCCGGACGGATTCCAAGCGGAACAGTGGACCCGGGACCTCGACGAGGAGTTCCGGCTCGTCCGCAACGAGTCCTTTTCAGACCACTGGGGCGCGACCCCGGTGAACGCGGACGCGTGGCAGAACAAGTTCACCAACCACACTCTTCAGCCCGAGATCAGTTTTCTGCTGCGGGACAAGGCAACCGGCGCTCCGGTGAGTCTCGTGCTGGCCCTGTCTTGGGCAGCCGACACCGAAGCGACCGGAATTCGCGACGCGCACTTCATGGTGATCGGCACCATTCCCGGCTACCGGAACCGAGGACTGGCCAGCGCGGCCATCGCACACGCGTTGCGGGCCGCCGCGGAGCACGGGTACGACCAAGCCAGCCTCGCCGTGGACACGGCGAGCGCAGTCGGGGCACCCGGAGTTTTCGAGCGCGCCGGGTTCACGCAGAAGATGCGTTACGTGCGCTGGGCACGCGAAGCCTGAGTGTCCACATCGGACCCCAGACGCGGTGAAGGGCCGGTACCAGTGAAGCTCGGCGGTACCGGCCCGTTCAACGTTCCGCGGGAGGACTTGGATAGTCCTTGGCGAGGCGGCACCCGGATGCGGGGTGGCCGACCTCGGTTGTTACGCTCGAACCGGGTATATGTCGCCATGTGCGGCACGGGCACGCGAATGCCCGCCGGGCGAAAGTCCGGTCCGAGGTGGTGCTTGCGATTCTGGGTGCTGCAGCTGAGTCGAAAGACTCAGGCGGTGGTACGCGTGCCGATGTGCGTACGGCGGCGCTTGAGCGCGCGTCGCTCGTCTTCGCTCATTCCGCCCCAGACGCCTGCGTCCTGGCCGCTGGCCAGAGCCCAGGCCAGGCAGTCGGAAGCCGCGGGGCAGCGGTGGCACACGGCCTTCGCCTCGGAGACCTGCAACAGAGCCGGACCGCTGGTTCCCACCGGGAAGAACAGCTCGGGGTCCTCGTCTCGGCAGGCCGCGTCGTGGCGCCAGTCCATGTTCGTGAGCTCCTTCACAGTGACGCGGGAGGGCCGCGCCACAGTAGTGGCGGTCGTGTTTTTGGGTGCTTGTGAATGCTTTCACGAAGCACCGCGTTCGACAAGGGTTTCGACAAGATCGGTGAGTCAGCTCACCCGGCCGAGCTATGCCTCTGACCTGCGGTTTCGTTCTGAAAAGCTCCGCTCGCCGGAAGGCCGGTGCGGTGAACGGAGGGTTTGCGTCGCCGAGCGGCAGAACGCACTTTGCCGCGGGCGATCAGTGGTCGCTCGGCTACCCGACTACGGTGAGTGCATCCGGAACGCTCTGAAACTCGACCCGGGTGCGTTGTCCGACGAGGTCCCCGTCGACCTGGAAGTTGACCGGTTCAGCTGCGTCGATGCGGATCAGAGGCACATCGTCGCGACGGAGCAGACGGCGGCCGTGCTGATCGCTCTCCGTGAGCAGAGCTTGCCGTACATGCGTGAACACGGTGGGCAATCGCAGACCGTTCAACGCGAACAGGCCCAATCCGGTCTCGAACGAGCAGCCGGAGTTGAGGTGGACCGGACGTTCCCCGAGGTAAGTCCACGGATCGGTGTTCGACACGAACGCGGTCACCGCCTCGGCCGGTTCCTCGCCGGGGATCCGGACGGTGAGCGCCGGCCGCCCGAGCGGAGGGCGGAAGTAGGAGCGCACCGCGGCCCGCAGATAGAGGCTCGCGCTGGTTTGCTTGCCGCGTCGTTTCGCGACGCGGCCGACGACGTCGGCGTCCCAGCCGAGGCCCGCGTTGAAGGTGAACCAGTGCCCGTCGGCCAGTCCGAGGCCGATCCGCCGGGTCCGTTCGGTCTCCAGTGCGTTGAGCAACTGGTGGGTCGCCTCGACCGGATCGGCGGGAAGGCCGACCGCGCGGGCGAACACGTTGGCCGAGCCGCCCGGCACGACGCCGAGCATCGGGACGGACCCGGAGCGTCCGGGAGCGCCCGCGGTATCGGCGAGGAGACCGTTGACGACCTCGTTGACCGTGCCGTCGCCGCCGTGGGCCACGACCAGGTCGAAACCGTCGCGGGCCGCCGAACGGGCCACCGCGAGCGCGTGCCCGCGGTAGTCGGTTTCGACGACGTCGAGCTTCACCTGGCTGGCCAGCGCGTGCGCCAGCACGTCCCGGCCACCCGCGGTGGTCGAGGTGGCCTGGGGGTTCACGACGAGGATGGCGCGCACTACCGCAGGGTAAGTGCTTTCCGCCCGGCGGACGTACCTCCAGCGCCACATGGTGACGCGAAGCTCAGCCGCTCGCGCGCGCCGTCCCGGCTCGGTGACCTGTGGCGACCCTGTGGCGGGCGGTCCTCCTCTGCAGACGGCGAAAACTCCGCGCGTCGTGACAAGTGCACCCGGGCCGACCGCCCGCTCATCGACGACTACCCCGATTTTCTCCGCGGCCGCCGCCCCGGAAAACGGCCGACCGGGTGGCATACGATCAGTAGTGCTCACGCACGGTGACCCGCGCTGGTCGGGTGGCTGTGCCCCGGCGAAGCTCCCCGCAAAAGTCCCGCCCCAGCAGCTGAAAGGGCCGCGCCCGTGTCGCATCCCGAGAACCCGCCGCCCACCCCGTTCGAGGTCCGCCTCGCGGGCGTCCTGACCGGAGTGCCCGGGATCGGCCTGCTGGTCTTCGGCGTGGTGCTGCTGGTGCACGGGCTGCAGAACCCGCCGATCCCGGGCAACAACGTGTGGGCCGAGTTCGGCACGTACGCGGTGCTGGCGGTGGTCTTCCTCGCCGCCTCGGTCGGACTGCTGCTGGGCCAGACGTGGGCGCGGTCGCCCGGCGTCGTCGTGGCGCTGCTGCTGATCGGGGTCGGCTGGTACCTGCTCGGACCGTCCGGGCAGCCGCTGTGGGGCGTCCCGATCGGCCTGTGCGGGCTGGCGGCGCTGGTGCTGCTGTTCCGCCGCCCGTCGCGGGCGTGGGCGCTCGGAATGCACGACGACGAGACCGAGGAAGAAGCCGCCGAACGCGGCGGTCTCGCGGGGCGGCGGGCCGAGCGGGAGCGGCACGAACAGGACTGAACGACAGTGACGTCACGTCATAGCGGACAGGTGACGCGGCGGCACTGGTAGCGGCACCCCTCAGCCGATGGAATCGGGACTGCGCAACCGAATTCATCCGAATTCCGAAGAGGGGAACCCATGAGGAGACTGCGTCTCGTCGTGACCAGCACCGCGGTGGCGGGCGGGCTGCTTGCCGGGGCATTGCCCGCGGCCGCGGACGCCGCCGCGATCCCGGCCCGCTACGCCGGGCAGGCGCTGGACTGGCACGCCTGCGCGCCGGGCGAGCTGGCCGACCTGCCACCGGGCACCGACATCTCGGGCCTCGAATGCTCCGCCTACCGCACGCCCCGGGACTGGGACCGTCCGGCCGACGGGCAGTACCTGACCATCGCGATCAGCAGGCTCAAATCCACCGGGGCCACGACGGCGTCGGTGCTCACCAACCCGGGCGGTCCCGGCGGCGCCGGCCGCTGGTTCCCGGCGATGCTGCGCGGGCAGGGCAAACTGCGCGAGCACCAGGAGATCATCGGCATCGACACCCGCGGCACCGGCCGCAGCACCAACGTCACCTGCGGCGGCGCGGCCGACACCGGAGCCGATCTCGATCCCCGCGACCGCGATCCGCGCAATCTGAACCAGATCGTCGACGCGGTCCGGTACGTCGCGACCGCCTGCCACCGGGCCTCGGGCGAACTGGGGTCGCTGATCAGCACCTTCCAGAACGTCCGGGACCTCGACCTGCTGCGCACCCTGCTCGGCCGCGACCGGATCAACTGGATCGGGTACTCGGCGGGCACCTGGCTCGGCGCGCACTACGCCCAGCAGTTCCCGCAGCACACCGGCCGGTTCGTGCTCGATTCCTCGACCCAGTTCACCGGCTCCTGGCAGCAGTCGTTCGACTTCCAGCCGGCCGGCTACGAACGCCGCTGGCGGCAGGATTTCCTGCCGTGGCTGGCCCGCTACGACGCCAAGTTCCACTTCGGCACGACCGGCGAGGCGGCCCGGCAAACCTACGAAAGCGTCCGGTACGCGCTGACCCGCGAGCCGGTCGAGGTGAACGGCACGAAGCTCGGCGCGGTCGCGCTCGACTCCTTCATCGTCGGCGCGCTCAAGGCCAAAAGCCAGTTCCCGACGATCGCGACCGTGCTGGTCCGGGTCAAAACGCTGACCGACGCGCGGTCTTCGGCGCAGGTCAAGGACGACGCTCGCGCGGCGCTCGGGAAGACGTTGTCGGAGGCGAAGAACACGAGTCCGATGGGCGTCGCGGTTCAGGCCGGTGCGGACGACGCGATGGTGTCGACGTTGATCACGACCCTGTGCAACGACGGGCCGTGGAAGGGCAACCGGCAGTCGCTGATCCGCCGGTCGCAGGAGTATCTCGACCAGGGCGTGACCGTGCACAGTTCGTTGTGGATGTCTATGCAGGTCTGTGCCTTCTGGCCCGGGCAGCCGCGGCCGATGCCGGTGCTGGACGGGAAAGGCGTGCCGCCAGTGGTGATCGTCCAGTCCGAACACGACCCGGCCACGCCGATCGAAGGCGCCCGGAAGGCGCACGCCGCGTTCCAGAACTCGCGAATGCTGACCGTGACCGGGGAAGGCGACCACGGGATCTACGGAATTGGCGGGAACAAGGCCGTGGACAAGGTGGTCGACGACTACCTGGTCGACGGGGTGGTGCCGAGGGACCAGAGCCTGCCGGGGCTGCCGTTGCCCACGCCGTAAAAGCTCGTGCGCGCCTAAGCCGGTTAGAACCGGCCTAGGCGCGCACGAGTCTCACGCCTCTTTGGCCAGCACCTGCAACGGTTCGTCAGTCAGCCGGTACACCGACCATTCGTCCTGCGGCAGCGCCCCCAGCGCCCGGTAGAACCCGACCGCCGGGTTCCAGTTCAGCACCGACCACTCCAGCCGGTGATAGCCCTTGTCCACGCATTCCGCGGCCAGCGTCGCCAGCAGCACCTTGCCGAGGCCCGAACCGCGTTGTTCCTCGCGTACGTACAGGTCTTCCAGGTAGATCCCGTGCGTGCCGCGCCAAGTCGAGAAGTTCAAGAACCACAAGGTGAATCCGGCGATCTCGCCGTCCACTTCGGCCACGTGGCCGAACAGCGCCGGAGCCTCGCCGAACAGCGCGCCGTGCAGTTGCTCGGCGGTGAGATGGCATTCCTGCGGGGCGCGTTCGTACTCGGCCAGCGCGTAGACGAGCTCCACGACGGCGTCGACGTCTTCCGGCCGGATCCGCCGTACGCGGGGGTCGGTCACTTCATCCCTCCAACGCGGGCAGCAGGTTCAGATGTTCGATCTGCGGTTCGCCGCGCTCGTCGCCGAGCACCGCGAGACCGGCCGGGTCCAGTCCGAAGTGGACACCCGAGGTGCCGGGCAGGCCGAGCCAGCGCGCGACGAGCACGCGGCTGAAGTGCCCGTGCCCGACCAGGACGACGTCGCCGTTCTCGATTTCGCGCCGGGCGCGGTCGAGCACCTTGTCCGCGCGGGCCTGCACGTCGTCCGCGCTTTCGCCGCCGGGGACGGGGTGGGTCCAGACGGTCCAGTCCGGAACCGTCTCGCGGATCGTCGGCGTGGTGACGCCTTCGTAGTCGCCGTAGTCCCATTCGGCCAGGTCTTCGGTGACCTCGTCCACGCGCAGGCCGGCGAGTTCCGCCGTGCGCAGCGCGCGGCCGCGCGGGCTGGAAAGCACCAGCCCGGGTCCGCCGAGCAGAGTCCGCAGGGTGCCGCCCGCCGCGCGCGCCTGGTCCTCGCCCGCCGGGGTCAGCGGGATGTCGGTGCGCCCGGTGTGCTTGCCGTTCGACGACCATTCGGTCTGGCCGTGCCGGAGAAGAAAGAGCCGATGTGCCACGCGGCCGAATATAGCCGGGGCGGGTTTGCCCGGCAGGTTCGTCGTGTGTAAGGCTACTGGTGAGTAACTTCACCTGGGAGGTGCCGATGGGTACGCCGTCGACGTACGGGCTGTGGCGCAAACTGGCCGCGAAACCGGGCGGCAAGCAGCTGTTTTCCGCCGCGATGTGCCTCCGGGTGCCCTACTTCGGCACCGTGCTGCCCAGCATCCGGGAGATCCGTCCCGGCCACTGTTCGGTGACCGCGCCGAAGTGGTGGGGTGTCCACAACCACATCCGGACCTTCCACGCGATCGCCGCCTGCAACCTCGCCGAGATCGCGATGGGCATGCTGGCCGAGGCCACCGTCCCGGCCACGCACCGGTGGCTGCCCAAGGGCATGGAAGTGAGGTACGTCGCGAAAGCCGAAACCGGGCTCCGGGCGATCGCCGAATTGCCGGAGATCCCCGAGTTCGGCGACAAGGGATTCGATCTTCCCGTTCCGGTGCGGATCGTGGACGCGCGCGGGACCGAGGTCGTCACCGCGACGATCACGGTGTGGGTCACACCCCGGAAAGCGGCCTGACCGGCGAAAGCTGGACCTCCCGTTACCCCGGCCGAGTGAAACTTAACACCGTTTACTGGGCAAATGCGAATAGCGTTCGTTTTAGCCTTGCCAGGGTGCTCCGGGCCGCGTCAGCATGCCGGGCATGGCCTCCCTCAACCGTCGCCGATTTCTCGGCCTCGCCGCGCTGAACTCCGCCGCGGCCCTTGGACTGACCAGCATTTCGGCGACGACCGCGCGTGCGGCGACGCCTCCGCCGCTGCCGGACTACTCGCCCGCGGTGGTGATCGGCACCGGGTACGGCGCGGCGGTCACCGCGCTGCGGCTCGGCGAGGCGGGCGTGCCCACGGTGATGCTCGAAATGGGCCAGCTGTGGAACGAACCGGGCCCGGACGGCAAGGTCTTCTGCGACATGCTGAAGCCGGACCGGCGGTCGATGTGGTTCAAGAAGCGCACTGAAGCGCCGCTCGCGTCCTTCCTGTGGCTGGACGTCGCGAACCACGACATCGATCCGTACGCCGGGGTGCTGGACCGGGTGAACTACGGCGGGATGTCGGTGTACGTCGGGCGCGGCGTCGGCGGCGGGTCGCTGGTGAACGGCGCGATGGCGGTGCAGCCGAAGCGTTCATACTTCGAGGAAATCCTGCCGCGGGTGAACGCCGACGAGATGTACGGCAAGTATTATCCGCGCGCCAACGCGGGCCTCGGCGTGAACCACATCGACGAGGACTGGTTCGAGACCTGCAAGTCGTACCAGTTCGCGCGCGTTTCCCGGAAAGCCGCGCAGAAAACCGGGTTGAAGACGACGTTCGTGCCGAGCGTCTACGACTTCGAGTACATGAAGAAGGAAGAGGCGGGCACGGTCGAACGCTCGGCGCTCGCGTCCGAGGTCATCTACGGCAACAACCACGGCAAACGCTCGCTGGACAAGACGTATCTCGCCGCCGCGCTCGGCACCGGGCACGTGACCATCCAGACGCTGCACGAGGTCCGCGAGATCATCCAGCAGCAGGACGGCACGTACACGCTGGTGGTGCGCGAGTCCGACGCGCTCGGCAATGTGCTCGCCACCAAGCACTTGTCCACGAAGTACCTGTTCCTCGGCGCGGGCAGCCTCGGCTCGACCGAACTGCTGGTGCGCGCCCGCGACACCGGGCGGCTGCCGCGGCTGTCCGAAGCCGTCGGCCAGGGCTGGGGCACCAACGGCAACGTGATGCTCGGCCGCGCCAACCACGTGTGGGACACGACCGGCAGCCTCGAAGCGGGAATGCCCGCGCTCGGCATCGACGACTGGGACAACCCGACGCATCCGGTGTTCGCCGAGATCGCGCCGGTGCCCGCCGGGCTCGAAACGTGGGCGAGCCTGTACCTGGCGATCACCAAGAACCCCGAACGCGGCCATTTCGCCTACGACGCGGCCAGCGATTCGGCGAAACTGCAGTGGTCGCCGGACCAGGGGCAGCCGTCGATCGACGCGGCGAAATCGTTGTTCGACCGGATCAACAAGGCGAACTCCACGATCTACCGCTACGACCTCTTCGGCGACACGCGGGCGTTCGAGAACCGCTTCACCTACCACCCGCTCGGCGGATTGGTGCTCGGCGAAGCGACCGACGACTACGGCCGGGTGAAGGGGTACCGGAACCTGTATGTGACGGACGGTTCGCTGATTCCGGGCAGCACCGGCGTGAACCCGTTCGTGACGATCACCGCGCTGGCCGAGCGCAATATCGAACGGGTCATCGCCGAGGACGGCGTGCGCGCCTAGCGGTGCGCTGACCGCAGCTTTTCGTAGTACGCCGCGCAATCGGCGTACGACGGCAGCAGGCCCTGGTCGAGCGCTTCGGCCAGGGTCGGCGCTGCTTTGTCCTTTTCGGACACAATGGGGGCCAGTCCGGTCGGCCACGGCAGGTCCAGCGCCGGGTCGAGCGGGTTGATGCCGTGCTCGCCCGCCGGGTTGTACGGCTCCGAGCAGAGATACGCCATCACGGTGTTGTCTTCCAGCGCGATGAAGGCGTGCCCGATGCCTTCCGCCACGTAGACCGCGCGGAACTCGGCCGCATCGAGCCGCACCGCGTCCCATTCGCCGAACGTGGGCGAGCCGACGCGCAGGTCCACCACCACGTCCAGCAGCGACCCGCCCGGGCAGTAGACGTACTTCGCCTGGCCCGGCGGAGTGTCGGCGAAATGCACGCCGCGGATCGAGCCCGCGCGCGAAACGCTGTGGTTCGTCTGCGCGACCCGAAGCGGATGCCCGGTCGCGCGGACCATCGCCTCTTCCTGGAACGGCGCGACGAACAGTCCGCGTTCGTCGGGAAACACGCGCGGGACGAACTCGAACGCGCCGGAGACCTTGAGCGGGCGGAAGTCCATGGCTGCCACCCTATCGAGTGCGTTTCCCGGACCCGGAACGGAACTGCTTCCGAAACCGGACGGACGTCTTGGGAATCGCGAATCTGTGACATGAGCCGCACCGAGGGGTCGGGGCCGACCGGGGGCCTGTCATGATTGACGGACCGCAGCGTCGGCGGCCATCGCCACACCCCACGGATCGGATGGCCGCGCAGACGCCTCGCCGACAGGCCGGCGCTACCGCGCTGGGCTGCCGTCCGGAGGACGAGTTCCCACTCTCGACGGGCGCTTGCTCGCCCGTCGACCAGGTGGTCCCCCGCTCGCAGTCCCAGGAGTACGTTCGATGACCCAGACCCATCCGCCCGCTTCCCTCGATCCCACGACAGGTTCTCCGATGACCGACCAGGCCAGCAGCGTCGCGGCCGTGACCGACGCCGAGATCTTCACCGGGCACGAGGGCGGCAAGCTCTCCGTGGCGGCGACCCGGCCGATCTCCGACCCGCGCGACCTCTCGATCGCCTACACGCCCGGCGTGGCGAAGGTGAGCCGCGCGATCGCCGAGGACGCGGCCAAGGCGAAGCGGTACACCTGGGCGGACCGGCTCGTGGCAGTGGTCAGCGACGGCACCGCGGTGCTCGGCCTCGGGGACATCGGCGCGAGCGCGTCGCTGCCGGTCATGGAGGGCAAGTCGGTCCTCTTCAAGACCTTCGGCGGGCTGGACTCGATCCCGCTGGTGCTCGACACCACCGACGTCGACGAGATCGTCGAGACCCTGGTGCGGCTGCGCCCGTCGTTCGGCGCGGTCAACCTTGAGGACATTTCCGCGCCGCGCTGCTTCGAGCTGGAGGACAAGCTCAAAGAGGCGCTGGACTGCCCGGTCATGCACGACGACCAGCACGGCACCGCGATCGTCACCCTCGCCGCCCTGCGCGGCGCGAACCTGGTGCTCGACCGCGACATCGCCGGCGAGCGGGTCGTGGTCTCCGGTGCCGGCGCGGCTGGGGTGGCCTGCGCGAAAATCCTGCTCGCGGCAGGCGTCGCGGACGTGACGGTGCTCGACTCGCGCGGCATCGTGCACGCCGGGCGCGACGACCTGAACCCGATCAAGCGGCAGCTGGTCGAGACCACGAACAAGGCCGGGCTCACCGGCGGTCTCGCCGAGGCGCTGCGCGGAGCGGACGTGTTCCTCGGCCTGTCCGGTGCGACGATCGACCCGTCCCTGCTGTCGACGATGGCGGACGACTCGATCGTGTTCGCGCTGTCCAATCCGGACCCCGAGGTGCACCCTGCGGTCGCCGCACAGCACGCGGCGATCGTCGCGACCGGGCGGAGCGACTTCCCGAACCAGATCAACAACGTGCTGGCGTTCCCCGGCGTGTTCCGCGGCGCCCTCGACGCAGGCGCGCGGTCGATCACGGAGAACATGAAGCTGGCGGCCGCGGAGGCGATCGTGGCGGTGGCTTCGGATGATCTGGGGCCGGATCGGATCGTGCCCAGCCCGCTGGACCCGCGGGTCGCGCCTGAGGTGGCGGCCGCGGTGGCCAAGGCGGCTGAGCAGGACGGCGTGACTGGCTGAGGTTTTTCTTGGGGAAGGGCTCTCCGGCTTTCTGGTGCCGGGGAGCCCTTCTTTGTGGGCTTCTTTTGGACTTGCCAGTCCATTTTTTCGCCGCCACGGTGGTCTTCATGGAGATCGGATTGCGTGGGTACGGCGTGTGGCAGGTCGGGGCGTTGACTACTCCGGCGATGGCTGCGGAGATCGAGCAGTTGGGGTATTCGGCGTTGTGGCTTGGCGGGCCTGGGGTGGATCTGGCCGGGATTGACGAGCTGCTGGCGGCTACCGAGTCGTTGGTGGTGGGGTCGAGCATCGTCAATGTGTGGTCGGGGGATCCGGCGGTGTTGGCTGAGTCCTATCAGCGGGTGGCTTCGCGGTTTCCCGGGCGGTTTGTGCTCGGGATCGGGGCTGGGCATCGGGAGCAGTCGGCGGGGTATGAGCGGCCGATGGACGCGGTTCGGCGGTTTCTTGATGTGCTGGATGCCGGTGGGGTGCCGATTTCCGGGCGGGTGTTGGCTGCGCTGGGGCCGAGGATGTTGGAGTTGGCTGCGGAGCGGGCTGGCGGGGCGGTGCCTTATTTGGTTCCGCCTCGGCATACTCGGGTCGCTCGGACGGTGTTGGGTCCTGGTGGGTTTTTGGCGCCGGAGCAGAAGGTTGTGGTGGGTTCGGATCTGGTTCGGGCTCGGCGCGTGGCTCGGGGGCGGGTGGAGAATCCTTATTTGGGGTTGGGTAATTACACTCGCAATTTGCGGCGGTTGGGGTATTCGGATGAGGATTTGGCCGGGTCTGGGTCTGATCGGTTGATTGACGATTTGGTGGCGTTGGGGAATGTTTCCGCGATTGCTGCTCGGTTGGGGGAGCATCGGGCGGCTGGGGCGGATCATGTTGTGGTGCAGGTGGTTACGGAGAAGTATCAGCTGCATCCTGGGTTGCCTGGGGTGCGGTTGCAGGTTTATGACGATGAGGTGGTGGGGGTTTATCGGGGGTTGGCTGGGGAGTTGTTTTAGTCGGCTCGTCGCCTGGCGGCGACATTGCGCCCATTGTTGCGGTGGGCACCCCGAAGCTTGATTGTGCTGACGGTCTGGGGTGGCTTGTCAAGGCGGGAAAGATGCCTTGACAAG
>NZ_JARACH010000059.1:0-58807 GCF_029087445.1 Amycolatopsis sp. La24
CGAAGCTCTCCTGCGGTCTGAGGGTGCTTGTCAAGGCATCTTTCCCGCCTTGACAAGCACCCTCAGACCGTCAGCACAATCAAGCTTCGGGGTGCCCCATGCAACCACCAAGCAATGTCGCCGCCAGGCGACGAGCAGTCAAACCTGCCGATCCCCCTGCTCAGCAAACACCCGCACAGCCTCATTAACGGAAGCAGTCCGCGCCCCCCGAACAGCCTCAGCCAACGGCCGCAACGCCTCAGCCCGCCGATTCACCGCCGAAGCCGACAACGCCCCACCCGGATCATCCGCCTGCGCCACAGCCAAAATCGCCGAAATCTCCTCGGCCCGCTGCAACACCCGCAACGCCCGCCCGGGCGTCCCGGCAGGCCACTCGACCTGAGGCCGAGCCCGCAAATGCGCCGACAACTCCGCCCGAACCCCAGGCCGATCGCTCGCCACATCCAACGCCTGCAACGCCCCGGCACTGGCCCGGATAGCGTCCGTCAACCCATGCTCGGCATCCGGCAACGGCTGATACTCCAACGAGACCGGCGCGGGAAGCGAATACACCGTCCACCGCATCAGCCCCTCAGCGATGGGCTCCGGCACCAACCCGAACGCCAGCCCGCCGAGCACCACAGCCTCGCCGCACCGCAACGCCGCGTCAGCAAACGGCCCGCCGCCGCCAAGACCCCGCACATCCCCGGGCACCGGCAGCACCAGCTGCGCACTCACCGCCCCCTGCGCCCGCAGCGCTAGCAGCAGTTGCACGGGAGTAGCCGCCCGATGGAAAGCGAGCGGAAGATCGAACGCGTCGGCGGCAGCGGGATCGGCCGCGACCACGTCGTGGGCCTCGGCCCAGTCCTGCAAGGCGTCGAGGACGTCGTCGGACGCCGCGGCCCCGTTCAGCCACGCGGAGGACCAGACGGCGAGGGTCGCACTGGGTCGGCACACGACCGCTCATTTTACCGGTTCCTCCCGGCTCCGCCGATCCCCGCCCGGCTGGAGCCGCTCCACATCGACGGATGCCGGAACGGTCAGTAGCGTCGAAGGGGTGAACGCTGTTCCCGACGCTCTTCCCCGTACTGCCGGCGAGCTCCGCGCCGCCGGACACGCCCCGCGCCCCATCGCGCGCGAGATCCACGACAACCTGCTCGCCGCGCTGCGCGAGGGCCGCGACGCCTGGCCCGGCATCGTCGGCTTCTCCCGCACTGTGCTGCCCCAGCTCGAACGCGCCCTGCTCGCCGGCCACGACGTCGTCCTGCTCGGCGAGCGCGGCCAGGGCAAGACCCGCCTGCTGCGCACCCTGGCCGGCCTCCTCGACGAGTGGACCCCGGTCATCGAGGGCTCCGAACTGGGCGAGCACCCGCTCGACCCGATCACGCCCGCCTCGATCCGCCGCGCCGCCGAACTCGGCGACGACCTGCCGGTGGCCTGGCGGCACCGCAGCGAGCGCTACACCGAAAAGCTGGCCACGCCGGACACGAGCGTGGGCGACCTGATCGGCGACGTCGACCCCGTGAAGGTCGCCGAGGGCCGCAGCCTCGGCGACCCGGAGACCATCCACTTCGGACTCGTGCCGCGCGCGCACCGCGGCATCGTCGCGATCAACGAGCTGCCCGACCTCGCCGAGCGGATCCAGGTCGCGCTGCTGAACGTGATGGAGGAACGCGACATCCAGGTCCGCGGCTACACGCTGCGGCTGCCGCTGGACGTGCTCCTCGTCGCCACCGCCAACCCCGAGGACTACACCAACCGCGGCCGGATCATCACGCCGCTGAAGGACCGCTTCGGCGCGGAAATCCGCACGCACTACCCGCTGGACGTCGAGTCCGAGGTCGCCGTGGTGCGCCAGGAGGCGAACCTCGTCGCGGAGGTCGGCGAGCCGCTGCTGGAGGTGCTGGCCCGGTTCGTGCGCAACCTGCGCGAGTCGCCGGTGATCGACCAGCGTTCCGGCGTGTCCGCCCGGTTCGCGGTGGCGGCGGCCGAAACCGTCGCGGCGGCCGCGCTGCGCCGGGCCGCGGTGACCGGGGAGGACCCGGCGGTCGCGCGGCCGGTCGACCTCGAAGCCGTGCCCGCCGTGCTGCGCGGCAAGGTCGAGTTCGAGCCCGGCGAGGAGGGCCGCGAGGTCGAGCACCTCGTGCACCTGATGCGCCGCGCGATCGCGGAAACCGCCCGCGAACGGTTCGCCGGGCTGGACCTGCGCCCGCTGTCCGACGCGGTGGCGGACGGCCACCTGGTCGCCACCGGCGAGCGCGTCCCCGGCGCGGAAGTCCTTGCCGCGCTGCCGGAACTGCCGGTGCTGCACGAGGTCGCCCAGCGCGCCGGAGTGTCCGCGGACGAACCGGCCGGCCGGATCGCGGCGGCGGTCGAACTGGCCCTGGAGTCGCTGTTCCTCGCCCGCCGGCTGGCGAAGGACTCCGACGACGGCACGACGGTGTACGGCGAATAATGCCGCTCTTACCGGAGGGATACTCCTACGGCCCGTGGCACGACGGGCCGGATCCGCTGGCCCCGCCCGCGGACCTGCGGGACGCGCTGGACGAGATCGGCCGCGAGGTCATGGGCGGCTCGTCCCCGCGTTCTGCGCTGGA
Organism: Amycolatopsis sp. La24; assembly: GCF_029087445.1. Lineage (NCBI taxonomy): Bacteria > Bacillati > Actinomycetota > Actinomycetes > Pseudonocardiales > Pseudonocardiaceae > Amycolatopsis > Amycolatopsis sp. La24. Next base: position 2,577 of record NZ_JARACH010000059.1, read on the forward strand.
GGAATTGCTGCGCCGCGGCACCGAACGCACCGCGGGCCTCGACGAGCTGACCCGCCAGCTGTGGCAGCGCCGTTCGCAGATCCAGCGGCGGCACCGGCTGGACGGCACGCTCCAGGAAGTCCAGCAGTTGCTGCAGGACGCGCTCCAAGCCGAGCGCCGGGAACTGTTCCCGGATCCCGACGACGAGGCCCGCTTCCGCGAAGCCCAGCTGGACGCGCTGCCGCCCGGCACCGCCGCTGCCGTGCGCGAGCTGAACGAGTACGACTGGCGCTCCGGCGAAGCCCGGCAGAAGTACGAGCAGATCCGCGACCTCCTCGGCCGCGAGATGCTGGACGCGCGGTTCCAGGGCATGAAGCAGGCCATGCAGAACGCCGGCCCGCAGGACGTCGAGCGGATCAACCAGATGCTCGGCGACCTCAACGCGCTGCTGTCCGCGCACGCACAGGGCGCGAGCGACATCGGCGAACGCTTCGACGAGTTCATGCGGCGGCACGGCGAGTTCTTCCCGGAGAACCCGCAGAACGTCGACGAGCTGATCGACGTCCTGGCCGCCCGCTCCGCCGCCGCGCAACGCATGCTGAACTCGATGTCCGAGGAGCAGCGGGCGGAACTGGCCGAGCTGGCACAACAAGCCTTCGGCGATCCGCGGCTCGCGCAGCAACTGTCCGCTTTGGACTCCCAGCTGCGCGCGCTGCGGCCGGGGGAGGACTGGACGTCGTCCTCGCGCTTCCGCGGCCAGGACCCGCTGGGGCTCGGCGAAGGCGCGCAGGCCATGGCCGACCTGGCGGAGCTGGACGCTCTCGCCGAGCAACTGGGCCAGTCGTATCCCGGCGCGCGCCTGGAGGACATCGACCTGGAAGCGCTGGAGCGCCAACTCGGCCCGGACGCGGGCGTCGACGCGCGCCGACTGTCCGAATTGGAGCGAGAACTGCGTCAGCAGGGCCTGTTCGAGCGCGCCGCGGACGGCACCTTGCGATTGTCTCCCAAGGCACTGCGCCGATTGGGCGAGACCGCACTGTCCGATGTGGTCAATTCGCTGCGCGGCAAAACCGGGGAGCGCGAGACCGAATCCGCGGGCGCGGCAGGCGAACCGACCGGTTCGAGCCGTCCCTGGCGATTCGGTGACATGCAACCCTGGGATGTCCCGCGCACCGTGCGCAACGCGGTGCTGCGCTCCACCGCGGTCGGGGCGGGGAGTGTTCGCCTCGATGTCGAGGACGTCGAAGTGATCGAGACCGAACACCGCTCGCGAGCCGCGGTCGCGCTGCTGGTCGACACGTCGTGGTCGATGGTCCAGGAGGGCCGCTGGCTGCCGATGAAACGCACCGCGCTGGCGCTGCACCAGCTGATCAGCACCAGATTCCGCAACGACGCCCTGCAGCTGATCACCTTCGGCCGCTACGCGATGCCCGTGGAGCTGCCGGAACTGGTCGGGCTGGAAGGCACCTGGGAGCAAGGCACCAACGCCCACCACGCTCTTCTGCTGGCCGGACGGCACCTGCGTCGGCACCCGGATGCGCAGCCGGTGGTCCTCATGGTCACCGACGGAGAACCCACCGCGCACCTGGAACCCGATGGGGAGGCGGAATTCTCCTACCCGCCCGAACCGGCGACCATCTACAAGACACTGTCCGAAGTGGACCGGATCGCCAAACTGGGTGCGTCGGTCACCGTCTTCCGGCTGGGCGACGACCCGCGCCTGGAAGCGTTCGTGGACACGATCGCCCGCCGCTCCGGCGGCCGGGTCGTAGACCCCGACCTGGACGGCCTCGGCGCGGCGGTAGTGGGCGACTACCTCCGCACGCGTCGCCGCTGACCCGTTCCGTGAAGGGCTCATCGAGGGAATCAGATTCCCTGGAGGAGTCCTTCACGGGCTTCAGCGGCGGTGCACCATGATCCGCGCGCCGTCGCCGGGTACGAGGGTGATGTGCCGGGTTTTGACCCGCTCCGGCCGCGGGCTGGGCGCGCTGACCCGGTACCGCGCGAACAGCTCCCGCAGCACGATCGTCGCCTCCAGCAGCGAAAAACCCGCCCCGAGGCAGCGCCGCGCGCCGCCGCCGAAGGGGAACCAGCTGCCTGCGGGCGGGCCGCTGCCGAGGAAGCGCGTCGGGTCGAACACCTCGGGCGACGGATGGTGCGCCGCGTCCGCGTGGATCATCGAAATCGACGGCAGCACCATGTGCCCGGCCGGAACCGTGTAGGGCCCGACCTGGACGTCCTTCGTGAGCTTCCGCGAAACCTCGGAGATGATCGGCCGCAGCCGCATCGCCTCCTTCGCCACCGCTTCCAGGTACTTCTCGTCGCCCTCGCGCGCGGCGCGCGCGGTGGTCGCGGCGGTGACCGGATCCCGGGCCAGCTCGTGCAGCGCCCAGGCCAGCGCGGTCGCCGTGGTTTCGTGCCCGGCCAGCAGCAACGTGATCAGCTGGTCGCGCAGTTCGAGGTCGCTGAGCTGATCCTCCCCGGGCACGGTCAGCAGCCGGGACAGCACATCGGTCCGCTCCGCCAGATCCGGCGCGGCTCGCCGCTCGGCGATCTCCGCGTACAGCAGTTCGTCGACCCGTTCCTGCCGCTCCCGGTTCCGCCGCCACGGCCCGAACTTCTGCAACGCCGGGCTGTGCCACCCGAAGAGATCCAGCGCGCTGATGTCGATGACCTGCTCCAGCGCCACGCGCAACTCCGCCAGCCGCGGCCCGTCGGTCACGCCGAAAACGACCCGCAGGATCACTTCCAGCGTCAGCGCCCGCATCCGGTCGTGCACCCGGAACGCCCGGCCCTGCGGCCACCGTTCCAGCTCCGCGACCGTCAGCTCGGTGACCATGTCCCGGTACCCGCGCATCGCCGCGCCGTTGAACGCGGGCATCAGCAGCTTCCGCGCCCTGCGGTGCTCCTCCTCGTCGGTGAGCAGCACCGAATGCCCGCCCAGCATGGGTTTGAGCACCATGTTGCCCTCGCCGGCGTGGAACGTCTCGACCGGACCGGCGAAGATCTCGCGGACCAGGTCGAGGTCGCCGACCAGCACCACCGAACGCTCCGGATACAACTTCAGCCGCACGACGTCTCCGTAGCGCCGTCGCAGCAGCGGCAGCAGGGAGTTGCGGAAAGCGCCGAAAAGGAGGGTTTGCACCGCCATCGGCAGCCGGGGACCGGGCGGGAGGGCGGAACGGGCGCGGATCGGCGTGCGCAGAGCCATGCTTCGTTCGTACTCGCGCCGGAGCGCGGTGTCCACCAGACTTGACCCTCACGCGACGTGAGGCGTGATCGTGGTTCTCGCAAGGGCCATTCGGCCGAAGAAACGACAGGGGAGAGCGATGGGCTACCGGGTGGGCGAGGCGGCGGCGCTGGCCGGCGTCACCGTGCGCACGCTGCACCACTACGACGAGATCGGGCTGCTGTCGCCGAGCGGTCGGACGACGTCCGGCTACCGGCGCTACGACGAGGCCGATCTCGACCGGCTGCAGCGGATCCTGCTCTACCGGGAGCTCGGCCTTCCCCTGGAGACGATCGCGTCCGTGCTCGCGGATCCGGGAACCGACGCCGACGCCCACCTGAAACGGCAGCGGGAGCTGCTGGTGGCGCAGGCGGACCGGATCGAGCGCATGGTCGCGGCCGTCGATCGATTGCTGGAGGCGAGAGCCATGGGCAACGCGTTGACGCCCGAGGAGAAGTTCGAAGTGTTCGGCGGGTTCCAGGTGCCGGACGGCTACTCGGAGGAGGCCGTCCGGCGCTGGGGGAGCTGCCCCGAGTGGCAGCAGTCGCAGCTGCCGGAGACCAAGGAGCAGTGGACTGAGGCGGAGCGGCAGCGGAAGGACTGGGTGAGCCGCCTGGTCGCGCTGGTCGACAAGGGCGAGCCCGCGGACAGCCCGGCGGCCGGGCAGCTTGCCGAAGAGCACCGGGCGATGCTGTCCGCGGTGATGGGGGAGTGCGGGTACGAGATGCAGCAGAAGATCGCGGACCTGTACGCGGACGAGCCCGCGCAGCTGGCCTTCCTGGTCCGCGAGGACGAGCAGCGGCCCGGCATCGGGGCGTACGTGCGCGACGCCGTCCGGGCGAACGCCGTCCGGCAGCGAGCCTGACCGTACCGGTGGGAGGGACACGCGGCTGTCCCTCCCACCGGGTGGGAAAGCGGACGGACGTCACGCTTACAGTCGGAGGCATGCAGACTTGGTCATCCGTCGCCGTGCCCCGGCTGCCCGGCACGCCCCGTCCTCTCCGGCTTCACGACACCGCGACCGGGCAGGTCCGCCCGACGGCACCCGGAGCCGCCGCCCGGATGTACGTCTGCGGCATCACCCCCTACGACGCCACCCACCTCGGCCACGCCGCCACCTATCTCGCGTTCGACCTGGTCAACCGGGTGTGGCGGGACAACGGGCACGAGGTGCACTACGTCCAGAACGTCACCGACATCGACGAGCCGCTGCTCGAGCGCGCGGAACGCGATTCGGACGACTGGATCGTGCTCGGCATGCGCGAAACGGCGCTGTTCCGCGAGGACATGGAGGCCCTGCGGGTGCTGCCGCCGCGCCAGTTCGTCGGCGCGGTCGAGGCGATCCCGGAGATCGTCGAGGTCATCGCGAAGCTGCTCGCCGACGGCAGCGCCTACCGCGCGGACGACGCCGAGTTCCCGGACGTCTACTTCGACCACAACGCGACCGGCCGCTTCGGCTACGAGTCGAACTACGACGCCGAGACCATGGCGAAGTTCTTCGCCGAGCGCGGCGGCGACCCGGACCGTCCCGGCAAGCGGCACCCGCTGGACGCGCTGCTGTGGCGCGTCGCGCGCGAGGGCGAGCCGTCGTGGGAGTCGGAGCTGGGCGCCGGACGGCCGGGCTGGCACATCGAATGCAGCGCGATCGCGGTGAACCGCCTCGGGCTCGGTTTCGACGTGCAGGGCGGCGGGTCCGACCTGATCTTCCCGCACCACGAGTACAGCGCCGCGCACGCCGAGGCCGTCGCCGCCGACCACCCGTTCGCCCGGCACTACGTGCACGCCGGGATGATCGGGCTCGACGGCGAGAAGATGTCGAAGTCCCGCGGCAACCTGGTCTTCGTGTCGCGGCTGCGCGCCGACGGCGTCGACCCGGCGGCGATCCGGCTCGCGCTGTTCGCCGGGCACTACCGCGAGGACCGGGCGTGGACCGACCAGCTGCTGGTCGACGCGCAGGAACGGCTGGCCCGCTGGCGCGAAGCCGTCGCGCTGCCGGCCGGACCCGACGCGGAGGACACCGTGGCGCGGCTGCGCGACCACCTCTCCGACGACCTGAACACGCCGAAGGCCCTCACAGCGATCGACGCGTGGGTCACGTCGGCGCTGCGCCGCGACGGCACCGACCAGGCCGCCCCGGGCCTGATCAAGGAGGCCGTGGACGCGTTGCTGGGCATCGTGCTCTGAGCTTTTCGGGACCGGGCAGTGTCCGGAACACGCTTCCGGCCACTGCCCGCCGTTTTAACTGTATAACGACCTATACATCCTGGCGTTGGCCGTCCGCCAGCGCCAGGTGGTCGCCCGCCCAGCGGCGGCGCAACCACCGGTCATGCGAAGCCAGGACGACCGCGCCCGGCGCGCTGTCGAGCGCTTCGGACAGTTCCTCGGCCAGGCTGAGCGACAGGTGGTTGGTCGGCTCGTCCAGCAACAGCACGTCCGGCGGCTCCGCGAGCAGCACCGCCAATGCCAGCCGACGCCGCTGACCCACCGAAAGCTCGCCGACCGACCGGTCGTGTTCCCTCGGCGGCAGCAACCCGAGCGTGGACAGCGAGGGCGCCGCTTCGCCGGCCGCGGCGCGGTACACCTCCTGCGCAGTCCGCTTCGGCCGGGCGAACGTGACGTCCTGCTCCAGCAGCCCCACTCGCACGCCGGGTCCGAAGTGGACAGTCCCGGCCGACGGCGTGAGCTGGCCGGCCAGCACCGACAGCAGCGTGGATTTGCCCGCCCCGTTGCCGCCGGTCACGAGAAGCCGCGCGCTGCGGTCCACGTCCAGCTCGTCCAGCTGCACCCGGCCCGGAACCGCGATGCCGCGCACCGACACCGCCGGCCCTTCGCCGCCGGTGTCCGCGGTGAGCGTGGCCCGGAACCGCAGCGGCGCGGGCGGTTTGCGGACCTGCTCGCGCTCCAGGGTGTCGAGTTTCAGCTGGGCATTGCGGACCCGGCGGGAAATCTGCTTCTGCACGCGACCGGTCTTGAAGTCGTAGAGCATCTTCGCGTTGTCCCGCGGCGCCCGGTTGTGCGCGACGCGGCGCGCGGTGCCGTGCACGGATTCCCGCAGTTGCTTGAGTTCCTCCTGTTCTTCGGTGAACCGCTGTTCCCAGCGGGCCCGTTCGGCCTTTTTCTGGCCGAGGTAGTCGGTGTAGCTGCCGCCGTAGCGCGTCGCGCCGCCGACGCGGCGGTCCGCCGGAACCGGGTCCAGGTCCACGATGTCCGTGCAGACCGCGTCGAGGAACACGCGGTCGTGCGAGGACAGCACGACGACGCCGGTCAGCTCCGCGAGATGGCGCTCGAGGAATTCCATGGCGTTGTCGTCGAGGTGGTTGGTCGGTTCGTCGAGCAGCAGGATGCGCGGCCGCCGCACCAGCAGCGCGGCCAGCCCGAGCCGCGACCGCTGGCCGCCGGACAGCGTGTGCAGCCGCCGGTCGTGCCTGATGTCGCCGAGCCCGAGCCCGGCGAGGACGAGGTCCGCGCGCCGGTCCGCGTCCCACAGGTCGTGGGCCTGCGCCCATTCCAGGACGTGGCCGTACTCGCTGAGCACCTCCGGGTCGTCGGGGCGCTCGGCGAGGACGGCGGCGAGCTTGTCGAGCGTCGCCGCGGCGGTGCGGATCTCGGCGAGCGCCTCGTCGAGGACGTCGGAAACCCGTGCGGTGCCGTCGAACGGCAGCTCCTGGAAGAGGAAGCCGAGGTCGCCGTGCCGCACGACGTCGCCGCCGCGGGGGACTTCAAGCCCGGCCAGCAGCCGGAGCAAGGTTGATTTCCCGACGCCGTTTTCGCCGACGAGACCGATCCGCCTCCCGGGCGACGCGACGAGCGAAACGCCGTTGAGGACGGTGCGGGCGCCGTAGCCGAAAACGAGGTCGGAGGCGTGCAGGACAGTAGACATGAGCGATCACCGGGCCTTTGCGGTGGAAGCGAAATCCCCGACGGGCAACGCGCGGCTTCCCGGGAGCGGGGCTCGACCGGGAGCGGCCTCGATGCGGGGAGGGCTCGGCTCAGCTGTCCATGATGGGCGGGAGCTTAACGCGGGGACGGCGGGGGAGCGCAACCGGTTTTTCGGGCGATCGGTTCTCGCTGGTCAGGATTCTCGCGGCGGCAAGGCCGGATGGCCGGTGGGGTAGATGCCGACCGCGAAGCCGTAGGTGGTGTCCCCGGACCGGGGCAGCCGGTCGAACTCTTCGACGAGCTCGGCCATCCTGTCCCAGAACTGCGAGGCCTGGTCCGGGGAGATGCGTGCCTGCCGGATGAAGCCCCACAGCTTTCCCGCCTCGAACGCCTCGGCGGATTCGCGGGCCGCCACCTCGAAGTCGTTGAAATCCCTAGCTTTCCCCATGGCCGGTCCGGGTTCGACGAAGAACATGCGCGCGGTGCGGCCGTAGAACCGTTCCTCGACGGCGCGGACCCGGCGCGTCCGAACGACCTTGAGCAGGCCGTTGACCTCGAGCACGTGCACGTGGTGCGCGACCGTGCTCTTGGGGCGGCGCACCGCCGCCGCGAGCTCGCTCACGGTCGCGGCCCGCTCGTGCAGCAACTGCAGGATCGAGGTGCGCAACGGGTGTCCGAGCGCCTTGACCTGCGCGGGTTCGGTCAACGCCAGCCGATCGGCGAGTGCGTAGTCGGGCGGGTTGTTCGCCATGGCTGAACAGACTAGCGTTGCCGAACGTTCCACATAACTGGTTCGTTCACTGAGGGGATTTCCGGCATGGCCGAAATCGTGCTGTACCACCACATCCAGGGCTTGACCGACGGCGTGCGCGGTTTCGCCGACGAACTGCGCCGGGACGGGCACACCGTCCACACTCCCGATCTGTTCGGGGGCCGGACGTTCGCCAGCATCGAAGACGGCTTCGCCTTCGCCCGGGAGACCGGCTTCGAGCAGGTGCGGGAACGCGGGATCGCCGAGGCGGAGGCCCTCGGGCAGGACCTCGTGTACGCCGGGTTCTCCTTCGGCGTCACCGTCGCGCAGCGCCTCGCGCAGACCCGGCCGGGAGCGCGCGGCGCGCTGTTCTTCGACTCCTGCCTGCCGGTCAAGGAGTTCGGGACGGCGTGGCCGGAGGGGGTTCCGGTGCAGATCCACGGCAAGGAGAACGACGAGTTCTTCGAGGAGGACCTGCCGTCCGCCCGCGAGCTCGTCAGCTCCGCCGAGAACGCGGAGTTGTTCGTCTACCCCGGCGACCAGCACCTTTTCGCCGACTCCTCGCTGGCCGCCTACGACCCCGAGGCGGCCGGTCTGCTCCTGGAGCGCGTGCGCTCGTTCCTCGCCTTGCTCTAGCCGGGCGGCTTGACGCGGGGGCAGCCGCCTGCAACTCTGAAAGAATCGTTTCGAAAGAAACCCTTCAGAGTTAGGCGGGCCGATGACCGAACTGCCCCCGCGCAAGCGGATCGACGACGTCGAGCTGCTGCGGGCCCTCGCACACCCGCTGCGGTCCGCGCTCGTGCACCACCTGATGGCGGTCGGCCCGTCGACCGCCAGCGAGTGCGCGGACGCGGTCGGCTCGACGGCGTCGAACTGCAGCTGGCATCTGCGCAAACTGGCTGAACACGGCCTGGTCGAGCGGGCCGAGGGCGGCGACGGGCGGGAGCGGCCGTGGCGCGCCTGCCAGGTCGGGCTGGTGCTCGGCAGCCCGGGCAGCGATCCGGCACTGGAAGCGGCGCAGCTGGCGGTCGCGGGCACCGAGCTGGCCGAGGAACAGGAGCTGACCCAGCGGTACCTCGACACGGTCGAGCGGCTTGATGAGGACTGGCGCGAGGCGGGCGGCTTCTTCTCGTACGGCCTGAAAGCGACGCCCGAGGAAGTCAGCGCGCTGACGAAGGCGATCGACGACCTGGTCCGGCCGTACGTCAGCACGATCCGCGAGGACGCGCCCGCCGACGCCCGTGCGGTCTTCCTCGGGATGCGTGCCTTCCGCCGGATCGGGCACGACGGGAAACCGGCGTGAGACGGCTGCTGGCGGCACCGGGATTCGCCCGGCTCTGGGTCTCCGCGTTCTTCGGCGAGACCGCCGAGTGGATGCTGCAGGTCGCGCTGCCGGTGTACCTGTTCGTCCGCACCGGGTCCGCGGTGACGACGGCGTTGAGCATCGTGCTCGGCCTGCTGCCCGCGGTGCTGCTGAGCCCGGTCGCGGGGATCGTCGCCGACCGGTGGGACCGCCGGGTCGTGCTGGCGACGGTGTGCGTCGGGCAGGCCGTCGTGGTGCTGCCGCTGCTGGCGAGTTCCGAGCTGCCGGTCGCGGCGGTCTACGCGGTGATGGCGGCGCAGGCGGGGCTGGCGTCGGTGTTCGAACCGGCGCGCAGTGCGCTGGTGCCGGAGCTGGTCGGTGTCGAGGACGTCACCCCGGCGAACGGGCTGATGAGCGTGAACGGCAGCGTCGCGCGGCTCGCGGGCGGCTGGGCCGGGGGAGCGCTGCTGGGCTGGGGCGGGCTCGAGCGCGTGATCATCGGCTACCTCGTCGCGCTCGCGGCCGCGGGGATGCTGCTCGCGTTCCCCTTCCGCCGGGTGGCGGTGCGCAAGACCGCGCCCGAGCAGACGGATTGGCTCGCGGGCGTCCGCGATCTGGCGGGAAAGCGGCTTCGCGCGACGAGCGTGTCGGCGCTGCTGACGTCGCTCGCGCAGGGCATGTTCCTGGTGTTGTTCGTGGTGTTCGTGCTCGACATCCTGCGCGGCAGCGAGGCCGACGCCGGGCTGTTGCGCGGCGTGCAGGCGATCGGCGGACTGGCCGCCGGGTTCGCGGTGGCGACGCTCGCGCGCCGGGTCGCGCCGGTGCTGCTGCAGGGCTGGGGGCTGGTCGCCGCCGGGCTGATGTCGGCGGCGATCTGGAATCTGCCGGGCGCGACCACGGTCCTCGGGGTGTACGTCGGTCTGTTCATGGCGGTCGGCGCGCCCGCCGTGGTGGCCGGGGCCGGGCTGCTGTCGCACGTGCAGGCGGAGACCGGCCCGGATCGCGCGGGACGGGTGCTGAGCACGGTGTACGCGCTGATGGCGGCGGGCACGGCGGCCGGTTCTCTGCTGGCCGGCGCGCTCGTCGCGGTGACCGGGCCGACAGTGCTGCTGAACGTGCAGGCAGGCCTCCACGTGAGTGCCGGGCTGGTCGTTCTGGGGTGGGGGAATGGGCGGTTCCGGCGCTCCCGGGCGCGGAAAGTCGTTACGGTGGACGAGTGCCGTCTCTCTTCGCCACCAGCGACCTCCACGTGACCCACGAGGGCAACGGCCCGATCGTCGACGAGGTCGTGCCCGACGATCCCGGCGACTGGCTGCTCGTCGCAGGCGACGTCGCCGAGTCCGCCAAGGTCATCCGCGAGACGCTCGCCAGGCTGCGCGAGCGGTTCGCGAAGGTCGTGTGGGTCCCGGGCAACCACGAGCTGTGGACCACCCCGAACGACGCGTGCCAGCTGCGCGGCCAGGCTCGCTACGAATTCCTCGTGGAGCAGTGCCGCGAGATCGACGTCCACACGCCCGAGGACGAGTTCCCGGTGTGGGACTTCGGCCCGGAACCGCTGACCATCGCGCCGCTGTTCGTGTTCTACGACTACAGCTGGCGCACCCCGGCGACCGAGGGCAAGACCCGCGAAGAAGCGCTCGCGCACGCCCGCGAAATCGGCGTCGTGTGCACTGACGAGTACTACCTGCATCCGGACCCGTACGAGTCGCGCGCGGCCTGGTGCGAGCAGCGCCTGAAGGTGAGCCGCGACCGGCTGGACGCGATCCCAGCCGACCGCCGCACGATCCTCATGTCGCACTGGCCGCTGCACCGGCACCCGACGAATCCGTTGTACTACCCCGATTTCGCGCTCTGGTGCGGCACCACGCAGACCGAGGACTGGCACCTGCGCTACCGGGCCGAGCTGGCCGTCTACGGGCACTTGCACATCCCGCGCACGACGTCCGCGGACGGCGTGCGGTTCGAGGAAGTCTCGCTCGGCTATCCGCGCGAGTGGCGGAAACGGGAGCGCGGCGCGGTTCCGGTGCGGAAACTGCTGAGCGCCTGAGCGCGACCGGCCTGCCCGCGCAGCCCGGTCGCACCCTTCGGCGGATCAGTCGAACGAGAGCCGGCAGGCCGTCGCCGCGACCTGCGCCGGAACGTAGGCGCGGCGCAGGACCCAGTAGCAGTCCTCGAACGTGGCGGCGTCGCACGCGTCGTGCGCGAGCCAGGGCTCCACGTCGTATTCGCCCACCGCGTAGTCCATGCAGGCGCCGAAATCATCCGCCTTCACCGGCGAAACCGGTGCCGCCGACGCTGTCGCCGCCGACGCGGTGATCGCGCCCGCCGCGAGCACCGCCGCCGCTAGTGCCTTGCCGAACATTTCCCGTACCTCCTGGTCCGCGCGACGTCGCTCGCGCCAGGCCAGTCAACGAGACGGGCTCGCCGCGGCACCAGAGCAGCGCGGCGCGATCAGCCGGCGGCGCAGGCACCGTCAGTCGGGCGAGCGGCGCGGATGACTTTCCGTAGTTCGGCAATCACGGTGCGTTCCCTCGGCGGTGCGCGAAGGACACCCGGTCCCGAGACGGGGTCGTCTGGGCGGGGGCGGCTTTCGAGGTACGTGAGGGGAACCCTGAGGGAATCGGATTCCCTCAGGGTTCCCCTCACGTACTTAAGTCGCTGGCATGGGGGTCAGCGGAGGCCGAACCCGCCGTCCTGTCCGGGACGGCGCCGCCGCAGGTAGCGCTCGAACTCGGCGGCGATCTTGTCCCCCGAGACCTCCTCCATGGTGAAGTCGGTCTCGGCGTCGCCGCGTTCCTCGAGGCTGCGCACGTACTCGCTGATTTCCTCGTCCTCGTCGGCCATCTCGCTGACCGTCTGCTGCCATTCCTCGGCCTGCTCCGGCAGCGCGCCCAGCGGGATCTCGACGTCGAGGACGTCCTCCAGCTTGTGCAGCAGCGCCAGCGTGGCCTTCGGCGACGGCGGGTGCGAGACGTAGTGCGGGACCGCGGCCCAGATCGACACCGCCGGGATGCCCGCCTGCACGCAGTAGTCCTGGAGGATCCCGACGATCCCGGTCGGGCCCTGGTAGTTGTTCACCTCGAGCCGGTACTTGCTCGCGGTGTCCTTGTCGTAGGCCGACCCGGTGACCGGGACCGGGCGGGTGTGCGCCGTGTCGGCCAGCAGGGCGCCGAGCGCGACCACCATCGACACGTCCAGTTCCTGGACGTGCTCGACGATCTCCGCGCAGAACTTGCGCCAGCGCATGTTCGGCTCCGGGCCCTGCACCAGCACCAGGTCGCGGTCGAAGCCCTCGGGACGGCACACCGACAACCGGGTGGTCGGCCATTCGACCCGCCGGGTGATGCCGTCGACCATCTTCACCGTGGGGCGGCTGACCTGGAAATCGTAGTAGTCGTCTGGCTCGATCTCGGCCAGCGGCGTCGCGTCCCAGGAAAGCTGGAGGTGTTCGATCGCCTGGCTGGCCGCGTCGCCCGCGTCGTTCCAGCCCTCGAAGGCCAGGATCATGATCGGGCGCGGGGCATCGGCGCGGTCCTGCTCCGGGTCGCCGGGCCGCGGGGTGTCGTCGACAGGCTCACTCACCTGACCAGCCTACGGCCTCGGCCACCTACGCTGCGCAGTGTGTCCGGCCCCGCGTGTCACGGAACGGGTGTGGCCCCGCTCACGGCGGCCCGCGTGGGACGCTGGAGGGGAGCGCGCCCCGCCGGGGCGCCGCACCGGACAAGGAGAAACTGTGACTGCACCGTCCTCTTCGGACGGATTGGCGGCTGTCCTCTGGGACATGGACGGCACCCTCGTCGATTCCGAGAAACTGTGGGACGTCGCGCTGTACGAGGCCGCCGAGGCGCTCGGCGGCACGCTGTCGGAGGAAGTCCGGATGACGCTCGTGGGGTCCAACATGGACGCCACCGCCACCGTGCTGCTGGAGCAGACCGGCCGCCCGGTCACCCCGGAAGCGGTCGCGGAAACGGGGGAGTGGATCCGCCGCCGCACCGCCGGGCTGTTCGACGACGCGCTGCCCTGGCGTCCGGGCGCGCGCGAGGCGCTGGCCGCGGTCCGCGCGGCCGGGCTTAAGTCCGCGCTGGTCACCTCCACCGAACGGGCGCTGACCGAACTCGCGCTCGACACGATCGGGCGGGATTTCTTCGACGTCACAGTCTGCGGCGACGAGGTCGACGGCCAGAACAAACCCCTCCCGCGGCCGTACCTGAAGGCCGCCGAGCTGCTCGGCGTGGCGCCGGAGCGGTGCGTCGCGGTCGAGGACTCGCCGCCGGGCGCCGAATCGGCCGAAACCGCTGGCTGCACCGTGCTCGTCGTGCCCAACGACGTCGACGTCCCGGACGGTCCGCGCCGGGTGTTCCGCACGTCGCTGGCCGGCGTCGGCGTGCCCGAACTGGCCGCGCTGCTGCCCCAGCTGTGACCTCGGCGGCTTCCGGGTCACCCGGAGCGGCGCGGACGAGCGCGGGATGAAAGGATTCGGCCCCGTGAAGACCTTCGATGAGCTGTTCGCGGAGCTTGCCGAGCGCGCGCGTACCCGTCCCGACGGGTCCGGCACCGTCGCCGCACTGGACGCCGGGGTGCACGCACAGGGCAAGAAGGTGCTCGAAGAGGCGGGCGAGGTGTGGATCGCCGCCGAGCACGAGTCCGACGACCGGCTGTCGGAAGAGATCTCGCAGCTGCTGTACCGGGTGCAGGTGCTCATGCTCGGCCGGGGAATCTCGACCGAGGACGTGTACCGCTACCTGTGACGCGCTCGCGCACCGGATACCGAGGAGAGACCGAAATGCTGCGTGTTGCCGTGCCGAACAAGGGAGCCCTCGCCGCCGCTTCGGCGGAGATGCTTTCCGAGGCGGGCTACCGCAAGCGACATGACGGCAAGGACCTGACCGTCCTCGACCCGGTCAACGAGGTCGAGTTCTTCTTCCTCCGCCCGAAGGACATCGCCATCTACGTCGGTTCCGGCGAGCTCGACCTCGGCATCACCGGCCGCGACCTCGCGCTCGATTCGGGCGCGCCGGTCGAGGAGGTGCTCGCGCTCGGGTTCGGCGCCTCGACCTTCCGCTACGCCGCTCCCGCCGGACGGGACTGGAAACCGGCCGACCTGCACGGAAAGCGGCTCGCGACGTCGTACCCGCGGCTGGTCCGCGACGACCTCGCCCGCCACGGCGTCGAGGCCGAGGTCATCCGGCTCGACGGCGCCGTGGAGATCTCGATCCAGCTCGGGGTCGCGGACGCGATCGCGGACGTGGTCGAGTCCGGGCGGTCGCTGCGGCAGCACAATCTCGTGGCGTTCGGGGAGCCGATCTGCGCGTCCGAGGCGGTCTTGCTGCAGCGGGCCGGGAGCGAAGGATCCCGGGCGAAGTCGCAGCTCGCGGCCCGGCTGCAGGGCGTCGTTTTCGCGCAGCACTACATGATGCTCGACTACGACTGCCCGCGCGACATCCTCGACCAGGCCATTTCGATCACGCCGGGACTGGAGTCGCCGACGGTCGCGCCGCTGGCGGACGAGAAGTGGGTCGCGGTGCGGGCGATGGTGCCGCGCAAGGAAGTCAACCGGATCATGGACGAGCTCGCCGAAACCGGCGCGAAAGCCGTGCTGGCGTCCGACATCCGGTCCTGCAGACTCTGATTGCGTCGGCTCCGCCGCCGCGGCGGGATCGCCTTCAAGTCGGCGTTGGGGCGAAGCGGCATGAGGGGCCTGGCGGCCTGTCACGCCGCTCCACCCCAACGCCGACGCGATCCCGCGTTGTTGTTGAGTCCGAAGTGGACGATGTTTAACGAGGACGGTTCGGGCGCTTCGGCATCAGGTCGTAGAGCCTCTTGCGCGCGCCGTTGTCGTTGACGTTGCGGGCGACGGCGACCTCGGAGATGAAGTCCTCGAAGACGAACTCGTCGTCAGCGGGAACCTCGGTGGGGCCCGGGTTTTGCGCCAGGTAGCTGTCCAAGGTCTCGGCGATTTCCCGGAACGACACCGCTTGGATGGTTTCCGGGGCGAACGTCGTGACCGGGACGCCGTGCGCCGCGGCCTCGTTCATCACGACGCCCAGCGGGACGTGCGAGAGCATCGGGACGCCGAAGGAGTACATCTCCTGGAGCGCGGCCGCGGCGTAGTGCGAGATCGGGCGGCGGTACAGGCCCGGCACGATGCCGAACCACGAGATCGGGGCGCGGCCGGTGGTCTGCTCCACGTAGCGGACCTGTTCCGACAGCAGGCGCAGCGCCCGGATGCTCGTCTTGTCCGGCTGGACCGGCACCAGGATCCCGTGCGACGCCGCCAGCGCGTTGTTCGTCAGCACGTCCTGGGCCGGCGGGCAGTCGATGATCACGTGGTCGTAGTGCGCGAACTGGATCACCCGCGCCAGCTGCCAGCCGGGCACCCGGAACTGGTCCAGCCTGCGGATCAGGTCGAACATCCCCGGCGACGTCGGGATCACGTCGAACGCGCCGCCGCGGCCCAGGTTGCTGCGCGGATGCGGCACCGCCAGCTGCTCGATCGGGCCCTTCCACAGCTTGGTCAGCGCCTTCGCCAGGCTCGGCGCGTCCGCCGGGACCTCGTCCATGCCGAGCATCTCGGTCGTCGCGTGCCCCTGCGGGTCGAGGTCGACGAGCAGCACCCGCCTGCCGCGTTCGGCGAGGGCCGCCGCCGCGCCCACGCTCAGCGAGGTTTTGCCCACCCCGCCCTTCTGGTTGACCACCGAGGTGATCTGCATGCCGGAGCGCTCCCTTGTCGGTCGTTCCGCGAAGGCTATCGGACTTGCCCGCCGCGGCGCGCTCATCCGCCCCCGGCCTGTCGCGGACGCACCAGCAAAGCCTGCGCGCCGGTGCCGACCGGACCGGAACGATCGTGCAGCGTACTGCTCGCCGTGCCGATCCCGTGCGGCCCGACCAGCGTGACCGCGTCCAGCCCGATCCACTCGCCCTCGGGCATCCGGCGCAGGTGCACGGTGAGTTCCGAGTTGATGAACCACCACTTCGCGGCCGGCAGGAAATGCGACACCCCGTTGCCGGAGTCGGCGATGGCGAACAGCCGCTGCAGCCCCGTCGGTTCCTCACCGTCTACCAGCGGATACCGCTGCCGCGCCCACACCGCGGCCGGGCCGGGTGCGGAGATCGAGCCGCGCACTGCCCGCCATTCGATCGCGTGCAGGTAGCCGCCTTCCCAGTCGTCCGGGAAAGCCGCCTCGCTGCCCGCGTCGGCCGCGGGCAGCAGCGGACCGCCGTCGGTGGCGATCTCGGCGGTGTCGGACGTCGCGATCCGCCATCCCGACGCCCGCGCGACTGTCCGGCCGTTCGCGGACAGCTCGGACTGGACCAATTCGACCGTCCGGCCCGGCCGTTCGACCCACGACCGCTGCTCCAGTTCGCCCACCGGAGCCGGACCGAGGATTTCGACCGTGACCCGGGCCAGCTGCGCCGGACGCGGCGACTCCAGCCGCTCGAGCCCGCGCACCAGCAGCGCCGACGGCGGACCGAAATGCTGCGCGCCGGGACTCCACGGACCGGTGGTGTGCTCAGTCGCCTCGTACCGCTCGCCGCCGAGCGGGAGGAAGAACGCGTCGCCCATCAGTCGGCCCGGTCCAATACCGTCTCCTCGCCCGGATCCGGCTCCGGCCAGCCCGGGTACTCCGGCGGCGTCCCGCCGAACTCCGGGCAATGCGCCTGGTGGTCGCACCACGAGCACAGCCTGCCCTTGTTCGGCCGGAAATCGCCGGTCTTGCCCGCCTTGAGGATCGCCTGCCAGATCGCCTCCAGCGTGCGCTCGAACCGGACCAGCTCGGCCTCGTCCGGCGTGTAGGCCAGCGACTGGCCGTCGGTCAGGTACATCAGCTTCAGCTGCCGCGGGACGACCCCGCGCAACCGCCACAGCACCAGCGCGTAGAACTTCATCTGGAAGAGTGCTTTGGCCTCGCCGATTTCGCGAGGAGCGGCCCCGGTTTTGTAGTCCACGACCCGGATCTCGCCGGTCGGCGCGACGTCCACCCGGTCGATGTACCCGCGCAGCAGCACCCCCGAACCCAGCTCGATCTCCACGTGCAGCTCGCACGCCTCCGGCTCCAGCCTGCGCGGATCCTCCAGCTCGAAATACGAATCAAGCAGCTTTTCGGCCGAGGCCAGCCACTTGTCGGTCTCCCCGGGTTCGCCGTCCGCGAACAGCTCCGTCCACTCCGGACTGTCGCCGGACAGCTCCGTCCAAGTCGGCGCGAGCAGCTCCTTCGCCCGCGGCGCGACACGTTCGGCGGCGGGCAGCGCGAAAAGCCGCTCCAGGACCGCGTGGACGAGCGTGCCGCGCAGCTGCGCCCGGGTAGGCACCTCCGGCAGCCGATCGACCGCGCGGAACCGGTAGAGCAGCGGGCACTGCTTGAAGTCGCTCGCCCGGGACGGCGACAACGCGGGCCGCCTGCGGGCAGGCGCGTCGGAACCGGGAGGGGTGGTGACCGTAGCGGTGTCGGACATGGGGCAGAGCGTAACGCCGGGCACCGACAATTGTTCGGCGCAGTGTCTGATGGCGCCGACTCCGTCGTCGCGGGCGGGATCGCCTTCAAGTCGGCGATCCCGCGTGGGGGCCGGGTCGGGAGTGAGGGCTTGGGGGTGGCTGGGTTTTGGTGGCTGGGTTGGGGGGTGTTGTCGCTAGGGTCGGGGTGGTGGGGAAGGCAGGCGGGGTGACGCCGCAGGGGGCGGGGTGGTTGCCGGGCGGGTATCGGATGGGGAGGCATTCCCATGCGAGCGGGCAGCTGGTTTACGCGGCCAGCGGGGTGTTCGCCACCACCACCGAGTTCGGGACCTGGGTCGCGCCCGCGGATCGCGTTACGTGGACTCCGCCGGGGTTCGAGCATTCCCACCGGTTCTACGGGCGCACGGACGCGCGGATTCTCGCTGTTCCCGCTGAGGAGTGCGGGGCGTTGGCTCGGCAGCCTTGCGTGTTCGCGGTGTCGCCCTTGCTGCGGGCGGGCATTTTGGCGTTGACCGGCGAGAAGGAGCGGTCGGCCGAGGCGGTGCGGCGGGTTCGGGCGGTGGTGCTCGACGAGCTGGGGGAGGTTCCGGGGGAGTCGTTGCATCTCCCGGAACCGCGCGACGACCGGTTGCGGGCCGTCACCGAGATGCTGCACGAGGACCCGGGGCGGGGCGAGACGCTGGCTGAGCTGGGGCGCGTCGCGGGGGCCAGCGAACGCACGCTCAGCCGGTTGTTCCATGCCGATCTCGGCATGAGTTTTCAGCGGTGGCGCACGGTGTTGCGGATCCACCACGCGTTGTTCCAGCTCACCGGGGGCGCATCGGTGACCGACACGGCGATCGCCTGCGGATGGTCGAATCCGTCGGCGTTCATCGGGGCGTTCACGGCGCTGGTCGGGCAGACGCCGGGGCGGTACCAGGCCGGATTGCGCGACCGCGGCGAGTAGCGGGAGCAAGTTGGCGGGTTTTCGTTACCGGGCGCCCGATGCTCGGTGGCCGCCGGTCCGCGGCCGGGAAGAGAGTGGTGATCATCCAGTTCACCAGCACTCTTTCGGGGAATGAAACATGGCACAGGCAAACGGGAAAACCACCGTGGTCGTCGTGGGCGGCGGGGTGGCCGGGCTCGCGCTCGGCACGTTCCTCCTCCGCAGCGGGATCCCTTGCACGGTCTTGGAAAAGAACAGCCGCGAGCACGTCGAACAGCGGCAGAGAGCCGGTTCTCTCGACGGCCGCGGCGTGCGGATGCTGCACGAATGGGGAGTCGGCGAGGCCGTCGAGGGCCACGGCGACGAGCGGTCCGACGCCGTCCTGCCGCTGATCCTCCACGGCGACAAGCGCACCTGGCGGATGGACACCGGCGAGGACGGCGCGGGCGCGTTCATCCCGCAGCAAGTGCTCGTCCGGAACCTCATCCGGATCTTCCTCCGCGACGGCGGCGACCTCCGGTTCGAGGCGGAGGACATCGAACTGGACGGACTCGACACCGAGCAGCCCCGGGTGCGCTACCGGGACAGCGAGGGCACTCACACGATCGACTGTGCGTTCGTCGCCGGGGCCGACGGCTTCCACGGCGTCAGCCGGACGGCGATCCCGGACGGAGTTCTCGCCTGCCACAGCCACGAGTTCGGGTACGCCTGGCTGAGCGTCCTGGCGGAAGTGCCCGCCGATCCGTCGGCGGTGATGGCAGTGCACTCCCGGGGCTTCGCCGCGCAGATCACCCGCGGGCCGAACGCGAGCCGGATCTATCTGCAGTGTCCGCTCGACGACACTGTCGGCGACTGGCCGGACGAGCGGGTCTGGGACGAACTCGGCGCCAGGTTCGCCGCGCCGGTGCCGCGCGGGCCGATCGCGACGAAGCAGGTGGTGCCGCTGCGCGGGGTCGTGTTCAGCCCGATGCGCTACGGCAGGCTGTGCCTTCTCGGAGACGCGGCGCACCTGATTTCGCCGATGAGCGCCGAGGGGATGAGCCTCGCGCTGCACGACGCGGAGGTGCTCGCGCACGCGCTCGTCCATCAGGTGGAGAAGGACGATCCGAGTTTGCTGGAGAGCTACTCCGACACCTGTCTGGCGCACGTCTGGGAACGGCAGGCGTCGGCGGTCTGGATGACCGACGCGATGCACGACTCCGGCGACGCCTCCTACCGCGGAGAGTTCCGGAAGCAGGTCGCGCTCGCGAATCTGGAGAACCTCGTCCAGCCGCGCTCCGCCTGACCCGGGCTGGGTCCGTGAAGGGCTCCTTGCCGGAACCAGATTCCCGGAACGAGCCCTTCACGGAACTTCGCGGACCGGCCGGGGCGAGACCGACACCACCCGTCCGGGGAGACCGGGTCACCGGCTTCCCACACCCGGCCCCCTACTCTGTCCGGCATGGCCGCGACCAGTCAGCACGGCGCCGGGCCCGCCCGGCGCGCCGGCGGGGACGGCGGACTGCTGCTGTTCCGGGTCGGCGGGGTGCCCGTTTTGCTCGCCCCGTCGTGGTGGATCGGCTCGCTGATCATCGTGGTGCTCTACGCGCCGCTGGTCGGGCGGTTCCTGCCGGACGTTTCGACGCCGACCGCGTGGCTGCTCGCCGCCGCGTTCGCCGTGCTGCTGGGGCTTTCCGTGCTCGCGCACGAACTCGGGCACTGCCTCGTCGCGCTGCGGCTCGGGATCCCGGTACGGCGGCTGCGGCTTTTCCTTCTCGGCGGACTGTCCGAAGTGGCTCGTACGCCGCGACGGCCGGGCCAGGAAGGGCTCGTCGCCGCGGCGGGGCCCGCGGTTTCGCTGGTGCTGGGCGGGTTCTGTTCGCTGCTGCTGTTCGCGGTTCCGCCGGACGGCGCGGTGTGGCTGCTCGTGGCGGAGTGCGCGGTGGCCAACTTCGCGGTCGGCTTCTTCAACCTGCTGCCGGGATTGCCGCTGGACGGCGGACGGCTCGTGCGCGCCGGGGTCTGGGCGATGACCGGGTTGCGGGCCAAGGGGACAAGGGCCGCGGTCGCGGGCGGCGCGCTCGTCGCCACGGGGCTGATCGTCTGGGCGCTGCTCGGGCTGGCGATGCAGAGCCCGGACCGCTGGCTGCGGCTCGGCGTGTGCGTCGTGACGGCGTGGTTCGTGATCCTCGGCGCGCGCTCCGAACTGGCGGCGGAAGCCCGCCGCGGCTGGCCCGCCGGGCTGGAACTGTCCGATTTGGTGCGTCCGGTCTTGCAGCTGCCCGCGGAAAGCCCGGTGTCCGACGCTTTGGCGGCCTCGGCGGGACGCGGCGTCGTGCTGGTGCGCGCGGACGGCGTCGCGGCGGGACTGCTGGACGAGCAAGCCGCGCAGCAGCTGGCGAGCATCAGCCCGCACGCGCCGGCCGAGCAAGCGGCCGAGCCGATCCGGGCGGAGACGGTGCTGCTGGCGTCTGAGCCGGGGGAGGAGATCGCCGAGCGCGTGCGCGAGACGCCCGCCTGGCAGTTCCTCGTGGTCGACGACGAAGGCCGTCCCGCGGGCGTGTTGCGCCGCGAAGACCTGCGGACCGCGCTGCTGCAGGGCCGGCGCGCCCAGTGAGGGGCACCCGCGCACGACGGGCGCGGGACGACCTGCGAGGATTCGACGTCGGCGTTCCGGGTTTTGCAGTGGAGGAAGAAGTTGTCGGTCAGCGGACCGTTTCGTGCAGGTGACCGGGTTCAGCTGACGGACTCGAAGGGCAGGCACTACACCCTCACGCTCGCCGACGGCGGCGAGTACCACACGCATCGCGGCGCCCTCGCGCACGACGACCTCATCGGCCGTCCCGAGGGCAGCGTGGTCACTTCGGCGGGCGGCAGCACGTATCTCGCGCTGCGGCCGCTGCTGCCGGACTACGTGCTGTCGATGCCGCGCGGCGCGCAGGTGATCTATCCCAAGGACGCCGCGCAGATCGTGATGTGGGGCGACATCTTCCCGGGCGCCCGCGTCTTGGAAGCCGGCGCCGGTTCGGGCGCGCTCACCTGCTCGCTGCTGCGCGCGGTCGGTCCGGCGGGACAGGTGTTCTCCTACGAGATCCGTGACGACCACGCGGAGCACGCCGAGCGCAACGTCGTGAAGTTCTTCGGCGAGAAGCCGGACAACTGGACGCTCACCGTCGCGGATCTGGCCACGCACACCGGCGAGGTCGACCGGGTCGTGCTGGACATGCTCGCGCCGTGGGACCAATTGCCGAACGTCGCCGCGCACCTGGTGCCCGGCGGAGTGCTGACCGTCTACGTCGCGACTGTCACGCAGCTGTCGCGCGTCACGGAATCGCTGCGGGAACAGCAGTGCTGGACCGAGCCGGAGTCGTGGGAGACGCTGATGCGGCCGTGGCACGTCGTCGGTCTCGCGGTGCGGCCGGACCACCGGATGGTCGCGCACACCGCTTTCCTGCTCACTGCGCGTCGGCTGGCGGACGGCACAGTGTCGCCGCGTGTTTCACGACGGCCCAGCAAGGGCAAAGGCTAACCAGGGACGCACCATCGACCGTTCTCGCGGCGCAGCGGGAACGGGGTTTCCTTGTGCCCGCCGGTGCCTTCGACCCGGACGGTCACTGTCGCGTCGTCGCCCGCGATCGCCGGTTGTCCAACCAGTGAGACGCGAAGCGGGCCCGCCGCGTCCCATTTGGCTTGGAGTTCTTTCAGCGCCGCAGCAGTTTGCGGTTTGCAAGTGAGAGTGCCGAATTCGGCGGAGTCGGCGCGCGTGATGGCGTCGACGAGAGTGCGCGCGAGCGTCGCTATCGCGGCTTGATCCGCCGCGGGCGCGGGAGCCGAGGACGTGCTGCTTCGCGACGGAGGCGGGGGAGCGGGCGGTTCCGGGACGGTGCGGGCGGGCCCCGGCAGGCCGATCGAGACCAAGCCGAGGACGCCGCCCGCGACAACGACTGCGAGCAGGCCGAGTGCCGTGCCGAGCCGGCGTCTCACCTAGTGGTCCGTGCTGACCTTCCCGAGGCACCAGGCCCCGCCCTGACGCAGGGCGGTGAGGGTGCCGTCGGCGGTCTTGGTGGACGTGGTGACGTGGTACTTCACCGTCGCCTGGTCGCCGTTCTCCTGCGGGCTGCCGGTCAGTTCGAAGTGGATGCCCGAGGGCATCTTCTCGCTTCCCGGCTTCTGGCCCTTGGTGAGGCTGGTGCACAGCATCGAGAACAGCCCCTCGGTGTCGGAGCTGTTGTACGCCTCGGACGCGGCCTGGAACAGCTCGCCCGAGGTCGGCTTCGCACCGGCCGCCGCCGGGTAGTCGCCGCTGCCCGAACCCGACGACGAGGTCGACGGGGACGA
The DNA here is from genome assembly GCF_029087445.1 of Amycolatopsis sp. La24. Lineage (NCBI taxonomy): Bacteria > Bacillati > Actinomycetota > Actinomycetes > Pseudonocardiales > Pseudonocardiaceae > Amycolatopsis > Amycolatopsis sp. La24. Next base: position 25,412 of record NZ_JARACH010000059.1, read on the forward strand.
CGACGAACTCCCGCTCGGCCCGCTGGACTGCGGGCCCGCTGCCGGAGCGGAGGACGACGCGGGCGGGGCGGCCGTCTTGTCGTCCTTCTTGCTGTCCCCGGTCAGCCAGATGACCAGGCCGGTCGCGCCGCCGAGGACGACCACCGCGGCGACCGCGATGCCGACGATCAGGCCGGTCTTCTTCTTTTTCGGCGGCTCCTCGCCGTACCCGCCGAACTGCCCGCCCGGCTGCTGCCCGAACGGCCCGCCCGGCTGACCCGGCTGGCCCGGCTGCCCGAACTGGCCGGGCTGCTGTCCGAACTGCCCGAATTGGTCCGGCTGCTGCCCGTACTGCTGGGCGCCGCCCTGCTGCGGGTATCCGCCCTGGTAGGGGCCGCCCTGGCCGGGCGTGCCGGGGCCGGGCGCGGCCGGGAACCCGCCGGACTGCGGCGGCTGCCCGCCCTGGTTCCATCCGCCCTGCTGAGGCTGCCCGTACTGCGGCTGGCCGCCGGGCTGGCCCCCGTACGGGTTCGGCTGCTGTCCGCCCTGGTCCCAGCCGCCGGGCTGCTGCGGCGGATAAGTCATCTCGGTTCCCCCTGCCGTGCTCGCGAAAGTGCGGGCCGCGTGCGGAGCGCGGCCACCCGGGGATGCTAGCCAGCCGCGCGCCTTTCCGCGCAGCCAACCCGCAACTCGGGTTTGCCGCGGGTGCCCGGCGGGGCATCCGTAGCGTGTTCAGTTCCGCGTTGCGGAAACCCGCGCGGAGCGGATTCCCGTCCGCGGCACCGAATCGGCCGCTTGCGCTGCGCTCGCGGCCGTGCTTCGCCGGAAGAAAAAGCGCGACGCGCCGGTCTTGTGATGCGGAAAGGCCTTTTCTTGTCGGTGATCGCCGGTACCGTGGAATGAAAAGCACTCCGAGGAGGTGCCCGATGCATCATGACCTTCCCGGAGGTCGGCGCGAGGAGGCCGACCCTTCAGCAACCGGCGGAGCAGGGCAGACACCAGAGGAACAAGCCCGGCAGATCCGTTTTCTCGAGGAAGAAGTGGCGCTGCTGCGCCGCAGGCTCACCGATTCCCCGCGACAGAACCGCGTTCTCGAACAACGTCTCGCCGAGGCGTCAGAACGGGTGAGCCAGCTCACCGAGCGGAACACGAAACTCGTCGAAACCCTGCGCGAAGCGCGGGGTCAGCTGCTCGCCCTCCGCGAAGAGGTCGACCGGCTGGCCCAGCCGCCGAGCGGTTACGGGGTGTTCGTCGAGGCCTACGAGGACAACACGGTGGACGTCTACACCGCGGGGCGCAAGATGCGCGTCTCGGTGTCGCCCGCGGTGGAGGTCTCGTCGCTGCGGCGCGGGCAGGCGTTGCGGCTCAACGAGGCGCTCACCGTCGTCGAAGGCGGCGATTTCGAGCGCACCGGCGAGGTGTGCGCGCTGCGCGAAGTGCTCGCACCGGACGTCGAGGGCGGCGCCACGCGCGCTCTCGTGGTCGGCCACGCGGACGAGGAGCGGGTCGTCCTGCTGTCCGGTCCGCTCTCCGAGCAGCCGCTCAAACCGGGCGATTCGCTCCTGGTGGACTCCAAGGCCGGCTACGCCTACGAACGGGTGCCGAAGGCGGAGGTCGAGGACCTCGTGCTGGAGGAGGTGCCGGACGTCCGCTACGAGGACATCGGCGGCCTGACCCGGCAGATCGAGCAGATCCGCGACGCCGTGGAGCTGCCGTTCCTGCACGCGGACCTCTACGAGCAGTACCAGCTGCGCCCGCCGAAGGGCGTCCTGCTCTACGGCCCGCCGGGCTGCGGGAAGACGCTCATCGCGAAGGCGGTGGCGAACTCCCTGGCCAAGAAGGTGGCCGAGGCTCGCGGGGACAACGCGGACGGCAAGTCCTACTTCCTCAACATCAAGGGTCCCGAGCTGCTGAACAAGTTCGTCGGCGAGACCGAGCGGTCGATCCGGCTGATCTTCCAGCGGGCGCGGGAAAAGGCCTCCGAGGGCACCCCGGTCATCGTGTTCTTCGACGAGATGGACTCGATCTTCCGCACCCGCGGCTCGGGCGTGTCCTCCGACGTGGAGACCACGATCGTGCCGCAGCTGCTGTCGGAGATCGACGGCGTCGAGGGGCTGGAGAACGTCATCGTCATCGGCGCCTCCAACCGCGAGGACATGATCGACCCGGCGATCCTGCGGCCGGGCCGGCTCGACGTGAAGATCAAGATCGAGCGTCCGGACGCCGAGGGCGCGAAGGACATCTTCTCGAAGTACCTGGCCGAGGGCCTCCCGATCCACGCCGACGACCTGGCGGAGTTCGGCGGGGACCAGAAGGCGACGTTCGACGCGATGATCCAGCACACCGTCGAGCGGATGTACGAGGAGAGCGACGAGAACCGGTTCCTGGAGGTCACCTACGCCAACGGGGACAAGGAAGTCCTGTACTTCCGCGACTTCAACTCGGGCGCGATGATCCAGAACATCGTGGACCGGGCGAAGAAGTCGGCGATCAAGTCGGTGCTGGAGACGAAGCAGCCCGGCCTGCGCGTGCAGCACCTGCTGGACGCGATCGTCGACGAGTTCGCGGAGAACGAGGACCTGCCCAACACCACCAACCCGGACGACTGGGCCCGGATCTCCGGCAAGAAGGGCGAGCGGATCGTCTACATCCGCACGCTCGTCACCGGCAAGAACCAGGAATCGGGGCGGGCCATCGACACCGCCACGAACACCGGTCAGTACCTGTAGGACAGCGCGAACGCCGCGGGGCCGTCGGAACTCTTCCGGCGGCCCCGCGGTGCGTCTCAGACCCAATGGGGGGTGTGGTGCGCGCCTTATCGGCCAGGGGCGGCTTCACGCACCGCGCTCGCGGGGGCTGGCATGCGCTGGCGAGGTCTGTGAAGGGCTCCTTGAAGGAATCAGATTCCCTCAAGGAGCCCTTCACGGACTTGAAGTTACTTTGGCGTGGCCCTGGGCCAGCGCGGCCGACGTGGGCAAACTCGTCTCAATCGCGCCCACAGCTGGCATGCGTCTCAGCCCCGTTCCAGGACCGGTTGCCGCGCCCGGGAAAGCCGTCCGTGCGAGGCCAGGATGCCGAGCACCACGAGCAGCGCTCCGACGGGTTCGTTCCAGTGCACCGGTTCGTCGAGGACCAGCACGCCGAGCAGAACCCCGACCACCGGAGTGAGGTAGGTCACAGCGGACGCGTTGGCGGCGCCCCAGGCGGTGGCGATGGCGGTGTTCCAGGTGTAGGCGACACCGGTGCCCAGCACGCCGAGCGCCAGCATGGACAGCACCACGGCGAGGTTCAGGTGCACCGGCTGCGCGGCGATCGCCGGCGTCGCGGCCAGCAGGATCACCGTGGCGAAACCGGTTTGCCCGAACGCGACCACGACCGGGTCGGGGTTGCGGGGCGACACGAACTTCCGCAGGTACACGAAAGCCAGGCCGTAGCACGTGGTCGCGCCGAGACAGGCGAGCTGCGCGAGGACTTCGTGGCTCAGGTCGATGCCGCGCCAGACGCCGACCAGGGTGAGCACGCCGGCGAAGCCGATCAGCAATCCGGCGGTTTTCGGCCGGGTAAGCCGTTCCGCGGGCAGCGCGGCCGCAGCGAACAGCATGGTCAGCAGGGGAGTGGTGGCGTTGAAAATGCTGGCGAGCCCGGACGCCACGTACTGCTCGGCCCACGAGTACAGCAGGAACGGGCCCACGCAGAACAGCAGCGAAACCACCGCGAGATGCCCCCACAGCGCGGGATCGCGGGGGAGCGATCGCCTGCGCAGCACCAGGAACGCACCGAGCGTCAACGCTCCCAGCGCGACCCGCGCGAGCGCTACCTGAGCCGGCGAGAGCCCCTCCAGGCCCACTTTGATGAACAGGAAACTCGCGCCCCACACGACGGCGAGCGCGACGAACCGGGCGGCGATGCCGAACCTCACTGAACCTCCGAAACGACCAGCGGACTGCTCCGGCCAGTCAACGTGCGCGCCACGCCCGGAGTCCAGCAGGTTTCGGTCACTGCGCTCGCCCTCGGTGTATAACGCCCTATACTGCGGCGCGTGAGCACAGACAACGCCCGCCCGCGCCCGCCGATCACCGAAGCCGACGTCCTGGCCTGGCTCGAGACGACCGCCGCCGCCGTTCAGGCGGGGGAGCTCAACGCCAACGACCTCATCGACCTCCTGGGGGAGCTGCGCCGCGCCTCCGCGGCCTGCGCCGACGCCTCCGACTGGGCCCTCCTCGCCGCCCGCGAAGAAGGAGCCAGCCTCCGCCAAATCGCCCCGGTCTTCGGCAAAGGCTACGTCCGCGCACCCGCCGCCCGCCTCGAAAAACTCCACCGCCAAGCCCAAAACGCCAGCCAATGGCTCGCCATCCTCCGGCACAAACAAAGTGTATAACGACCTATACATCTGGCGATCGGAAAACGCTCCACATCGCCACGCCTAAGCTCACAGCGCGACTTCCAAAACACAGCAACGACAAGGGGATCCCGATGGACCGCATCGCGGTGGGGCTGGCCGCGCTCGGCCGTCCGGCATACATCAACCTGGGGCGGGACTTGCCCGAAGTGCGGGATGTGCCGTCGATGCGGGCCGCGACGCACGAGGTGCTCGACGCGGCGTACGCGGCGGGCGTCCGATGGGTCGACGTCGCGCGGTCTTACGGCCGTTCGGAGGAGTTCCTCGGCAGCTGGCTGGCCGAGCGCGAACACCAGGACGTCACGGTGTCCAGCAAGTGGGGCTACCGCTACGTCGGCGACTGGCGGCTCGACGCGGACGTCCACGAGGTCAAGGAACACACGCTGCCGCGGTTCCGCGAACAGTGGGCGCAGACGCGGGAACTCCTGGCCGGGCACGTGCACCTGTACCAGGTCCATTCGCTCACTGTGGACAGTCCACTTTTCACTGATCCGGCGCTGATCGACGCGCTGGCCGGGCTTTCCGGCGACGGCGTCGAGGTCGGTTTCTCAACATCCGGACCCGCGCAGGCGGACGTGGTGCGCCGGGCGTTCGAGCTGGAATCGGCCGGGCAGCCGGTGTTCGCGTCGGTCCAGTCCACTTGGAACGTTTTCGAGCCGTCGGTCGGCCCGGCGCTGGCGGAAGCGCACGCGGCCGGGAAACGGGTGCTGGTCAAGGAAACTCTCGCAAACGGACGGCTCGTCGCGGAAGCTCCCGAGGCGCTGCGGCGGATCGCCGGGGAGCACGGCGTCGGCCCGGACGCGATCGCGGTCGCCGCGGTGCTCGGACAGGAGTGGGCTCCGATGGCGGTGCTGGGTCCGTCGAGTCCGGCACAGCTAGCGGCGAACCTTGCCGCCACGCGAGTGCGCCTCGGCGACGAGGACCGCGTTGCGCTGGGACAACTCGCGCAGGACGCGCGCGAGTACTGGGCGCATCGATCCCACCTCGGGTGGAGCTGAGCGATTGCATTACCCTCGGGGCCCAGCATGGCCCGGGGCGGACGGGCAACACTGAGCGCGGAGGGGCAACGTGCGTCGTCGGCAGGTGTCAGCAGTCGCTGTGCTGGTCGGGCTGGGCGCGCTGGCCGGGCTCGCCGGATGCGGCAACCGGCCCAACAATCTCGAGACCTACTACGACGATCCGGCCCCTTTGCCGGGCACGAGCGCTCCGGTCGCTCCGCCGGTGTCGCGGGCGGTCGATCCTCCGGTGGTTTCTTCTTCGGCGGCACCGGATCCGCGGCGCGCGGAGGCGGCGTTGCTGTCCGATTCGGACGTTGCCGAGGAGGGCGTGGCTCCGGGTGCGGGTCGCGTTTCGGGGTGTCTGAGCGGGTTGGCCGCGGGTGAGCGCAAGTCGGTGAGCTGGGTGTATCCGAGCGGTTCGGCGTTGACGCACGAGGTCACGGTGTACGCGGACCGTTCGGGCGAGGATGTCGTGGCGGGCTCGCATTGCGCGGGTGCGGAGGTGTCGTTGCCGCCGCAGCCGGGGATCACCGTGCAGCGGGCGTGGTGCGAGGGCTCGACGTGCGCGGTGTTGGTGGCGAAGGGGAATCTGGTGTCGGCGTTGAGCGTCGCGGCGAGCACGCCGGCGCGGGCGCAGGACGCGGCGAAGCGGTTGCTGCCGAAGATCGCGGCGAAGCTGACTGCTCAGCCGTAACGGCGGAACCATTCCTGGACGCCCGCGCGGCCGTCGGGGATGAAGGGCGGTTCGGGTTCGGCGGCGAAGACCCAGGAGCGGAGTTCGTCGAGCGGGATCCAGCGTCCTTCGACGATTTCCTCGGCCTGCAGTGTCACCGGGCCGTCCCAGCGGACTTCGAAGGCGAAGTTGTGGCAGCGGATCGAGCCGTCGTCGTAGATTTTGGTGAACAGCGGTTCCGGTTCCACTCCGTGGACGCCGAGTTCTTCGGCGAGTTCGCGGCGCGCGCAGTCGGCGGGGGTTTCGCCCGCGGCGACGACTCCGCCCGCCCAGCAGTCCCAGGTGGAGGGGAACGTGTCCTTGTCCGCGGTGCGGAGGTGCACGTAGACCGAGCGTCCGTCGCCCGATCGGACGAGGACGACGCCGGCGGCGTGCCAGAGCCCTTCGGCCCGGACCCGGGAGCGGAGCGCCTCGCCGGCCGGGCGACCCGCGTCGTCATAGAGGGCAACGAGTTCGTCACTGCCTGGCATGGGGGCATCCTCGCACGCGTCGAACCCGTAGGGTGGTGGCATGCGTCGGATCATGGGAACCGAAGTCGAGTACGGCATCGCCGTGCCCGGGGACGCCACGGCGAACCCGGTGCTCACCTCGACTCAGGTGGTGCTGGCCTACGCCGCGGCTGCGGACATCCCGAGGGCGCGCCGGGCGCGCTGGGACTACGAGGTGGAGTCGCCGTTGCGCGACGCGCGCGGGTTCGACCTGACGGGGCCGGGCGGTCCCGGGCACGACCCGGACGTCGAGGACCTGGGCGCGGCGAACGTCATCCTCACCAACGGTGCGCGGCTGTACGTGGACCACGCGCATCCGGAGTACTCGGCGCCGGAGGTCACGAACGCGCGGGACGCGGTGATCTGGGACAAAGCGGGCGAGCGGGTGATGGAGGAGGCCGCTTTGAAGGCGGCCACCGTGCCGGGGCAGCCGCCGTTGCAGCTGTACAAGAACAACGTGGACGGCAAGGGCGCGAGCTACGGCACGCACGAGAACTACCTGATGCAGCGGTCGACGCCGTTCACGGCGGTGATCGGGGGGCTGACGCCGTTCTTCGCGTCGCGGCAGGTGATGTGCGGTTCTGGCCGGGTGGGGATCGGGCAGCAGAGCGAGGAGGCGGGTTTCCAGCTTTCGCAGCGCTCGGACTACATCGAGGTCGAGGTCGGGCTGGAGACCACGCTCAAGCGCGGGATCATCAACACGCGCGACGAGCCGCACGCGGACGCGGACAAGTACCGGCGGCTGCACGTGATCATCGGGGACGCGAACCTGTCGGAGTACTCGACGTATCTGAAGGTCGGGACGACGGCGCTGGTGCTGGACCTGATCGAGGCGGGCGTGCGGTTCGACGACCTGAAGCTGGACGAGCCGGTGCGGGCGGTGCACAAGATCAGCCACGACCCGACGCTGAAGACGAAGGTCGAGCTGGCGAACGGGAAGAAGTTCACCGGGCTGGACCTGCAGTTCGCGTATCACGAGCTGGCGGCGGCGAATCTCGAGCGCACGGGCGCGGACGAGGCGTCGAAGGAAGTGCTGCGGGTGTGGGGCGAGGTGCTGGACGCGCTGGCGCGGGATCCGCAGGAGTGCGCGGACCGGCTGGACTGGCCTGCGAAGCTGCGGCTGCTGGAGGGGTACCGGGAGCGGGACCAGCTGGCGTGGGGCGCGCCGCGGCTGCGGCTGGTGGACCTGCAGTATTCGGACGTGCGGCTGGGCAAAGGCCTGTACAACCGGCTGGTCACGCGGGGTTCGATGAAGCGGCTGGTCACCGAGGAGGAGGTGCAGGCGGCGATCACGAATCCGCCGTCGGACACGCGCGCCTACTTCCGGGGCCGGGCGCTGGAGAAGTACGCGTCGTCGATCGCGGCGGCGTCGTGGGATTCGGTGATTTTCGACGTGGGCCGGGAGTCGCTGGTGCGGATCCCCACGCTGGAGCCGTTGCGGGGGACGAAGGCGCACGTCGGGAAGCTGCTGGACGCGGCGGCGACGGCGGAGGAGCTGGTGGAGGCGATCACCGGTTCGGACTAGCGCGATCCCGGCGTTTCGGGCCGCTGGAAGGCCCTTTTCGTCGGTACCGCTGGGTAGGCTAGGGAACATCGGCCAGACCGGGAGGCGAGATGGCGCAGGAGAAGATCGAGAAGCACGGCGGCGGCGATTCCGACGAGGAGTTCGACGACGCCGGCGGGGCGGGCCAGGAGCGGCGGGAGAAGCTCGGCGAGGACGTGGACACGATCCTCGACGAGATCGACGACGTGCTGGAAGAGAACGCCGAGGACTTCGTCCGCGCTTACGTGCAGAAGGGCGGCGAGTAGCCGTCCGCCCGTCGCGGCCGCCCCGGGTGCGGGGCGGTGCGGCGGGCGCGCTGGGCCGGAGGTTTCGCGCGGCGGCGCCGGGGGCAGGTTGTGCTCGGCGTTGCCGGGCACGGGATGAGATGGGAACCGAGAGCACGTATGGACAACACCTCCTCTGGGGCGGGTTTTTCCGGGCCCGGACTGCCGTCGGCCTACTTTTCGCCGGCGACGTCGTCGTTCGCGGATTTCGTGCGCGCGACCGCGCCGGAGCTGTTGCCGGCGCGGCGGGTGCCGGCGGGTGAGCTGGACGTGCCGCACGGCACGACGATCGTGGCGGTGGCGTTCGCCGGCGGGGTGCTGATCGCCGGCGACCGGCGGGCGACGTCGGGGAACCTGATCGCGAGCCGGGACATCGAGAAGGTGCACGTCACGGACGAGTACTCGGCGGTGGGCATCGCGGGGACCGCGGGGCTGGCCGTGGAGATGGTCCGGCTGTACGCGGTGGAGCTGGCGCATTACGAGAAGATCGAGGGCGTTTCGCTTTCGCTGGACGGCAAGACGAACAAGCTGGCCGGGATGGTGAAGGCGAACCTGGAGATGGCGATGGCGGGCCTGGCGGTCGTGCCGTTGTTCGTCGGGTACGACCTGGAGGCCGAGGACGCGAAGCACGCGGGCCGGATCGTGTCCTACGACGCGGCGGGCGGGCGGTACGAGGAGCACGCCGGGTATGCCAGTGTCGGTTCGGGTTCGCTGTTCGCGAAGTCGTCGCTGAAGAAGCTGTACGACCCGGACGCGGATGTGGACGCGGCGGTGCGGACGGCGCTGGAGGCGTTGTACGACGCGGCGGACGACGACACCGCGAGCGGCGGGCCGGACATGGTGCGGCGGATTTTCCCGAACGTCATCACCATCACCGCGGAGGACGGCGCGGTGGTGCTGCCCGCGGAGCGGACGGGTGCGGTGGCCGAGGCGGTGGTGGCCGGGCGCGCGGAGCGCAATCACCACCGGCCGGTGTGAGGCCGTCGATGTCCGCTGAATCAATGATTGCCGAGTTTTCGGAGAACGTGGAGCCGACACCGTGACGATGCCGTTGTATGCCTCTCCCGAGCAGTTGATGCGGGAGCGTTCCGAGCTGGCGCGCAAGGGGATCGCGCGGGGCCGGAGCGTGGTGGTGCTGAAGTACGCGGGCGGGGTGCTGTTCGTGGCGGAGAATCCGTCGGCGACGCTGCACAAGGTGTCCGAGATCTACGACCGGATCGGGTTCGCCGCGGTGGGCCGGTATTCGGAGTTCGAGAATCTGCGGGTGGCGGGGATCCGGCACGCGGATTTGAAGGGCTACCAGTACGACCGGCGGGATGTGAGCGCGCGGGCGCTGGCGAACGCGTACGCGGCGACGCTGGGCAGCATTTTCACCGAGCAGCTGAAGCCGTTCGAGGTGGAGGTGTGCGTGGCCGAGGTCGGGGCGACCGCGGCGGAGGACCAGTTGTACCGGTTGACGTTCGACGGGTCGATTTTCGACGAGTCGCCGTTCGTGGTGATGGGCGGGCAGACGGAACCGATCACGACGAAGCTGAAGGACGTCGTGGATCCGGAGCACGATCTGCGGACGGCGCTGGCGACGGCGATCGAGGGGTTGCGGGCGACCGCGACGTCGTCGAACGGGAACGGGTCGGCGGCGGAGGCGGAGATCAAGCTTGAGGTCGCGGTGCTGGACCGGGCGAAGCCGCGGCGGGCGTTCCGGCGGTTGTCGGGGGCGGCGCTGGAGGCGTTGCTGCCGGCGAAGGAGGAGCCTGCCGAGAAGGCGGACGAGTCCGGCGAGGGCGACGGCAAGGACTCGGACAAGGGTTCCGGCGAGGGTTCGGCCGAGAAGGAATGACCTGACGCGCTGTGGGCCGCCGGACGATTCCGGCGGCCCGCAGTCGTTTTCCGGGATACTGGCGTGGTGACGTGTGCGCTGGTGACCCCGTGGTGGCGTCGTCGGGTCGCCGGGGCGGGTTCCGCCGCGGGCGGTGTGGTCCCGACGGCGATTCTCGACTGGCGCGATCCGCTCGTGCAGTCGTTGGTGCGGGCGACCGCGTCGGACGACCGGTTGGCCGGGTTGCGGGCGGCGCACCGGGTGATCGCCGGTGCGGTGCGGCCGGTGTATGCGGTGCAGGAGCGGCAGCCGATCTCGCGGACGTTGCGTCGCGGGCGGGGTTCGTGCAGTCAGCGGCTGGCGATTCTGGAGGGAGTCGCGCGGGCGCAAGGGATTCCGACGCGGGTGCGGGGCCTGCTCGTGGACGGCCGGTTCTGGTATCCGCGGTTTCCGCGGCTCAAGTCCCTGGTCCCGTCGCGGGTGCTGGTGGCGTGGCCCGAGTTCGGGATCGACGGCAGCTGGGTTCCGGTCGGGGAGTTGTTCGGACCGTTGCCCGCGTTGGCGGCGAGTCCGGGTTTTTCCAATGACAGCGGGGAAACGCTGTTCGACGCGGTGTCCCGCACGGCGATCGACTGGGACGGCGTCACCTGCGAAACCGGCGGAGCGTGCGACCTGTCGGCGACCGTGCTGGCGGATCTAGGCCGTTTCGATTCGCGCGACGAGCTGTTCCGGCGGCACGGCCAGACGGTGTCCGGTCCGTTGACGAGGCTGATCGACCCGGTGCTGAGCCGGTGGGCGCCGCGTCAGAGCGCCTCCAACCGCTGACGCAGATGCGCTCGTTCGGGCTCGGTTCCCGCGCTGGCCAACGCTTCCCGGTACGCCGCCGCGGCTTCGTCGTCGCGGCCGAGGCGGTGCAGCAGGTCTCCGCGAGCCGCGGCGTACGGGTGGTAGCCCTGCAGCCGCGGCTCGTCGGCTAACCCGTCCAGGAGTTTGAGCCCGGCTTCGGGTCCGTCGCGCATCGCCACCGCGGCCGCGCGGTTGAGCGCGACCACCGGGGTCGGGGCGAGGGCCAGCAGGATGTCGTACAGCGCCACGATCTGCGGCCAGTCGGTGTGCGCGACGTCCGGTGCTTCGGCGTGGAGCGCGGCGATCGCCGACTGCACGCCGTACGGCCCGGGCGGGCCGCCGGTCAGCGCGACCGGCACCAGCGCGCGGCCTTCGTCGATCAGCGCCGCGTCCCAGGAGGTCCGGTCCTGGTCTTCGAGCAGGACGAACGCGCCGTCCGGGCCGGTGCGCGCGGCGCGGCGGGCGTGGACGAGCAGCAGAAGCGCCAGCAGCCCGGTGCTTTCGCGTTCGTCGGGCAGCAGGCGGTGCAGGATCCGGGCCAACCGGATGGCTTCCTCGGCCAGGTCGGGCCGCTGGATGTCCGGGCCGGAGCTGGCCGCGTAGCCCTCGGTGAACAGCGAATACAGCACTTGCAGCACGCCGGGCAGCCGGGCGCGCAGCTCGTCGCCGGCCGGGACGCGAAATGGGATGCGGTGGTCGCGGATCCGGTTCTTGGCCCGCACGATCCGTTTCGCCATCGTCGCGGTCGGCACGAGGAACGCCCGCGCCACCTCGGGCGTGGTGAGCCCGGCCAGGCAGCGCAGGGTGAGCGCGAGCCGGTCCTCGGCGGCCAGCGCGGGGTGAGCGCAGGCGAAGAACAGCTGGAGCCGGTCGTCGGGCAGGTCGCCGTCGGCCCCGGGCGGAGGGGGAGGGTCGCTGCGGTCGGATTCCGCTTGCAGGACGGCGAGTTTCGCCGCGTACGCCTGGTCGCGGCGGAGCCGGTCGACGGCCTTGCGGCGCGCGGTCGTCATCAGCCACGCGCCGGGTTTCGGCGGGACGCCGTCGACCGGCCAGCGCACCAGCGCGGCCTCCACCGCTTCGGCGGCGACCTCCTCGGCCAGGTCGAGGTCGCCGAAACGGCGGACGAGCGCGCCGAGCAGGCGGCCGTGCTCCTCGCGGAACACGGCCGCCACGGACGCTCGCGCGTCAGGCATCGAAGTCGGCGATCGGGCGCACCACGACCGAACCGTCCCGCGAACCCGGGCAGCGGGCCGCCCAGTCGAGCGCCGCGTCGAGGTCCGGCACGTCCAGCACGTAGAACCCGCCGAGCAGCTCGCGGGTCTCGGCGAACGGGCCGTCGGTCGTGATCGATCGTTCGCCGTCCGCGCCCACCCGCACCCTGGTCGCGGTCACGAGATCGGCGAGCGACTCCCCGCTGACGAACACCCCCGCGTCGCGGACTTCCTTGTCGTAGGCCATCCAGTCGGCGGGCTCGCAGCCGGCCGCCCCGCCCTGCTCGGTGGCCGCGGAAGCGTGGATCAGCAGCAGGTACTTCATGGTCGGGCTCCTTCGTCGGTCAGCGCGGCCGGAGTGCCGCACTGACCTCACCACGAACGGCGCCCGCCCGGATGGACAGCGCCCGGAAGACATTTTTCCGGACAATCCGCTCAGGAGGCGGCAGGCGCGGTGCGGAAGTTCTGATCGGCGAAGGCGAGCATGTACGGGAGCGTCGCGCGGGCGGTGTGCCAGGTGTGGTTGAACCCGCGCTCGGCGTGCACCACGACCTCCTGGCCGCGCCGTTCCAGCGACCCGGCGATGCGGTGCGCGGTCGCGACGTCGGTCGGCGCGCCGGTGCCGACGGTCAGCATCACGGCGACCTTCTGCGGGAACGGCATCGTCGGGATGTAGCGGCGCGGGGTGTTCGCCGCGATCGCCGCCTGGTTGCCGCCGAGGACGCCGACCGAGTCGTTCAGGTCGTCGTACGGCAGCGAGATCAGCAGCGTGCCGAACTCGTCGAGGTGGTGCAGCCCGATGTTGAGCGCGCCGAAGCCGCCGCCGGACATGCCGCCGAGCGCGCGGTGGCCGCGGTCGGCGAAGGTGCGGTAGTGCTGGTCGACCGACGGGACGATGCTGCTGGCGAGGTACGTCTCCAGCTGCGGTCCGCCCGGGACGTTGAGGCATTCCCAGTCGGTGCTCGGCCGGTTGGCGGTGAGGTCGACGCTCACGATGATCATCGGCTGGATCACGTTCGCGTCTTCGAGGCTTTTCAGCGTCTGCGGCGCGGAGCCGGAGGTGAGCCAGTCGCGCGGACCGCCGTAGGGGTAGCCGTGGATCAGGTAGACGACCGGGTAGCGCTTGGCCGCGTTCGCCGGATCGTGGTAGCCGGCCGGCAGGATCACGTAGTTCTCGCCGTTCTGCACGCCGTGCGCCGGGTCGGGGACGTTGAGGACCTCGGTGCTGCCGTTGGCGTTCGCCGGAGCCGCCGGGCGGCCGGCGGCGGGGGAGCTGCCGCTGCTCCCGCCGGTGGAGCTGTCCGGCGTGCTGGGGTCCGAATCCTCGGCCGGATCGTCGCTGGTGCTGCGCAGCAGGGTGCCCGCGACGTTCATCGCGCCGGAACCGCGCTGCAGCAGCCTGCCGAGGTCGCTGGGCGTGCGGACGTAGCCGACGTAGCTGTTCACCGCGGTGACCGCGGCGATCAGGAACAGCGCGATCGACCCGCTGACGCCCCAGCGGCGCACGCGGCGGCGGTGCGCGAGCGCGATGGTGACGGCGAGGACCGCCGCGGCGGCCCCGGCGAACGCCAGCCACAGCAAGGGGGATTCGAGCGGCCCGAGGTCGCGCGCCTGCGACGTGACCGACGGGGGCAGGACCGGGTCGACAGCCTGCGGGAGCAGCCGGGTCATCCGCGGCCTGCCGGAGACGGGCAGCTGCGACCGCGGGAGGAAAAACGCACTGAGAAGACCCCTGCCGTGAACTGGTGCGGACAGGGCAGTCCGCACCTCGAAGATCACGCTATTGAGGGCTCGCTGTGGATTCGTTGAGAAAAGGTAAAGAAACGATCAAGACCCGCCCTCGATGCGGCGAGCTGACGGCAAAAGCACAGGTCAGCGCAGGGTCGGCCGGGCATTGCGGCGAAGAACACGGTGCCCGGCCGAACGCCGGCGAAGGGACCTTAGGGCATCGCGCGGTCAGGCGTCGCGGTCCGGATTCCGGTAGACGGTCAGCGCGCTCGGCCGCGACCGGAACCGGAACTCCCGCCCGAGCGGCCCGACCTCCCCGTCGGTGGCGACCCGGCGGTTCCCGTCGAGCAGCCGCACGTGCAGCTCCGGCAGGTCCCGCTGCCGGTAGACGTGGCTCGCGTGCAGGCTGTTGGTGAGGCTCGCGGCCACGAACCGGATCCGCGACCAGCGCACGTCCGCCCGCACGTACCGGACGTCGAGCAGGCCGGTGTCGAGCGCCGGGCGCCGTGACGGCGCGAACCCCTTCGGCGCGTACGTGCCGTTGCCGACGAAGATCAGCCACACCTGCGTCGGCTTCCCGTTCAGCTGCACCCGCAGCGGTTTCGCCCGCCGCATCGCCCGCACCAGCGCGATCGCCGCGGACGGCCACTTCGGGAACCGGGTCTGCAGCTTTTCCCGCAGCCGCACCATTTCCGGATACCCGCCGAGGCTCGCGGTGTTGACGAACCAGCGGTGCCCGGCCTCGCCGGAGCCGTCGATCTCGACCTCGGCCAGGTCGATGCCGACCGCGTGCCCGCCCTCGGTCGCCTCGTCCGCGTCCGGCATCGACCGGACCCCGACGTCGCGGGCGAAGTGGTTGAGCGTCCCGGCCGGGATGAGCGCCAGCGGCAGCCCGCGTTCGGCGGCGACCGACGCCACGGCCGCGACCGTGCCGTCCCCGCCCGCCACGCCGAGCGCGCGGACCGAACCGTGCGCTTCGATCTCGTCGGCGAGCTGCTCGCGCAGGTCCCGCGACGGGTCCGGGTAGATCAGCGACGCCTTCGGCCACGCGTAGCGGACGTCCTCCGTCGGGTCCTGGCCGTTGACGCCCGAATGCGGGTTGACCAGCGCCAGCATGTCCTCGCCGTCGCGCATCTCCGGCGCTTCCGCCGCGTGCGCGGTCCGGGCGCGGACGTCCGGGTGCAGCGGCCACCAGTGCCGGGTCAGCACGGCGATCCCGGTCCCGATCGCGAGCCCCGCGGCGACGTCGCTCGGCCAGTGCACGCCGGTGTGCACCCGCGAGTACGCGACCGCGCCGGCGAGCGGCACGATCGCCAGCCCGGCCCGCGGCGACTCCATCGCGACCGCGGTCGCGAACGCGGCGGCCGAAGCCGAATGCCCGGACGGGAACGACGACGACGTCGGCCGTTTCCGCAGCTGACGGTGCGCCGGAACCTCTTCCTCGGCCGGACGGCGGCGCGGGAACAACGGCTTCGCGACCAGGTTCGCCGCCGCGCTCGCCCCCGCGATGGCGGCGATCCCGCGCAGCGCGCCGCGGCGCGCCGGGCCCTTCCGGACCGCCAGCACGGCCGCCACGCCCCACCAGAGCCGCGATTTGTCCGCACTTCGGGACAACGCGGTCACGATGTCGTCCGCCCGGGTGCGGGGGAGCGCCGCACTGCGCCTCATCAGGGCCCGATCCCGCCGCCCTACCTGCCGGAACGCCCGGCCGACCTGCTGGAACACTCTCGTCCACCTCCGCTGGCCGCGCCGGATCGCCCACCGATCCCGGCGACCGGTTTCCGCCGCAATGTCACCACTTGCAACGTACCGACCGCGTGTCGCCGCCCGAACGGCGCACCTTCCGCGGGGGTCCAGCGCCTACTCTGGTGGGATGCAGCGGCGGATCTTTGGCATCGAGACCGAGTTCGGGGTCACGTGCACCTTTCACGGCCAGCGCAGGCTCTCGCCCGACGAGGTCGCGCGCTACCTCTTCCGGCGGGTCGTCTCGTGGGGACGCTCGTCCAACGTGTTCCTGTCCAACGGCTCCAGGCTCTACCTCGACGTGGGCTCGCACCCGGAGTACGCGACAGCCGAGTGCGACGACCTGACCCAGCTCGTCACGCACGACAAAGCAGGCGAGCGGATCCTCGAGGACCTCCTCGTGGACGCCGAGCGCAGGCTGGCCGACGAGGGCATCGGCGGCGACATCTTCCTGTTCAAGAACAACACCGACTCCGCGGGCAACTCCTACGGCTGCCACGAGAACTACCTGGTGACCCGTGCCGGGGAGTTCTCCCGGATCGCCGACGTGCTGCTGCCCTTCCTCGTCACCCGCCAGCTCATCTGCGGCGCGGGCAAGGTGCTGCAGACCCCGCGCGGCGCGGTGTACTGCCTCTCCCAGCGCGCCGAGCACATCTGGGAAGGCGTCTCCAGCGCCACCACCCGGTCCCGGCCGATCATCAACACCCGCGACGAACCGCACGCCGACGCCGAACGCTACCGGCGCCTGCACGTCATCGTCGGCGACTCCAACATGGCCGAGCCGACGACGATGCTCAAGGTCGGGTCGGCGCACCTCGTGCTCGAGATGATCGAGGCCGGGGTCCAGTTCCGCGACTTCACCCTCGACAACCCGATCCGCGCGATCCGGGAGATCAGCCACGACCTCACCGGACGCCGCCAGGTCCGCCTCGCCGGCGGGCGCGAGGCGTCCGCGCTGGACATCCAGCGGGAGTACCACGCCCGCGCCGTCCAGCACCTGAAGGAGAACGGGTCCACCCCCGCCAACGAACGCGTGGTGGAGCTGTGGGGCCGCGCGCTCGAGGCGGTCGAGGAGCAGGACTTCAGCAAGATCGACACCGAGATCGACTGGGCGATCAAGCACCGCCTCGTCGAGCGCTACCGGGCCAAGCACGACCTGGACCTGTCCAGCCCGCGCGTGGCCCAGCTCGACCTCGCCTACCACGACATCCGCCGCGGCCGGGGCATCTTCGACCTGCTGCAGCGCAAGGGACTCGTCCGGCGCGTCACCGACGACGGCGAGATCGAGGCGGCCAAGGACACCCCGCCGCAGACCACCCGGGCGAAACTCCGCGGCGACTTCATCGCGGCGGCCCAGGCGGCCGGACGGGACTTCACCGTCGACTGGGTGCACCTGAAGCTGAACGACCAGGCGCAGCGGACCGTGCTGTGCAAGGACCCGTTCCGGTCGGTCGACGAGCGAGTGGAACGGCTGATCGGGTCGCTGTAATTTCCGCGCCGGAACACCGGCTCGATGTTCGCGAGGGGCCCCTGAGGGAATCAGATTCCGTCAGGGGCCCTCTCCCGAACCTCCCTCGGCGTTCTCGCGGCGGGGTTGCGCGAGCGGTTCGGGCGCGGGAAAACGTTGCTGCGGGCGCATAAACCGACGAAAGTCGTCACCCGAGTGCGGCAGGATCTCCGCATGCGTGCGTTCCGGAGGGTCCTGGTCCTCATAGCGGTCCTGTCGATGTCCCTGGGCGGAGTCGCCGCGGCCTCTTCGCTGCCGTCGTGGCGGCTTCTGCCCACCGGCACCGCCGCGCAATTCCGCGGGCTCTCCGCGGTGAGCGAGCGGGTCGCGTGGGTCAGCGGGACCCAGGGCACCGTGCTGCGGACAGTCGACGGCGGGCACAGCTGGCGGCCAGTCGGGCCACCCGACACCGGGAAGCTCGAGTTCCGCGACATCGAGGCCTTCGACGCCGACCACGCCGTCGTGCTGTCGATCGGGCCCGGTGCGGATTCCCGGATCTACCGCACCGACGACGCCGGGAAGCACTGGCGGCAGACGTTCAGCAATCCCGATTCCGCCGCCTTCTACGACTGCCTCGCCTTCTTCGACCCGTGGCGCGGTCTCGCGATGAGCGACCCGGTCGACGGGAAGTTCCGCGTCCAGGCCACCTTCGACGGCGGCCGCAGCTGGAAGCAGCTCCCCGACGACGCGTTCCCGCCCGCCGAGCCCGGAGAAGCCGGATTCGCGGCCAGCGGCCAGTGCATCACCACGTCCGGACCGTTCGACGCGTGGCTGGCCACCGGCGGGGGCGCGCACGCCCGCGTCCTGCACTCCGGCGACGGCGGGCGGCACTGGACCGCGGCTGAAACCCCGTTGCCCAGCAGCGCGTCGGCCGGAGTGTTCGCGGTGGCGTTCCGTACGCCGTGGCAAGGCGTCGCGATCGGCGGCGACTACGCGAACCCGACCGCGCCCGGTCCGGCGGTCGCGCTCAGCCATGACCGCGGGAGCAGCTGGCGCACGCCGCCGGAGCATCCCGCCGGTTACCGTTCCGGGCTCGCCTGGCGCGGCGGCACGGTGCTGGCCGTCGGACCGGGCGGGAGCGATCTGAGCCGCGACGGCGGACGGCACTGGACCTCGTTCGACAGCGGCAGTTTCGACACCGTCGACTGCACGTGGTCCGGAGCGTGCTGGGCCAGCGGAGCCAAGGGCCGCGTCGCGAAGCTGGTTCCGTAAGAGGGAACCCGTTCCGGGCAGGGAAGCCGCCCGCAACGGCGGTGCGTGACGGGACGCGCACGGCGGGTCCGTTCGGTCGCACGCGGGCTGACCAGGCGCGACGCGCGAGGGCTGGACCTGACGATCGCGCGCGGCCGGGAGAGCTAGAGTCGTCTGGTGTCCACCGCACGCGCCGAACGGCTGGTCAACCTCGTGCTGGCCCTGCTCTCCACCCGGCAGTACCTCACCGCGGAGCGGATCCGCGGGATCGTGCCCGGGTACGCCGACGCGGCCAGCGACGACGCCTTCTTCCGCACCTTCGAGCGGGACAAGACCGAACTGCGCGAACTCGGCATCCCGCTCGAAACCGGCCGCAACTCCGTCTTCGACCCGGTCGAGGGCTACCGCATCGCGCGCCGCGACTACGAACTCGGCGAGATCGACCTCGCGCCGGACGAGGCCGCGGCGGTCGGGCTCGCCGTCCGGCTCTGGGATTCGCCCGAGCTCACCGGACAGGCCCAGGGCGCGCTGGTGAAACTGCGCGCGGCCGGCGTCGAGGTCGACGACCAGGCCCCGACCGTGATCGAACCGCGGGTGCGCGCGGAACCGGCGTTCGCGCCGATGCTCGCCGCCGTCCAGGCCGGGCAGGCGGTCCGGTTCGAGTACCGGCGCAGCGGCTCGCCCGAACGCCGCATCCGCACGCTCGAACCGTGGGGCGTCGTGTCCTGGCGCGCCCGCTGGTACGTCGTCGGGCACGACCGCGACCGCGACGCGCCCCGCTGCTTCCGGCTCTCCCGCGTCACCGGAAAGGTCGCCGCGATCGGGAAACCGGGCGCGGTCGCGCGCCCCGAGGGCGTCAACCTCATGCAGCTCGTGTCGGTGACCGGCGGCAGCGAAGACCCGGCCCCGGTCACGACCGCCCGGCTGTGGGTCGCCGACGGCCGCGCCGCCGGAGTCCGCCGCCGCGGCGACATCGTCGGCCGCGAAACCGTCGCGGGCGAGGAAGGCGACGTCATCGAGATCGGCCTGTACTTCCCGGAATCGGCCGCCGACTGGATCGCCGCGCAAGGCCCGGACGTCCTCGTCCTCGAACCGGACGTGCTCGCCAAATCCGTGCAGCACCGGCTCGAGGCCGTGCTCGCCCGCACCGGGCAGGGGAGCGCCCGATGAGCACCTCCGGCGAACGCATGCCGAGACTCCTCGCGCTCGTGCCCTACCTGCTGGCCCGCCCCGGCATCCGGATCGACGAGGCCGCGCAGGACTTCGACGTCACCCCGCGCCAGCTGCGCAAAGACCTCGAACTGCTGTGGATGTGCGGCCTGCCCGGCTACGGCCCCGGCGACCTCATCGACCTGTCTTTCGAAGGCGACACCATCGTCGTCACCCACGACGCCGGGATGAGCCGCCCGCTGCGCCTCACCGGCGGCGAGGCCACCGCGCTGCTGGTCGCGCTCCGCGCGCTCGCCGAAACCCCGGGCGTGGCCGACGGCGACGCGGTCCGCCGCGCCATCGCCAAGATCGAGGACGCCGCCGGGCAGGCCCGCCCGGCCGGAGTCGTCGTCGGGGGAGGAGTGCGCGAAGGAGCCCGCGCCGCCCGCACCCGCGAGACCGTCTCCGGCGCCCTGCAGGACGGCCGCGCGCTGCGGATGCGCTACTACACCGCCTCGCGCGACCAGATCACCGAACGCACCGTCGACCCGATGCGGCTCGTCATCGTCCAAGGCGTCGGCTACCTCGAAGCGTGGTGCCGCCGGGTCGAAGGCGTCCGGCTCTTCCGCCTCGATCGGGTGGACGCGCTCACCGTATTGGACGAACCCGCAGCTCCGCCCGCCCACGCGCGGCCCACCGACCTGTCCGACGGGGTCTTCTCCGCCCGTCCCGATCAGCGGGTCGCCCATCTCGTGCTCGACCCCGACGCGCGCTGGGTCGCCGAGTACTACCCGTGCGAGGAACTCGACGAGCTCGACGGCGGGCGGCTGCGCATCGCGATGCGCTACAGCGACGAGCCCTGGATGGTCCGCCTCGTGCTCAGCCTCGGCGGGGAAGCCCAGGTGGAGAGCCCCGCCACACTCGCCGAGGCTGTCGGTCGCCGGGCCGCCGACGCGGTGGCGCGTGCCCGTCACCTCATGTCCATCTCCGACCGATAAGGTGGTTTCAGTGCCGTACCTGCCCGTCTATGTGCTGCTCGCGGCCGGCCTGCTCGTCCTGGCCCTGCTGCTGGTACGGACCGCCGGAGTCTTGCGCCGCTTCCGCCGCACCATGAGCATGGTCAGTGCGGACACCCACGACCGGACCGGACTCCTCCGGGCCCGGTCCGCGGCACTCCGTGTGGCCGTGGCCGAACGCCGCCCGGCGACCGGCAACAAGTAACATCAGCACAGACCCCAGACAAGGAGGGCAGACGACCATGAACGCGCTGCAGCCGTGGCACATCATCGTTCTGGTGCTCGTGGTGGTTCTGCTGTTCGGAGCGAAGCGGCTCCCGGACGCGGCCCGGTCCATCGGCAAGTCCATGAAGATCTTCAAGGCCGAGACCAAGGACCTGACCGGCGAACAGAAGGCCGAAGCCGAGGCCGAGCCCGCCGACACCCGGCACATCGCCCCTCCCGCGCCCGCGCAGACCGCGCAGGACAAGCAGGTCGCCGACCTCCAGCGCCAGCTCGACGAACTGAAGAAGCAGCAGGCGGCATCGGCCGACCAGCCGCAGAAGAACGCGAGCTGACCCTCCGCGCGCACCACCCGGTCCCCGGTCCACGGCGGCGCGCCGGTGCGGCGCGCCCCGGCGGGCTCTGACGAGAACGGAACGACCAGTGGCGGAAGCCGCCAACGGCAACGGCAGCCGGTCCAGCAAGCGGAGCCGGCGCAGCCGTCGGAAAAACCCCGACGGCACGATGACGCTCATCGAGCACATCTACGAGTTCCGCCGCCGCCTCGGCTGGGCGGTCGTTTTCGTCGTCATCGGCGCGATCTTCGGGTTCATCTGGTTCGGCCAGCGGTTCGGGCCGATCCCGTCGCTCGGCGACATCATGACGCACCCGTACTGCGCCATCCCCGCCTCGCAGCGGTTCGGCGGCGAAACCGGCTGCCGCCTGCTGCAGACGGTCCCGTTCGAAGTCTTCATGCTCCGCCTGAAAGTCGGCGTCGCCGCGGGCGCGGTCCTGCTGTCCCCGGCCTGGCTGTACCAGCTGTGGGCGTTCATCGCCCCGGGCCTCTACGCCAAGGAACGCAAGTACGCGCTCACCTTCGTCGGCTTCGCCTCGGTGCTCTTCGCCGCCGGCGCGGTACTGGCCTACCTGCTCGTCCCGCACGCCCTCGCGCTGCTCGCCGGGTTCGGCCAGGACCAGTTCGTCACCGCCCTCACCGGCGACAAGTACATCTCGTTCATCCTGTCGCTGCTGGTGATCTTCGGCGTCAGCTTCGAACTGCCGCTGCTCGTCGTGATGCTCAACCGCGTCGGCGTGCTCAAGTACCAGCAGCTCAAGAAGTGGCGCCGCGGCATCGTGTTCGCGCTGTTCGTGTTCGCCGCGTTCGCCACCCCCGGCTCGGACCCGTTCTCGATGCTCGGCCTCGCCGCCGCGCTCACCCTGCTGTTCGAGATCTCGATCCAGATCGCCCGCTTCCACGACCGCAAGCTCGACCGCGTCCGCCAGGACGAGGGCTGGGACCAGCTCGCCGACGACGAGGCCGCGCCGTTCCACTACACGCCGAGCACCGCCGACGGCGAGGAACCGGCCGCGCAGAAACCGGCGTCCGGCCGCGGCGGCTCGACCGACGACATCACCTGATCGTGGGCCTGAACGCAGCACTGGCCGTGCACCCGGCCTCCGGACGCGGCGCCGCGGCCCGCCTCGCCGAAGCCGTCGCGGCACGGCTCCGGCCCGCCGTCGACCGGCTCGACCTCCTCACCGCCACCAGCGTCGAGGAATCCCGCGCGCTCATGCGGTCCTCGCACGCCGAAGGCCTCGACGTGCTGATCGTCCTCGGCGGCGACGGAGCGGCCCACCAGGGCGTCCAGTTCTGCGCCGACCACGGCGTCGCGCTCGGCCTCGTCCCCTCCGGCACCGGCAACGACTTCGCCCGCGCCCTCGGCGTCCCGGCCGACCCGCGCGCCGCCACCGACGCCCTCGCCAAAGCCCTGCAGGCCGGGCACCGCCGCAGCGTCGACCTCGGCCGCGTCGGCGACACCTGGTTCGCCACCGTGCTGTGCGCCGGATTCGACGCCGCCGTCAACGCCCGCGCGAACGCGATGCGCTGGCCCGCCGGACCCCGCCGCTACGACCTCGCGATCCTCGCCGAACTCACCGCGTTCAAGCCCAGCCCGATCGTCGTGCACACCGACGAAGGCACCTTCTCCGGGGACACGAGCCTGATCGCCGTCGGCAACACCCCGTTCTACGGCGGCGGCATCCCGATCTGCCCGGACGCCGACCCCGGCGACGGCCTCTTCGACGTCACCGTCATCGGCGCCCCCGGCCGCGCCCGCCTGCTCCGGATGCTGCCGCAGCTGCGCACCGGCGAACACGTGCACAAGCCCAGCGTCGAAACCTTCCGCACCCGCACGCTGCGCATCGAAGCACCCGGCTGGCCGGTCTACGCCGACGGCGAGGACCAAGGTCAGGCACCGGTCGAAGCGACCTGCGTGCCCTCCGCGCTCACGGTCGTCGCGCCCCCGCGGTGACCGGCGGCACGCCGCGTGCGGAATGTCGGGGGCATGTGGAACCCTGACGGGGTGGCCACTAGCCCTTCACCATCGCCGGCCGAGGCTTACGCTGCCTCCCGTCGCCGCGCCAAGCACCCCCAGCTGACCCGGTTTTCCGCCGAATCGGCCTTCGAATTCGACGATTTCCAGATCCGCGGCTGCGAAGCGCTCGAAGAGGGCCACGGCGTCCTGGTCTGCGCCCCCACCGGGGCGGGCAAGACCGTGGTCGGCGAGTTCGCCGTCCACCTCGCCCTCGCCGAGGGCCGCAAATGCTTCTACACCACCCCGATCAAGGCGCTGTCCAACCAGAAGTACGCCGACCTCGTCGAACGCTACGGCAACGACGCCGTCGGCCTGCTCACCGGCGACACCTCGATCAACGGCAACGCCCAGGTGGTCGTCATGACCACCGAGGTGCTGCGCAACATGCTCTACGCGGGCAGCTCCGCCATCCCCGAACTCGGCTACGTCGTCATGGACGAGGTCCACTACCTCGCCGACCGCTTCCGCGGCGCGGTCTGGGAGGAAGTGATCCTCCACCTGCCCGAGCACGTCCGCGTCGTCGGCCTGTCCGCCACCGTCAGCAACGCCGAGGAATTCGGCGAATGGCTCGTCGAGGTCCGCGGCGACACCACCGTCGTCGTCGACGAGCACCGCCCGGTCCCGCTGTGGCAGCACATGCTCGTCGGCAACCAGCTGCTCGACCTGTTCGCCGGCCAGAACGAGGCCGACCCCGGGGAGCAGCTGCGGATCAACCCCACGCTGCTGCGCAAAACCGACGACATGGGCCGCTTCGCCCCCAACTTCCGCGGCCCGCGCGGAGGCCGCCGCGGAGGACCGCCGCGCGGGCCGAGGTTCCGGCCGCCGTCGCGCGTGGACGTGGTCGAACGGCTCGACCACGCCGGGCTGCTGCCCGCGATCGTGTTCATCTTCTCCCGCGCCGGCTGCGACGCCGCGGTCGCCCAGTGCGTCCGCTCCGGCCTGCGGCTCAACGGCCCCGAACAGGTCGAGGAGATCCGCCGGATCGTCGACGAGCGCACCGCTGAGCTGCCCGAGGGCGACCTCGGCGTCCTCGGCTACTGGGAATGGCGCGAGGCGCTGGAGCGCGGCTTCGCGGGCCACCACGCCGGGCTGCTGCCCGCGTTCAAGGAAACCGTCGAGGAACTGTTCGTCCGCGGCCTGGTGAAGGTCGTGTTCGCGACCGAAACCCTCGCGCTCGGCATCAACATGCCCGCCCGCACCGTCGTGCTCGAACGGCTCGTGAAATACAACGGCGAGGCGCACGTCGACCTCACCCCGGGCGAATACACCCAGCTCACCGGCCGCGCCGGCCGCCGCGGCATCGACATCGAAGGCCACGCCGTCGTCGCCTGGCAGCCCGGCGTCGACCCGAAGGCCGTCGCCGGTCTCGCGTCCACCCGCACGTACCCGCTGCGCTCGTCGTTCCGCCCCGGCTACAACATGGCGGTCAACCTCGTCGCCCAGGTCGGCGCGGACGCCGCCCGCGACCTGCTGGAACAGTCGTTCGCGCAGTTCCAGGCCGACCGGTCGGTCGTCGGCACCGCACGGCGGATCGAACGCAACAAGGAAGCCCTCAAGGGCTACACCGCCGCGATCTCCGGCGACTTCGACCAGATGCTCGAGTACGTCGAACTCCGCGCCCAGATCTCCGCCCGCGAGAAGACCCTGTCGCGGCAGAACACCTCGTCCCGCCGCGCCGAGACCGCCCAATCGCTGGAGAAACTGCGCAAGGGCGACGTCATCCCGGTCCCGGCGGGCCGCCGCGCCGGGCTCGCCGTGGTCGTCGACCCCGGCCTCGACCCGATCCGCGAACCCCGGCCGGTCGTCGTCACCGAGGACCGCTGGTCCGGGCCGCTGTCGGTCGCCGACTTCCCGGCCCCGGTCGAAGCCCTCGGCCGGATCAAGCTGCCCAAGCACATCGAACTGCGCTCGCCCAAGACCCGCCGCGACATCGCCTCGTCGCTGCGCAACGCCGGCATCGCGCTGCCCGGCCGCCAGCGCCGCCGCACCGCGGCCGCCGACGACGCCGAACTCGCCTCGCTGCGCCGCGCCCTGCGCGCCCACCCGTGCCACGGCCTCGCCGAACGCGAGGCCAACCTCCGCTGGGTCGAGCGCTACCAGCGGCTGTCGGCCGAAACCGAACAGCTCGAACGGAAGGTCGCGGCCACCACGCACTCGCTGGCCCGCGCGTTCGACCGGATCCTGCGGCTGCTCGGCGAACGCGGCTACGTCCGCCCCGGCGACGGCGAGGACCGCGTCACCGAACACGGCCGCCGCCTCACCCGCCTCTACAGCGAATCCGACCTGCTCGCCGCGGAATGCATCCGGCACGGCGTCTGGAACGGCCTCGGCCCGGCCGAACTCGCCGCCGTCGTGTCCACCCTCGTGTTCGAGGCCCGGCGCGACACCGCCGGCGAACCCCGCCTGCCCGGCGGCGCGGTCCCCGGCGCGTGGCAGGAAACCAGCAGGCTGTGGGTCGAACTCACCGAGGACGAACGCCGCCACCGCCTCGACCGCACCCGCGAACCCGACGCCGGGTTCGCGTGGCCGGTCTACCGCTGGGCGCGCGGCGAATCCCTGGAAAAGGTCCTCACCGCGGCCGAGACCAACGGACAGGAACTGTCCGCGGGCGACTTCGTCCGCTGGTGCCGCCAGGTCATCGACCTGCTCGACCAGGTCCGCGACGTCCTCGGCAAGGAGGACCCGGTCGGCGCGGCGGCGGCACAGGCGGTCCGGGCGCTGCGCCGCGGCGTCGTGGCGGCGGGCGCGGCGTGAGCGCGAGGGCACACCTTGGTAGCGACTGCGCGCGGACACGTGTGCCAGGTCCAGACCTGTGGTTGGATCGCGCACGACACCCGCGGCCCGGCCGGCGGATGCGGACAGACGAAGGCGGAGGCTAACGATGAGCACGCCGTATGGCGGCAACGACCCGCGGCAGCAGCCCCAGTACGGGCAACAGCCCTACGGCCAGGACCCCGGCTACGGGCAGCAGCCGGGCGGCGCGTACCCGCAGAGCGGGCCGCAGCAGCAGCCGTACCCGCCCCAGCAGTACGGCCAGCAGCCCTACGGTCAGGACCCGAACTACGGCCAGCAGCCCGGCGGCTACCCGCAGCAACAGCAGCAGCCCCAGTGGGGACAGCAGCCGCCGCAGTACGGGCAGCAGCCGCCCTCCTACGGCCAGCAGCAGCCCTACGGCGATCCGCAGCAGCAACAGCAGTACGGCGGCCAGCAGCCCGGCCAGTACGACTACGGCCAGCCCGGCGGGGCCGCCCCGGAATCCTCGGGCGGGTCGAAGAAGGGCCTGTTCATCGGGATCGGCGCGCTCGTCGTCGTGGTGGCCGTCGTGGCGATCCTCGGCTTCGTCGCGCCCGGCTTCTTCAAGACCCAGGTCTTCAACAACAACCAGATGCAGACCGACGTCGCGAAGCTGCTCACCGACACCTACAAGATCCAGGGCGTCAGCGGGGTCACCTGCCCGGCCGAGCAGAAGGTGGAGGACGGCGCGAAATTCGAGTGCACCGCCACCATCAACGGCAAACCCCAGCAGGTCCCGATCACCGTCAAGGGCAACGACGGCAACTACGAGGTCTCGCCGCCCGCGGCCAAGTGACGCCCCGCAATTCAGTGGCGGGCAAGCCGCCGCTCCCGCAATGATCGGGGCATGAGCGACCGCACCGTCCGCATCCTCCGTCCCGACGAGCAGCGCGCGGCCTGGGACCTGTTCCGGGCCGCGCTGCACGTCCAGCCCGGCACCGACGAGGAATGGGACCGCGTCTCCGCGGCCTACGAGGCCGAACGCAGCTGGGGCGTCTTCGAACCGGACCTGGTCGGCACCGCCCGGTCCTTCGCGGCCGAAATGGTCGTCCCCGGCGGCAAACGGCTCCCGCTGGCCGCGGTCACCGGCGTCGGAGTCCGCGCCGGACGCACCCGCCGCGGCGTGCTCAGCGCGCTGCAGGCCGCGCAACTGGGCGACCTCGCCGAACGAGGCGTTGCGCTCGCGCTGCTGTACGCGTCGGAAGGCACGATCTACGGCCGCTACGGCTACGGAGTCGCGACGCTCGCCAAGCACGTCGTGGTGGACCGGGTCCGGGCACAGCTGCGTCCGGATGTGCCCGCCGGGGGAGAGGTCACCGTCCTCGGCGTCGACGAGGCGGCCCCGCGATGGCCGGAGCTGTACGCCGCCACCGCGATGGGCCGCATCGCCGCGATGACCCGGTCGGAGGTCTACTGGCCGGGTTACGAGGCATCGCTGCGCCGTCGCGCGAAACTGCTCCAGACCGCCGTGCACCGCGGCCCGGACGGCGACGACGGCTACCTGACCTACTACGTCGAGAAAGACTCCGACGACCGGGCGAAGCTGCACGTGATGGCGCTCCACTACGCCAATCCGGCCGCCTTCGCCGGACTGTGGCGGTTCATGCTGTCGGTCGACCTCGTCGACGAGATCGTGCTCGCGATGCGCCCGCTCGACGAACCGCACGAACTGCTGTTCGCCGACCCCCGGATGGCGAAAACCGAACGCACCGAGGACGAAGGCTGGCTCCGGCTGGTCGACGTGCCCGCCGCGCTCGCCGCCCGCACCTACGGAGCGGCCGAACCCGTCGTCGTCGAGGTGTCCGACCGGTCGCTGCCCGCCAACGACGGCCGCTACCTCGTCGGACCCGACGGCGCCTCCCGCACCGACGCGGAACCCGCGCTGCGGCTCTCCGCGGACACCCTCGCCATGCTCTACTTCGGAACGTGGCGGGCCTCAGCGCTTGCGGACACCGGCCGGATCGAGGTGTTCGACCCGGCCGCTCCCGAAGCCGCCGACGTTCTCTTCGGCACGCGCGAATCGGTGTGGTGCGGTACGTTCTTCTGACCGTTGACCAGACGTTTCGCGCAGAGGAGCGGGTTTGATGCGCGCCGTGCGGGTGCTGTTGTTGTGCGGCCTGGGAATGCTCGCCGCCGCGGGCTGCGACAGCGGCACACCCCCGCCCCCGGCCCGCACCGTCACCGTCACGCCGGACAGCCCCGCCGAGCCGGGCGTCGCGTCGTCCTCGGCCGCGGCGCCCAGCTCTTCCTCGGCGATGCGCGTGTTCGACTCCCGGGTGATGGCCACGGCCGTCACCCGGCTCCTCACCACCGACTACAAACTCGCGAACGTCGGCGCGGTGTCCTGCCCGGACCGGCAGCCCGTCGCCGACGGCTCGCGCTTCCAGTGCACTGTGGACATCGCGGGCACGACGAAACACGTCCCCATCACGGTGACCGGCGCGGACGGCAAGTACCGCGTCGACCCGCCCCAGTGACTCGGCCGCGTTAAATCCGATAGCCGCGCGGCCGCGGAAATTGGTTGAATCGGGACATGAGCGACTACGTGGTACGCCAGATCACCGACGACGAAAGCCGCGCGACTTTCGACCTCCTGGTGCGGTCCCTGCACGGAAACCCGCCCTCGGACGAGCGCTGGGCCCGGGTCGGCGATTCCTGGAAGGCCGACGGCCGCACCGGGGCGTTCCACGACGGCGAACCCATCGGCATCGCCAGTTCCTTCGCCACCGAACTCGCCGTCCCCGGCGGCGCCACCGTGCCGATGGCCGCGGTCGACGGCGTCGGCGTCCGCGCCGACTGGACCCGCCGCGGCGTGCTCACCGCGATGATGGACCGGCAACTGCACGACTTCGTCCAGCGCGGCCACGTCGTCGCCGCGCTGTACGCGAGCGAAGCGCTGATCTACGGCCGCTTCGGCTACGGCGTCGCGACCCGCATGGCCACCCTGCAGCTCAAGCAACCGGCCCCGCTGCGCGAAACCGTCGCCGCCCCCGGCCGCGTCCGGCTGCTCTCCGCCGACGACGCGATCGCGACGATTCCCTCGCTGTACCAACGGATCGACACCGGCCGCCCCGGCCGGATCGCCCGCCCGGAACTCTGGTGGCCGATCGCGTTCAACTGGCACCTCCACCCCGACGGCGGCAACCACCGCGTCGCTGTCCACAGTGGACCGGACGGCGACGACGGCTTCGCCGTCTTCCACGTCGTGCCGCAGAACAGCTACCTCGACCCGGAACGCGGCGCCGCGCTCGAAGTCCACGAACTGCACGCGGCGTCGCCGGAAGCACTGGCCGGACTGTGGCGGTTCCTGCTGTCGGTCGACCTGATCGAGGTCGTGCACGCGCGCTGCCGTCCGGTGGACGACCCGGTGGGCCTGCTGCTCGTCGACCCGCGCCGGGCGCACACCGTCGCCGTCGACGACGAACTGTGGCTGCGGCTGATCGACGTCCAGGCGGCGCTCGCGGCCCGCGCGTACGGCTCCGCGGAACCCGTTGTGCTGGAAGTGAACGACCGGATGCTGCCGGACAACCGCGGCCGGTACCGGGTCAGCAGCAACGGGGTCGAGCGCACCGACGCCGACGCCGATCTGCAACTGGACGTGGACACGTTGGCGATGCTGTACCTCGGCGCCTGGGAAGCCGCGCCGCTCGCGTTGTCCGGCCGGATCACCGGCGCGAGCGCGGAAACCCTCGCCCGGGTGGACGCGCTGTTCCGGACCGGCACGCAACCCTGGACCGGCACGCACTTCTGACCGTCAGGGAGGGTTCCGCCGCGGGCTGGAACCCTCCCTGGCAAATCAAGCTCCGGGCAGTGCCGCCAGCAGGCGCTCCACCGAACGGCCCAGGTTCCACCGCTCGGCCAGCTCCGCCACCCGATCCGGATCGGCGGGCGCGGGCGGCACCGCGTCCGGCCCGGACTGCACCACCGGCGCGTCCACCGCGACCCGCACCACGGTGGGCGCGACAGCCAGGTAGTCGGCGGCGTCGGAAAGCCGCAGCCGCGTCTTCAACGGCACCCGCGAATCCCCGGCCGAGGCCGCGGCGACGAGTTCCTCCAGCGAACCGAACTGGGTGATCAGCTTCGCCGCGGTCTTCTCGCCGATCCCCGCCACGCCCGGCAGCCCGTCCGACGGGTCGCCGCGCAACGCGGCCATGTCCGCGTAAGCAGGGCCGGCGTGCTCGGCCGGAACGCCGTACTTCTCGGCGATTTCCCGCTGCCCCAGCACTTCCGCCTTCGCCCAGCCCTTCCCGACGTACACCACCGACGTCGGCGTCGGCTCCTCGCGCACCAGCTGGAACAGGTCCCGGTCGCCGGTGATCACCTCGACCGGCGCGTCCTTCTCCCGCGTCGCGAGCGCGCCGATCACGTCGTCCGCCTCGTAGCCGTCCGCCTCCGCGACGGCGAACCCGAACGCCTCCAGCACTTCCAGGATGATCGGCACCTGCGGGGTCAGCGTGTCGGGCACCTCCTCGACGTCCGCCCCGCCGTCCCCGGGCTCCGCGACCCGGTGCGCCTTGTAGCTCGGCAGCAGATCGGTGCGGAACTTCGGCCGCCAGTCCGCGTCGAGACAGGCGACCAGCCGCGACGGACGGCGGTCGGTGAGGATGCGCGCGATCGTGTCGGTGAACCCGCGCACGGCGTTGACCGGCGTCCCGTCGGGCGCGGTCATCGAATCGGGCAGCGCGTAGAACGAGCGGAAGTAGAGGCTCGCGGAATCGAGGAGGGCGAGTGGTCCGGTCACCCGCACAGCCTGCCACGTCCGGCCCGGATCGACCCGAAAGCGGCGCCGGGCGCGTCCGCTCCCGCGAAGGCCGAAGCCCGTGAAGGACTCCTTGGGGGAATCAGATTCCCCCAAGGAGTCCTTCACGGACGGTGCCCACACGCGGCTTCGGCGAGGTGGCCGGGGCGGCACGCCGGTTCGGGAGGACGGGCGGGCCGCGCCGCGACGCCGGTACTAGGCTCGGCGTCATGTCGAGCCGATCCCTCCACACGCCCGCTCCCGACGCCGCCGCGCTCCGCGCCCGTCTCGACCGCGCCGCGAAAGCGGCCGCCGCCGCGAACACCGACGCGCTGCTCGTCGCGCCCGGTTCGGACCTGCGGTACCTGCTCGGCCAGGCGGGCGGTTCGTTCGAGCGGCTGACCACTCTCGTCGTGCCCGCCGACGGCACTCCCGCGCTCGTCGTGCCCAAGCTCGAGGCCCCCGGCTACGCCGGCGTGCCCACCGACGACCTCGGCGTCGACGTGCTCACCTGGGTCGACGGCGACGACCCCTACCGGCTCGTCGCCGACCGGCTCGGCAAGCCCGGCCGGATCGCGGTCAGCGACTTCACCCCGGCGCTGCACGTGCTCGCCCTGCGCGCCGCGTTCGGCGACGCCGAGCAGACCCTCGCCGGCCCGATCGTGCGCGAACTGCGGATGCGCAAGGACGCCGCCGAGATCGACGCCCTCCGCAAGGCGGGCGCGGCGATCGACCGCGTGCACGCGCGGATGGGCGAATGGCTGCGCGCCGGCCGCACCGAAGCCGAGGTCGGCGCGGACATCACCGCCGCCATCGTCGAAGAGGGCCACACGCACGCCGACTTCGTCATCGTCGGCTCCGGCCCCAACGGCGCCAGCCCGCACCACGACGTGTCCGAACGCGTCATCGAACGCGGCGACGTCGTCGTGATCGACATCGGCGGACCCGTGCCCGAGGGCTACAACTCCGACTCCACCCGCACCTACTCGATCGGCGAACCCCGCGACGCCGACGTCGCCGAGACCTACGCCGTGCTGCAGCGCGCGCAGCAGGCCGCCGTCGACGCGGTCCGCCCCGGAGCCACCGCCGAGAGCATCGACCAGGCCGCGCGCGACGTCATCGACGCCGCCGGATTCGGCGAGTACTTCATCCACCGCACCGGCCACGGCATCGGCCTCGACGTGCACGAAGAGCCCTACATCATCAAGGGCAACGCCCTGCCGCTCGAGGCGGGCATGGCCTTCAGCGTCGAGCCCGGCATCTACCAGCCGGGCCGCTGGGGCGCCCGGATCGAGGACATCGTGCTCGTCACCGACTCGGGCGTCGAGCCGGTGAACACCCGGCCGCACGAACTGGTCGTGCTGGACGCATGAGCGCAGCCTTCCGGCGAACCATCGCCGCCGCCTCCCGACCGGCCCGTGCGCGACTCCTCGCGGAGGTGGCGGCATGAGCGGACCGCTGGAACCGCTCGACCAGGCGATCGTGCAGGAGCTCGCCGCCGACGGGCGGCGCAGCTTCACCGACCTCGCCGAACGGGTCGGGCTGTCGGTCTCGGCGGTGCACCAGCGGGTGCGCCGCCTCGAACAGCGCGGCGTCATCCTCGGCTACACCGCCCGGCTCGACGGCGAGCAGATCGGCCTCCCGCTCACCGCGCTGATCTCGCTCACCCCGAACGACCCGGCCGCGCCCGACGACTACCCGCAGCGGATCCAGCACATCACCGAGATCGAGTCCTGCTACTCGGTGGCCGGCGACGAGTCCTACATCCTGCTGGTCCGCGTCGCCTCGCCGCTCGGCCTCGAAGACCTGCTCCGGCGGATCCGCGAGGCCGCGAAGGTGTCCACCCGGACGACGGTCGTGCTGTCCACGCCGTTCGAGGGCCGGTCGCCGACGTTGTGAGAGCTTCCGGAGCGGTGGGAGTGGTACGGTAAAAGGTATGGCAACACGTAAGGTGACACTCTCGCTCGACACCGGTGCGCTCGAGTACGCCGAGCGGGCCGCGAAAGCACACGGGATCTCGGTCTCGTCCTGGCTGTCCAAGGCGGCCCGGCGCGAGGCGGTCCGGACTGGGTATACCCCGCAGCGGGCTCCGGTCGCCCCTGCCGCTTCGTCGGCGGAAGCGGATGAGGCGGAGCGGGCGGCTGCGGAGAAGGAGATGCGTGCGCAGGGGTGAGGTTTGGACTTACCACCCGCCTACTGATCCTGCTCGGCAGCGGACTGTCGTTTTGCTGTCTTCGGACGGGGTGAATGAGTCTGAGCGGCCTTGGCTGCTCGGGACTGAGTTGCTGGACCGGGATCCGCAGGACATTCTCGGGGTTGCGGTGGATGCTCGGTATTGGGTGTCCACGTTGAATCTCACGCGGTTGTATCGGCCTTGGCTGGCGGAGCGGATCGCGGAGGTTGACGGGGAGGTTCAGGAGCAGATCGATGTGGCTTTGAGGGCTGCGTTGGATTTGTGAGTCTCTTTTGTTTTCGGCTCGTCGCCTGGCGGCGACATTGCGCCCACATGGTTGCGTGGGGCACCCCGAAGCTTGATTGTGATGACGGACGGCGGGTGCTTGTCAAGGCGGGAAAGATGCCTTGACAAGCACCCCCCGTCCGCATTTTGGCTTCGTATCGGGGTGCGGGGGAGGGGCTGGGTGCCTCGCTCGTTGGGTG